>NZ_JAZHPE010000032.1:0-140994 GCF_036553535.1 Subtercola sp. YIM 133946
TTCGCGCTACTCGACCAGCGTGGGTCTCGATACGCGCTTCGCGCTACTCGACCAGCGTGGCGCATCGCGCTGCTCGACCAGCGTCAGATCGAGTAGTCGACGACGACAGGGGTGTGATCCGACCATCGCTCGGCGTGCGACGCTGCCCGGTCGACCGAGTAGGCGGTGACCCGCTCGGCGAGGGCGGGCGTCGCGACCTGGTAGTCGATGCGCCAGCCGCTGTCGTTGTCGAACGCCTGACCGCGCCACGACCACCACGTGTACGGCCCGTCGACCTCGCCCGCGTGGCGGCGCCCCACGTCGACCCAGCCGAGGCCGGGGCCCGTCGAGCCGTCGACGCCCTCGACCGTGCTGCCGGCCTCGCCGAAGAATCGGTCGAAGTAGGCCCGCTCGCGGGGCAGAAACCCGGCGCGCTTGACGTTGCCCTTCCAGTTCTTGATGTCGAGCGGTCTGTGACCCACGTTGAGGTCGCCGACGACCACCGCGAACTCGCTGTGCTCGGTGATCTCGGGCAGCCGCTTCTCCATGCCGTCGAGAAACTTGTACTTCTCCACCTGTTTGGGCGTGCCGTCTTCGCCCGAGTGCACGTAGGCGCTCACGACGGTGACGATCTGCCCGTTGACCTCGTAGTCGGCCTCGAGCCAGCGCCCGGCGCTGTCGAACTCCTCGTCGCCGATGGTGACCCGGTGGATGTTCGCCCGGTCGCGCGACGCGATCGCCACCCCCGCACGACCCTTCGCCGTGGCGGCGTCGTGCAGAATGTTCCATTCGGGCCCGAGCAGCTGCTCGAGGTCTTCGGTCGACGCCCGCACCTCCTGCAGCGCGAGGATGTCGACACCGCGCCCGTCGAGCCACCCGGCCATGCCCTTGCGGAACGCGGCGCGCACGCCGTTCACGTTGACAGAGGCGACGCGCAGATTCTTGGAGCCGGAGACCATGCCCTCCACATTACCGGCCGCGGCCGACACTCTACTTCGGCGGCGGGGTGGCCGAGGAGGGGTCGATGACGGGCTCCTGCGGCTCGCGGGCGAGCTCGCGGTCGATGCGCCTGATCGCCCGCCGCAGGGTGCCCTTGCGCAGCCCGTGGGCGCGTTCCAGCTCGGTCGCCATCTGGGTGCGCTGGGCGAGAAGGGCCGTTCGGTGCGCTTCGGCTTCGGCCTGCAGGGCTTCGGCCTCTGCCTCTTCGGGGGTGAGGTTGCGCGGGTCGATGTGGGCATCCATCATGCTGACCTCGATCCACGAGGCGAAGATCAGCAGCACCTGGCAGATCAGGTTGAACCAGATCAGGATGCCGATGATCACGGCGAAGGAGGCGAGCAGCGGGTTGGAGGTCGCGCCGCCGAGCAGCGCCGAGCCCAGCACCTTCAGGATGCCCATCACGACGGCCCCGAGGGCGGCGCCCGGGGCGAGCTGCCGGAACGGAATCGGCACGCCCGACAACACCCGGTACACCCCGGCCAGCACCAGCGTGTCGAAGATGTACACCACCACGAGGCCGACGATGCGTGCGATGACCTGGCCGGCGACCGACGTCTGATCCCAGCCGAACAGGCCGAACACGAACCCGAGCGCCGAGCTCGAGGCGATCGACATCGCCGCCGAGATCAGCAGCAGAATGGCGAACGCGATGGCGAGGCCGAAGTCTTTCAGCTTCAGCAGCACGAAGTTGGTCTTCGGCCCGGGCAGGTTGAAGATCAGCCTGATCGCGCTGCGCGTCGACCCGAGAAAGCCCACGGCGGTGAAGATCAGGCCGGCGATGGCGATGACACCGGTCCAGCCGAGGGCGGGAGTTGCGCTGGTCAGGGCATCCGGTTTGATCGCGCCGTCGGGGCCGATCAGCCCCGGCACGCTCGTGTTCAACTGGGCGATGATGGCGTCTTGCAGCTGCGGGTTCGAGGCCAGCGCGAGACCGAAGATGGAGAACACGGCGGCGAGTGCCGCGAAGATCGCGAAGACCGCCTGGTAGCTCATGCCCGAGGCGAGCAGCGGCCCGCCGTTGGCGCCGTAGTTCTGAAAGACCCGCACCGGCTTCGAGTGCAGCACCCAGTCGATCAGGCCCTTGATGCCGGTGGGCTTCGTCGCGCGCTTCGCCTCGGCGTCTTCGGTCGCGACCTCGACGGCCTCGCTCGGCTTGGGGTCTTTGGCACTCTTCACAGGCGTTGTGCTCACGCCCTCAGCCTAGAGCCGGCCGGCCCCGGGCGTGCAGAAGGGCCGCACGGGTTGCGTGCGGCCCTTCTGGTGTGCAAATGTCAGCGCTTGCCGAACATGATGGCCTGCTTGACCTCGGCGATGGCCTGGGTCACCTGGATGCCTCGGGGGCACGCCTCAGAGCAGTTGAAGGTCGTACGGCAGCGCCACACGCCCTCTTTGTCGTTCAGAATGTCGAGACGCACCGACGAGGCCTCGTCGCGGGAGTCGAAGATGAAGCGGTGCGCGTTCACGATGGCCGCCGGGCCGAAGTACTGCCCGTCGGTCCAGAACACGGGGCACGACGAGGTGCACGCGGCGCACAGGATGCACTTGGTGGTGTCGTCGAAACGAGCGCGGTCGCTGGCCGACTGGATGCGCTCCTTCTCGGGCTTGTCTGACGCGATCAAGAAGGGCTGCACCTCGCGGTAGGAGGCGAAGAACGGCTCCATGTCGACCACGAGGTCTTTCTCGAGCGGCAGGCCCTTGATGGCCTCGACGTACACGGGCTTCGTGATGTCGAGGTCTTTCATGAGGGTCTTGCAGGCGAGACGGTTGCGGCCGTTGATGCGCATCGCATCCGAGCCGCAGACGCCGTGCGCGCACGAGCGACGGAAGGTCAGCGAACCGTCTTGTTCCCACTTGATCTTGTGCAGGGCATCCAGCACCCGGTCGGTGGGGTAGAGCTCGACGTCGAAGTCCTCCCAGCGCGGCTCTTCGTCGACCTCGGGGTTGAACCGGCGCACCATCATGGTGACGGTGAAGGTCGGGATGGGCGCCTCGGCCGGAGCCGGGGGAGAGTCCAGGGTTGCCGTACTCATGATTAGTACTTCCTCTCCATGGGCTGGTAGCGGGTGACCACTACCGGCTTCGTGTCTAGCTTGATGTGGTCGCCCGCATCGGTCGAGTGTGCGTCGCCGGTGAGGTAGGCCATCGTGTGCAGCATGTAGTTCTCGTCGTCGCGCTTCGGGAAGTCTTCGCGGAAGTGTCCGCCGCGACTCTCCTTGCGGTACATCGCCGAATAGACGAGCACCTCGGCCAGGTCGAGCAGGAAGCCGAGCTCGATGGCCTCGAGCAGGTCGGTGTTGAACCGCTTGCCCTTGTCTTGCACCATGACGTTCTTGTAGCGCTCGCGCAGGTCGGCGATGACCTTCGTCACCTCGATGAGCGAGGTCTCGGTGCGGTAGACCTGTGCATTGCGGTCCATCGAATCCTGCAGCTCCTTCCGCATGGTCGACATGCGCTCGGTGCCGTTCGAGGTGCGCAGCATCTCGACCAGGTCGCGGATGGGCTTCGCCGGGTCGTCGGGCAGCGGAACGAACTCCGCCGTCGCCGCGTACTCGACCGCATTGTTGCCGGCGCGCTTGCCGAAGACGTTGATGTCGAGCAGCGAGTTGGTGCCGAGGCGGTTCGAGCCGTGCACCGAGACGCAGGCGCACTCGCCGGCGGCGTAGAGGCCGGGCACGACGGTCGTGTTGTCGCTCAGCACTTCGGCGGCCACGTTGGTCGGGATGCCGCCCATCGCGTAGTGCGCGGTCGGCAGCACGGGCACGGGCTCGGTGTAGGGCTCGACGCCGAGATAGGTGCGGGCGAACTCGGTGATGTCGGGCAGCTTGGCGTCGATGACGGCCGGCTCGAGGTGGGTGATGTCGAGGTAGACGTAGTCTTTGTTCGGCCCGCCGCCCCGGCCTTCGCGGATCTCGGTGGCCATGCAGCGCGCGACGATGTCACGCGGGGCGAGGTCTTTGATGGTGGGGGCGTAGCGCTCCATGAAGCGCTCGCCCTCGCTGTTGCGCAGAATGGCGCCCTCACCACGTGCCGCTTCAGACAACAGGATGCCGAGGCCCGCCAGCCCCGTCGGGTGGAACTGGAAGAACTCCATGTCTTCGAGCGGCAGGCCCTTGCGCCAGATGATGCCGACGCCGTCGCCGGTCAGTGTGTGGGCGTTCGACGTGGTCTTGAAGATCTTGCCGAACCCGCCGGTCGCGAACACGATCGACTTGCCCTGGAAGACGTGCAGGTCGCCGGTGGCGAGCCCGTAGGCGACGACGGCCGAGGGGCGCTTGACGCCGTCGACCTCGACCATGACGAGGTCGAGCACGTAGTACTCGTTGAAGAAGTTGATGCCGTGCTTCACACAGTTCTGGTACAGGGTCTGCAGAATCATGTGGCCCGTGCGGTCGGCCGCGTAGCAGGCCCGGCGAACGGGCGCCTTGCCGTGGTCGCGGGTGTGCCCGCCGAAGCGGCGCTGGTCGATCTTGCCCTCGGGCGTGCGGTTGAACGGCAGGCCCATGTTCTCGAGGTCGTAGATCGCCTCGATGGCCTCTTTCGCCAGAATCTCCGCGGCATCCTGGTCGACCAGGTAGTCGCCGCCCTTGACGGTGTCGAAGGTGTGCCACTCCCAGTTGTCTTCTTCGACGTTCGCGAGGGCGGCGGCCATGCCGCCCTGCGCCGCGCCCGTGTGCGAGCGGGTGGGGTAGAGCTTGGAGATGACGGCGGTGCGCGCCTTCGGGCCGGCCTCGATGGCCGCCCGCATTCCGGCGCCACCGGCACCGACGATCACCACGTCGTGCTGGTGGTAGGTCACGCCGTCGACGACGGTGCCATCTGCATAGTCAGTCACTGGATCTGGTTCCTTGCGGTTGTGAGAACGTGCTTCGGTGCGTGTCGTTACGGCACGGGGCAGAACGAGAGAGCCTGGTCTGCCGGGATGAGGGTGCTGCACGGGTCGAAGGTGAAGACCACGAGCGTGCCGAGCACGATCAAGACGACGGCGGCGACGAGGATGCCCCCGAGCAGCACCCGGCGAACGACGCGGTTCGACGCGTAGTCGTTCACGATGGTGCGCATACCGTTCGAACCGTGGATCATCGCGAGCCACAGCATCACGACATCCCACCACTGCCAGAACGGCGTGGCGTACTTGCCGGCGACGAACGCGAAGTCGATCTCTTTGATGCCCTGGCCGAGAACCAGGTTCACGAAGAGGTGGCCGAAGATGAGGATGAGCAGCAGCACGCCGGAGAGGCGCATGTACAGCCAGCCCCACTTCTCCCAGTTGACGCGGCCCTTGCTGGAACGTACCCGCGGTGAGCGCGGTGCCTCGATGATCGTCGACATCACTGCCCCTCGGTGAAGACGTTGTGCAGGTGGATGGGAGCGAACCCGGCGGTGCCGATGACCCAGAGCGCGATGACGATCCAGAACATGACGCGCTGGTACTTCGCGCCCTTGCTCCAGAAGTCGATCAGGATGATGCGGATGCCGTTGAACGCGTGGAACATGATCGCGATCACGAGCGCCGTCTCGCCGAGGCCCATCAGCGGGTTCTTGTACGTGCTCATCACCGAGTCGTACGCCTCCGGGCTCACCCGGATCATCGCCGTGTCGAGAACGTGCACGAGCAGGAAGAAGTAGATGGCCACACCGGTGATGCGATGCAGAACCCACGACCACATGCCCGTGTTGCCGCGGTACAGCGTGCCGGCCGGCCGTTTCGACGAGCTTCTGGCGGTGGTGAGTGTCGATGCCGCTTCATTGGGCACGAGCAACCCCCTTTGGTTAAGGATGGGTTCGCTACCTGGCGCACATGCGCCGCGCCCGGTGCGAAATCTTCTTCAGCATAGTGTTCGCATCGTGAAATGTCTTGTAAGGGTGACCTAACTAAAACGAAGGCTAGCCTTTCTAGAGACGGGCCCGAGCCGTCCGTCTCGTGTCCAGTGTAGGCACGTCGAGCACCGACTCGTAGTGCTTGACCAACTCGCCGCAGACACTCGTCCACGTGCGCCCGAGCACCGCCCGCCGGCCTGCTTCGCCCATCCGCCGCCGCAGCGTGGGGCTCACCGCGAGGTCGGCCACCAGGTCGCGCATCTCGTCGGGGTCGTCGGGGTCGAAGAGGTAGCCGTTCTCGCCGTCGGCCACGAGGTCGATCGGTCCACCCGCGCGGGGCGCGATCACGGGCAGTCCGGCCGCGTGCGCCTCCTGCAGGGTCTGGCCGAAGGTCTCTTCTGTGCCGGTATGCAGAAAGACGTCGAAGCTCGCATAGGCCGCCGAGAGCGCGGCGCCGCCCAGACGACCGAGAAAGGTCACGGGCATCCCTTCTGTCACCGCCTTCACCTGGGCGAGCGCGGGCCCGTCGCCGACGAGGGCGATGTGGATGCCCGGCATGCCCCGAAGGGCGGCGAACCGTTCGAGCTGCTTCTCTGGCGCGATACGGCCCACGTACCCCACGACGATCTCGCCCCGGGGGCTGAGGCGCTCACGCAGCGCCTGTGCCTCGGGCAGGGCGCGGTTGCGCGGGTGGAAGGCCTCGAGGTCGACCCCCCTCGCCCAGTGCCGCAGGTGCTTGACGCCGAGCTTCTGCAGGTCATCCATCGACGCCGTCGACGGAACGAGAGTGAGCGTCGCCCCGTCGTGCACCCACTTGACGAAACGCCAGGCCAGCTTGGTGGCCGGGCCGAGGTGGTTTCGGCGCGCGTAGCCGGCGACGTCGGTCTGGAAGACGGCGACGGAGGGCACGCCCAGCCGGTTGGCCGACGCGATGCCCTGGGCGCCGAGCATGAAGGGGGAGGCGGCGTGCACCACGTCAGGAGCGAAGTCGGCGAGGATGCGCAGCACCTGCAGGTTCGGCAGGCCGACGGGAAACTCGCGGTAGGCGATGGCGGCGACCTGGTGCACGGTGAAGCCGCGGTAGTGCGGCGGGTTGCCCGAAGAGGGGCAGATGACGATGGCCTGGTGGCCGTTCGCGTGCAGGTGGTCGAGCACCTTGCAGACACTGTTGGTGACTCCGTTGACGGTGGGCAGAAAGCTCTCGGTGACAATCGCAACCCTCATGCTCGCCACGCTACGAAGGCACCATGAACGGGCGGTGACGTGACCACGTCGAAGGACAGAACAGCGAACGCATATAGGGTGGGTCGCATGCGCCAAGAGAACGATCTGATCGACCGTTACTACAGTGTGATTCCTGCCGGCGGCATCGGATCGCGACTGTGGCCCCTCTCCCGGGCCGACGCCCCGAAGTTCCTGCACGACCTCAGCGGTTCGGGCCAGAGCCTGCTGCGCGACACCTGGGACAGGCTGGCCCCGCTCGCCGGCGACCAGCGCATCATGGTCGTCACCGGCCGTGCCCACCGCGCCGCCGTCGAGAAGCAGCTGCCCGGTCTCACCGACGCGAACATCGTGCTCGAGAGCGAGCCGCGCGAGTCGACGGCCGCCATCGGGCTGGCCGCCGCCATTCTCGAGCGCCGCCAGCCGGGCGTCATCATCGGCTCGTTCGCGGCCGACCACGTGATCGGCGACCCGCAGCACTTCCGCCGGGTGGTGCGCCAGGCCCTCGTCACCGCCGACGCCGGGTACATCACCACCATCGGCATCATGCCCACCGAACCCGCCATCGGCTTCGGCTACATCCACGCCACCCGGCCGCTCGGCGTCGAGGGCGCCCCCGACGCGTGCTTCGTCGACAGCTTCGTCGAGAAGCCCGACCTCGAGACGGCTGAGACCTACCTCGCCGACGGCGGTTACATGTGGAACGCCGGCATGTTCATCTCGCGCGCCGACGTGCTGCTCGAGCAGATCGGCCGCTCGCGCCCCGAGCTGCTCGCCGGGCTGCTCGAACTCGCCGAGGCGTGGGACACCCCGCGCCGCGGCGTGGTGGTCGACCACGTGTGGCCCGAACTCGAGAAGATCGCGATCGACTACACCGTGGCCGAGCCGAGCGCCCTCGAAGGCAAGCTCGCCGTCGTTCCCGGCACCTTCACGTGGGACGACGTCGGCGACTTCGCCTCGATCGCCAAGCTGCACTCGGGTGGCCGCAAGTCGGAGCTCGCCATTCTCGGCAAGAACGCGCGCATCCTCTCCGACTCGTCGAGCGGGGTCGTCGTCTCGCACAGCGACCGGGTGATCAGCCTGATCGGCGTCGAAGACATCATCGTGGTCGACACCCCCGACGCGCTGCTGGTGACGACCAGTGCGCATGCCCAGCGGGTGAAGGCGGTCGTGGATGCCCTGCGGCTGTCGGGCTCGGGCGACGTACTGTAGGGCCCTCTCGCTACGCCCGCTTCAGCGCCGCTGGTTGAGTAGCGTGGCGCAGCCACGCGTATCGAAACCCGCGTCACGCGTATCGAAACCTGCGTCACGCCTATCGAAACCTGCGTCTCGCGCACGATTTTCGCGTGGACATTTCCGCGACATTTCGTGGCATCCCGTCTTTGTAACGCTTCGGGTGCAAACTCATTGTGGATACTCGGCGCGCACGTAACTTTCGGTAACGTGTACCTCCAACAGCACCTGACCCCCCAGGGCAGGGCAGCACTTTGGAGGACATCTTGAGCATCACCAAACGTCGTGTCGCCGCAGGCGGCCTGGCTACGGTCGCCAGCCTGGCGCTTCTCGCCGGCTGCGCGTCGGCGCCCGCCGCATCGACTGCAACGCCCACCGCATCGGCCGTCGCAGGCTTCAAGCCCTGCATGGTCTCCGACCTCGGCGGCTTCGACGACAAGTCGTTCAACCAGCTGGGCTACGAGGGCCTGCAGGAGGCCTCGGCCGCCCTCGGCGTCAAGCCGATCACGGTTCAGTCGAACGCAGAGACCGACTACGCGCCGAACATCGACAGCCTGATCTCGCAGAACTGCTCGCTGATCATCACGGTGGGCTTCGCCCTCTCGGCCGCCACCGTCACCGCTGCGCTGGCCAACCCCACCGTCGACTTCGCCATCATCGACGACGCGGCCGACAACGACTTCGACGGCAAGACCGACGCCCCGAACATCAAGCCGATCCTCTTCAACACCGCCCAAGCCGCATTCCTCGCGGGTTACGCCTCGGCCGACTACTCGACCGCCGGCAAGGTCGCCACCTACGGCGGCATGAACTACCCGACCGTCACCATCTTCATGGACGGCTTCGCGCAGGGCGTCGACTACTACAACAAGCAGAAGTCGAAGTCGGTGCAGGTGCTCGGCTACGACGAGGCCAACCCCGACGCCGCGACCTTCACCGGTGGCTTCGAGGCCAACGACACCGCCAAGACCACCGCGCAGAACTTCATCGACCAGGGTGCAGACGTTCTGCTGCCCGTCGGTGGCCCGATCTTCCAGAGCGCGGGCGCGGCGATCACCGACTCCGGCAAGACGGTCGCCCTGCTGGGTGCCGACGCCGACGTCTACGACACCTTCCCGACCTACGACAGCCTCTACTTCACCTCGGTGGAGAAGGGCATCAAGCAGGCCACCGCAGCGGTCGTGCAGAACGCCGGTACCGCGACCACGTTCGACACCACCACGTACATCGGTGACCTGTCGAACGACGGCGTCGGAATCGCCCCGTTCCACGACTTCCAGAGCAAGGTCAGCTCGGGTCTGCAGGGTGAACTCGACACGATCAAGGCCGGCATCATCGACGGCTCGATCCCGGTCAAGTCGTACCTCGCACCGTAACGCGCACCGGGCACGCACGCGCCCATGACACGAAACCGGGGGGCCAGTCGATCTGGCTCCCCGGCTTTCGTTAAGCGGCACGCTCGTCTCCCTGCCAACCCCTCAAGTAGATTGACACTATGAAGCTCGAACTGCGCGGCATCACCAAGCGTTTCGGGTCGCTCGTCGCGAACGACCACATCGACCTTGTTGTGAAGCCGGGTGAGATCCATGCCCTTCTCGGCGAGAACGGCGCGGGCAAATCCACCCTGATGAATGTCTTGTACGGCCTGTACCAGGCCGACGACGGCGAGATCCTCCTCGATGACGAGGTGCAGCATTTCGCCGGCCCCGGTGACGCGATGAACGCCGGCATCGGCATGGTGCACCAGCACTTCATGCTCATCCCGGTGTTCACCGTCGCCGAGAACGTGATGCTCGGCCACGAGCAGACGAAGGGCCTCGGCCGACTCGACCTGGCGGCCGCCCGCGCGAAGGTGCGCGAGATCGGTTCGCAGTTCGGGTTCGACGTCGACCCCGACGCCCTCGTCGAAGACCTGCCGGTTGGGGTGCAGCAGCGCGTCGAGATCATCAAGGCTCTCTCGCGCAACGCGCAGGTGCTCGTCTTCGACGAACCGACCGCCGTGCTCACGCCGCAGGAGACCGACGAGCTGATGGTCATCATGGGCCAGCTGCGCGACGCGGGCACCTCGATCGTGTTCATCACGCACAAGCTGCGCGAGGTGCGCGAGATCGCCGATCGCATCACGATCATCCGTCTCGGCAAGGTCGTCGGCGAGGCCGAGCCCACCGCCACCAACGCAGAACTCGCCTCGCTGATGGTCGGCCGCGCGGTCGAGCTCACCGTGCACAAGGAGATCGCCACCCCCGGTGAGCCAGCCCTGGTGGTGAAAGACCTGTCGGTGGTGGATGCCGTCGGCCAGCTCGTGGTCAACTCGGTGTCGTTCGAGGTGCGCCGCGGCGAGATCCTCGCCATCGCGGGCGTTCAGGGCAACGGGCAGACCGAGCTCTCCGAGGCCATCATCGGGCTGCAGGACGACGTGCGCGGCACCATCACGCTCGACGGCCGGTCGCTCGTGGGCCTCAGCGTGTCGAAGGTGCTCGACGCCGGCGTCGGGTTCGTTCCCGAAGACCGCAACGTCGACGGGCTCGTCGGGGAGTTCACGATCGCCGAGAACCTGATGCTCGACCGCAGTGACAACGAGCCGTTCGTGAAACGCGGGTCACTGCAGCTGACCTACCTCAACCAGTTCGCCGAAGAGAAGGCGAAGGAGTTCGATGTGCGTTCGCAGGGTATCCAGACCCCCGTCGGCCGCCTCTCGGGCGGCAACCAGCAGAAGGTCGTGCTGGCGCGCGAGCTGAGCCGCGACCTGCGGCTGTTCCTCGCCGCGCAGCCGACCCGCGGCATCGACGTCGGGTCGATCGAGTTCGTGCACAAGCGCATCGTCGAGACACGCGATGCCGGCGTACCCGTGATCGTCGTGTCGACCGAGCTCGACGAGGTCACCGCGCTCGCCGACCGCATCGCCGTGATGTACCGCGGCAGCATCGTGGGCATCGTGCCGGGCAACACCTCGCGCGACGTGCTCGGCCTGATGATGACGGGCGAAGTGCCCGCAGAGATCACCACCACAGACGAAATCGAAGGAGCCCTGCTGTGAGCAGCACTGCAGTAGCGTCGCCGGCCGCGCCGGGTTCGGGTTCGGGCTCACCGGCGTCGACCGCGGTGCCGCCGGCCCCCCGGTCGAACCAGATTCTGCGCGACATCATGGGTGGCAGCGTCGTCATCTCGATCCTCGCGGTGCTGCTCGCTCTCGTGGTGGGCGGCATTCTCATCGCCCTCACCGACGAGAACGTGCAGACCGCCTCGGTGTACTTCTTCTCGCGGCCCGGTGACACGTTCAACGCGATCTGGGTCGCTGTCTCGGGGGCCTACGGTGCACTGTTCCAGGGCGCCGTCTACAACTTCGGCGGCAACACCTTCGTCAAGCAGATCAAGCCCATCACCGACACCCTCACGTTCGCGACGCCGCTGATCGTCGCCGGTCTCGGCGTGGGCCTGGCGTTCCGCGCCGGCATGTTCAACATCGGCGGCCAGGGGCAGATGCTCATCGCGGCGGCCTGCTCGGGCTGGGTGGCCTACTCCTTTCCGCTGCCGTACGGCATCCACCTGCTCGCGGCGGTCGCCGCGGGCGTGGTGGGCGGCGCCGTGTGGGGCGGCATCGTCGGCGTGCTGAAGGCCCGCACCGGTGCGCACGAGGTCATCGTGACGATCATGCTGAACTACATCGCCGTGGGGCTCATCGCCTACCTGCTGCGCACCCCGGGGGCGCTGCAGGCCCCTGGCTCGTCGAACCCGAAGACCCCGGCCGACCTGCCCACCGCCGTCTACCCCGACCTGCTGGGCGGCGATTTCAACCTGCACGCCGGGCTGCTCGTGTCGATCGCCGCGACGGTGTTCGTGTGGTGGCTGCTGTCACGGTCGAGCCTCGGCTTCAAGTTCCGCGCGGTCGGCGTCAACCCGAACGCGGCACGGGTCGCCGGCATCAACGTCAAGCGCAGCTACATCTACGTCATGCTGCTCTCGGGCGGCCTCGTCGGCCTCGCGGGTGTGGCGCAGGTGCTCGGCACCGTCACATCGGGCTTCAGTTCGGGTATCGACGCGGGCATCGGCTTCGACGCCATCACGGTGGCGCTGCTCGGGCGCTCGAAGCCGTGGGGCATCTTCGTCGCGGGCATCCTGTTCGGCGCCTTCAAGGCCGGCGGGTTCGCCATGCAGGCCGGCCAGGGCATCCCGGTCGACATCGTGCTGGTGGTGCAGTCGCTGATCGTGCTCTTCATCGCCGCGCCGCCGCTGGTGCGCGCGGTGTTCCGCCTGCCGACGCCGGGGGTGGCCAAGAAGCCGAAGCCGCCCAAGACGCCCGCCGCGGCACCATCGGCCCCGACGGCCCAGGCGGCAGGGGCGGTGGCAAAATGAGCGGCACCGTCAACACTGGCCCCGGCGGCGCCGACACCGGCGTGCCGAACGTGACCCAGACGCTCGACGCCGGCGGGCCGCCCACAGCGACCCAGCACGAGCATCCCGACAGCTCGAACGGCCTCGAGACCACCATCGTCAAGAGCTGGAAGGCGCCCATCGGGTACGCCGTCTTCACGCTGATCGCGCTCGTGCTGTTCGTGATTCTGGGGCGCGACGGAACGTCGACGTTCTCACTGTCGACCGACAGCGACGCCATCCAGTTGCCCGACATCACGGTGCCGGCCAGGGCCACGGGCATCGTGGTGACCGTGCTGCTGCTGCTGATCACGGCCGCCGGATTCGCGCTTGTGCGAGCCAACCGCCGGGTGCCGTTGTGGCTCACCGCCATCCTCGGTGTGCTCTTCCTCGTCGCCTTCCTCACCTGGGTCGATGCGGGTGCGTCGCTGCCGGTGCAGGTGCCGGGGCTGCTCGTCGGAACCGTGTCGCTGTCGGTGCCGCTCATCTTCGGCGCGCTCGGCGGGGTCATCTCCGAGCGGGTCGGCGTGGTCAACGTGGCGATCGAGGGCCAGCTGCTCGGCGGCGCGTTCGTCGCGGCCGTGGTGGCGTCGATCACCGGCCTGCCGGTGGTCGGGCTGGTGGCAGCCGCGGTCGCCGGGGCGGTCGTGTCGTTCGTGCTGGCCGCGTTCGCGATCAAGTACCTCGTCGACCAGGTCATCGTGGGTGTCGTGCTCAACGTGCTCGTCATCGGGCTGACGAACTTCTTGTACTCGCAGGTGCTGTCGAAGAACGCCGAGCTGCTGAACTCTCCGCCGCGGTTCGACCGCATCAACATCCCCATCCTGAGCGAGATCCCGATCATCGGGCCGACCCTGTTCCGGCAGACGATCATCGTGTACCTGATGTACATCGCGGTGGCGGCGGTGTACTTCGCCCTGTTCCACACCAAGTGGGGGCTGCGCGTGCGGGCTGTGGGCGAGCATCCGCAGGCCGCCGACACCGTCGGCATCAGGGTCAACCCGACCAGGTTCTGGAACGTGCTGCTCGCCGGCGCGATCACCGGCCTCGGCGGGGCGTACTTCACGCTCGGTTCGGTGGGTGCGTTCAACAAGGAGATGACGGCTGGCGCCGGGTACATCGCCCTGGCGGCGGTGATCTTCGGGCAGTGGGATCCGATTCGGGCGACGCTCGCCGCCCTGCTGTTCGGCTTCGCGTCGAACCTGCAGAACGCGCTCGGCATCATCGGTTCGCCGGTGCCCAGCGAGTTCATGCTGATGCTGCCGTACCTGCTCACCATCTTCGCCGTCGCCGGCCTCGTCGGTCGTTCGCGCGGGCCCGCCGCCTCTGGCCGCCCCTACATAAAATCGTGACGAATGGAGTTGTGATGCTGGCCAGTGATGTCGACTGGGATGACCTGCGAGCCGTGGCGCTGCAGGCGATGTCGCACGCGTATGTGCCTTACTCGAAGTTTCCGGTGGGAGTTGCCGCGATCGTCGACGACGGCCGCATCATCTCGGGCTGCAACGTCGAGAACGCCTCGTACGGCCTGACGCTCTGCGCCGAGTGCGCCCTCGTGTCGGCCCTGCACATGACGGGCGGCGGCAAGCTCGTCGCCTTCACGTGCGTCGACGGGCAGGGCGGCGCCCTGATGCCGTGCGGGCGCTGCCGCCAGCTGCTCTACGAACACTCGGCCGAGGGGATGCTGCTCGAGACGGTCTCGGGCATCCGCACCATCGACGAGGTCATCCCCGACGCCTTCGGCCCGCGCACGCTCGTCGAGTACGCCGAGGCGACCGAGGGCGTCGCGTGAGCGCCGAAGCGCACGACATCATCGACCTGATCCGCACGAAGCGCGACAAGGGCATCCTGACCACGTCGCAGATCGACTGGATGATCGACGCCTACACGCGCGGCTACGTCGAAGACGCGCAGATGGCGGCCATGGCGATGGCCATCGTGCTGAACGGCATGGAGCGCCGCGAGGTGCGCGACCTGACCCTCGCGATGATCGCGAGCGGCGAGACCATGAGCTTCGACGGCCTCGGCAAGACCACGGTCGACAAGCACTCCACCGGCGGCGTGGGCGACAAGATCACCCTGCCGCTGATGCCCCTCGTGGCGTCGTTCGGCGTGGCCGTGCCGCAACTGTCGGGGCGTGGGCTCGGGCACACCGGCGGCACGCTCGACAAGCTCGAGAGCATCCCGGGCTGGCGCGCCGAGATCTCGAACGACGAGATGTTCGCCCAGCTGCGCGACGTCGGAGGCGTCATCTGCGCCGCCGGCAGCGGGCTGGCGCCAGCCGACAAGAAGCTCTACGCGCTGCGCGACATCACCGGCACGGTCGAGGCGATTCCGCTGATCGCGTCGTCGATCATGTCGAAGAAGATCGCCGAAGGCACGTCTGCCCTCGTGCTCGACGTGAAGTTCGGCTCGGGCGCCTTCATGCAAGACATCACGAAGTCGCGCGAGCTGGCGCAGACCATGGTCGACCTCGGCAACGACGCCGGGGTTCGAACCTCGGCGCTGCTCACCGACATGCACCGGCCGCTCGGCCTCGCCATCGGCAACGCAAACGAGGTGCGCGAGTCGGTGGAGGTGCTGGCCGGCGGAGGCCCGGCCGACATCGTCGAGCTGACCCTCGCGCTCGCCCGCGAGATGCTCGCCCAGGCGGGGCAGCCCGACGCCGACGTCGAGGGCGCGCTCGCCTCGGGGCGCGCGATGGACACCTGGCGCGCGGTGATCCGGGCGCAGGGCGGTGATCCCGACGCCGCACTGCCGGTGCCCCGCGAGACGCAGACGATCTACGCCGACTCGTCGGGGGTGCTGCTCGAGCAGCTGGCGCTGCCGTTCGGTATCGCGGCCTGGCGGCTCGGGGCGGGGCGGGCGCGGGCATCCGACCCGGTGCAGCACGCCGCGGGCATCGACCTGCACGCCAAGGCGGGTGACACTGTCGAGGCCGGCCAGCCGCTGTTCACCCTGAGCGCTGACGAGCCGGCACGGTTCGAGCGTGCACTCGAGGCCCTCGACGGCGCGTACGCCATCGGCCCGGCCGACGAGTACCGCCCCCGCGGCCCCCTCGTGGCCGAGCGCATCTCGTAACCGGCCGCCGCCGGTTGAGTAGCCCGCGCAGCGAGCGTATCGAAACCCGACGTCGGCGACCCGGCGCTGGTCGAGTAACCCGCACAGCAAGCATATCGAAGCCCGAGGCCGGCGGCGGGGTTTCGATACGCCCCTTCGGGGCTACTCAACCGGCGGCGGGGGTGCCGATGCGCTTCAGGGCGTCGACGATGAGGGCCCAGAACCGCGGATGATCGAGGGCGGTCGCGACCTGGCTGGTGCACCCCGGCGGCGCGGGGGCGCGGAAGTCGGCCACGGTCATCCCGAGCGTCAGCGTGCCGGTGAGTTCGACGTCGAGCGGGGTCTTGCGCACGCTCATCACGCTCGGGTCGATGACGTAGGCCACCGCGCACGGGTCGTGCACCGGGGGATACTCGAAGCCCTGGTGGTGCCGGTAGGTCTCGCCGAAGAACTCGAGCAGCTCGCCCACGAACCGGGCCGGGGGTGTGCCGACGGCCTCGATCGCCTCGACCACCTCGGGCGTCGCGAGGGCCTGGTGGGTGAGATCGAGCCCGACCATGGTGAGCGGCCAGGCCTCGTTGAAGACGATGTGCGCCGCCTCGGGGTCGATGATGATGTTGAACTCGCTCGTGGCGCTCCAGTTGCCGCCGGCGTACGCTCCGCCCATCAGCACCACCTCGCGCACCCGTTCGGCGATGCGCGGCTCTTTGCGCACGGCCATCGCGATGTTCGTGAGACCACCGGTGGGCACCAGCGTCACCTCGCCGGGCTCGTGCGCCATCACCGTGTCGATGATGAGGTCGATCGCATGCCGCGGGTCGAGGGCCAGCGTGGGCTCAGGCAGCACAGGCCCATCGAGGCCGGAGTCGCCGTGGATGTCGCCGGCGACCTCGATCGGCCGCACCAGGGGGCGGGATGCGCCCGCCGCGAACGGCACGCCGGTGATGCCGGCGACCCGCGCCACCGAGAGCGCGTTGCGCGTCACCTTCTCGAGCGTCTGATTGCCCACCACCGTGGTGACGGCGAGCAGGTCGATGTCGGGGCTGCCGTGCGCCAGCAGCAGGGCGATCGCATCGTCGTGGCCGGGGTCGCAGTCGAGAATGATCTTGCGTGACATTCAGCAAGCGTAAGGGGCGTTCCGATAGATTGTGTGAGGCACAGCACCTGCGCCGCGAAGAGGCTGTCGGCCTCGCTTTATGGAGGTTCTCCCGATGTCTGCAGCCGAAGAATACTTTCTCTCCTCGACCGATGTGAGCATCAGCGGGCTGCCGAAGATCTCGCTGCACGACCACCTCGACGGTGGCCTCCGCCCCGGCACCATCATCGAACTGGCCGACGCCATCGGGCTCGAACTGCCCGAGACCGACGAGGGCGCGCTCGCCGACTGGTTCGAGAACAGCGCCGACTCGGGGTCGCTGGTGTCGTACCTGAAGACGTTCGATGTCACCACCGCCGTCATGCAGACCCGCGAGGGGCTGAGCAGGGTCGCCCGCGAATTCGTTCTCGACCTCGCCCTCGACGGGGTGATCTACGGCGAGGTGCGCTGGGCGCCCGAGCAGCACCTGGCCGGCGGTCTGACGCTCGACGAGGTCGTCGACGCCGTGCAGGCGGGCATCGAGGAGGGCATCGACCAGGCCCAGGCTGGCGGCTACGGGCCCGCGGGGCAGATCATCCGGGTCGGCCAGCTGGTCACCGCGATGCGGCACGCCGACAGGGCCCTCGAGATCGCCGAACTGGCCGTGCGGCACCGCGAACGCGGCGTGGTCGGGTTCGACATCGCCGGGGCCGAGCTCGGCTTTCCGGCCGGCAACCACCGCGCCGCGTTCGACTACCTCGCCCAGAACTACCTGCCCACGACGGTGCACGCCGGCGAGGCAGACGGGCTCGAGAGCATCCGGGGCGCGTTGTTCGACGGCCGCGCGCTGCGGCTCGGGCACGGGGTGCGCCTCGCCGAAGACATCACGATCGCGCGGCAAGACGACGAGAACACCTACGTGACGCTGGGTCGCCTGTCGCAGTGGGTGAAAGATCGCGAGATCGCCCTCGAACTCTCGCCGTCGTCGAACCTGCAGACGGGGGCCATCTCGGCCTGGGGCGATGAGCTGGGCGATCATCCGTTCGACCTGCTCTACCAGCTGGGCTTCAAGGTCACCGTGAACACCGACAACCGGCTGATGAGCAACACCAGCATCAGCCGCGAACTCGCGCTGCTCGCCGACACGTTCGACTACGAGCTCTCAGACCTCGAAGTCTTTCAGCAGAACGCCGCGGCGGCCGCCTTCCTGCCGCTCGAAGACCGTGAGGAGCTCGCCGAGATCATCTCGGAGGGCTTCGAAGACGCGTAGACGGGCAGCCGGATGCTCGACCTCCCCGAATCGGCGATCACCCTCGGCGCCACCGCCGTCGACTGGCGGCAGGCCGTGCTGCTCGCCGGCGACGCCCTGGTGGCCTCGGGCGCGGCGACCGCGTCGTACGGCGAACGCATGGTGGCCATGGTCGAAGAGTTCGGTGCCTACATCGTCATTGCGCCGGGGCTTGCGCTCGCACACGCACGACCGGGCGACGACGTTCTGAAGGCGGGGATGGCGGTGGTGACGCTGGCCGAACCGGTGGTCTTCGGGCATCCGTACAACGACCCGGTGTCGGTGGTGCTGGGGCTCGCGGTTCTGACCGCCGACGAGCACGTGACCGGAATCGCCGAGCTGGCGAACATCTTCAACGACTCGAGTGTGATCTCGACGATCGCGGCCGCCACGAGCGCCGGCGAGGTTCGGGCGGCGTTCGGCATCGAGGGGGCGTCGTGAAGATCGTGGCGATCTGCGGGGCCGGGGTGGGAACATCCGGAATCCTCAAGGTGAACGCCGAGCGCGCTCTCGCGCGACTCGACATCGAGGCCGACGTGACGGCGACCGACCTGGCGAGCCTGCCCGTGGCGGGGGCCGACGCGCAGGTGATTCTCACGTCGCCCGAGTTCGTCGAGGCGATCGGCAAGACGAACGCCGACGTCGTGGTGGTTCAGAACTACTTCGATGTCGACGAGCTCGAGGCGAAGCTCGAGGCCGCGCTGGGCTGAGCGGGCGGCGGTGGCGCGTGCCGGGGCCCGGGTGGGCCCGCGCTGGGTGCCCCGCCGGTGCGCGCAGGGCTGGATGCCCGGCCTACTGCGCGCGCTGGGCTGGATGCCCGGCCTACTGCGCGCGCTGGGCGATGGCCAGGTCGGTCTCGATGTGGGCGGCGGTGGCCTGCAGAGCGGGCAGGCAGGTCGCGCGCAGCGACGCGCTGGTGCCCGATGAGGCCGCGGTCGACACGTTGACGGCCGCGACCACCGTTCCAGCGGCGTCGTGGATGGGCGCGGCGATCGAGCGCAGCCCGGGTTCGAGCTCCTGGTCGGCCAGCGCCCAGCCCTGGGCGCGCACGCGGTCGAGCTCGGCGAGCAGGGCCTGCTCCGACCCGACGGTGCGGCTGGTGAGTGCCTGCAGCTTCAGGTCGTGCAGATAGTCGGCGAGGGCGTCGGGGGCGAGGCCGGCGAGCAGTACCCGGCCCATCGAGGTGGCGTAGGCCGGCAGCCGGGTGCCGAGGTTGATGCCGACCGTCATGATGCGGTGGGTCGGCACGCGCACCACGTACACGATGTCTGACCCGTCGAGAATGGCGGCCGACGTCGACTCGCCGATCTGCCGAGACAGGTCTTCGAGCAGCGGCTGCGCGATCTGCGGCAGGGTCAGGCCCGACAGGTAACTGAAGCCGAGCTCGAGCACGCGGGCCGTGAGCGCGAAGGTCTTGCCGTCGGTGCGCACGTAGCCCAGTTCGATGAGGGTCATCAGAAAGCGCCGGGTGGTCGCCCGGGTCAGGCCGCTGGCCCGCGCGATGTCGCTCAGCGTCATCACCGGGTTGTCTTCGCCGAACACGCGGATGACCGCCAGCCCCCGCGCGAGCGACTGCACGAATCCGCTGCTCGGGCCGGGCAGGGCGTCGCTCACGAGACCAGCTCGCGCATGCCGGCCTCCAGGGCGGCGAGGCGGCCCGCGACGGCTTTCTTGCGCTTCGCCAGCGACCCTTTCGTGCTCGACACATCGATGTACACCTTCAGCTTCGGCTCGGTGCCGCTCGGGCGAACCATCACGCGGTCGCCGTCGACGGTGCGGATGCGCAGGATGTTGCTCGGCGGCAGGCCGGTCGGCCCGGCCGACCCCGCGGCGAGGTCGTCGACGCTCGCGACGGCGATGCCGCCGATGGCGGCCGGGGGCGAGGAGCGCAGGGCCGCCATGAGGGCGCGGATGCGGCCGAGGTCGGTGACCCGCAGGGAGACCTGAGTCGAGTCGAAGTGCCCGAACCGTTCGCTGAACCGGTCGAGCTGGTCGGCGATCGTGTAGCCGTCGACGGCGAGGTCGCTTGCCAGTGAGAGAAAGGCGATGGCGGCCGAGATGCCGTCTTTGTCGCGCACGGTGCCGGGGTTCACGAGGTAGCCCAGGGCCTCCTCGTAGCCGAAGATCAGGCCGGGCACCCGCGACACCCACTTGAAGCCGGTGAGCGTCTCGCGAAAGCCGAGCCCATAGGCGGCGGCGACGGCCGCCAGCGCCGGCGACGACACCACCGAGCAGGCCAGCGTCGGGCGCGCTGTCGTGCGGGCGGTATCTCCCAGCCGCGCCGCCCCGGGCGTGGTCGCAGCCTCGGCCGCGCGCCAGCCCAGCAGCATGCCCACCTGGTTGCCTGTGAGGCGGCGGTAGCCCTCTGGCCGGGTCGTGTCGGGGATGGCGATGGCCAGACGGTCGGCGTCGGGATCGTTGGCGATGATGAGGTGGGCTCCCACCGACCGCGCCGTCTCGTAGGCGAGGTCGAGAGCCCCAGGCTCCTCGGGGTTCGGGAATGCGACCGTCGGAAACCGGGCATCCGGTTCGATCTGCGCGGTCACCAGGTCGGGCTCGATGAACCCGGCCGCCCCCAGTACCCGGCTGAACGTCTGCCAGCCCACCCCGTGCATCGCGGTGTAGACCACGCGGGGCTGGGCGCCGATCTCGGCGGGTGGCAGCCAGCCCACCGCCGCCGTCTGCGTCACGTAGGCATCGATGAGGCTCTCGGCCGCCGTCTCGTAGTCGGCCGAGCGGGCGAGTTCGTTCACCGGAGTCGTCGTCGCGACGCGCACGATCTGGGCCTCGATCTCGGCGTCGGCCGGAGCGACGATCTGCGCACCCTCGTCTGCGCCGCCGAGATAGACCTTGTAGCCGTTGTCGTTCGGCGGGTTGTGCGACGCGGTCACCATGATTCCGGCGCTCGCGTCGAGGTGCCGAACGGCGAAGGCCACGAGCGGTGTCGGCAGCTCGCGGGGAAGCAGTGTCACGGCCAGCCCCGCGCCGGCCAGCAGTTCTGCCGAATCGCGGGCGAAGACAGCGGAGTTCTTGCGCCCGTCGTAACCGACGACGACCGACGGCGTGCTGCCGGCGGCCGCCCTCGCCTGGAGGTAGGCGCCGAGCCCGGCGGCGGCCTGGGCGACCACCACCCGGTTCATGCGCGTCGGCCCTGCGGCGATCTCGCCGCGCAGCCCGGCCGTACCGAACGTCAGACGGCCGTCGAACCGCGTGCGCAGCGCGGCCAGCGCCTGCTGCGGGTCGGTGGCCGGGCTCGCGCCGGCGCTACCGGCGCCCGCGGCGTCGAGCATGGCGCCGAGCTCGGCTCGCGTCTCCTCGTCGGGGTCTTGAGCGAGCCACGCGCGCACGCGGGCGAAGAGCTCCTCGTCAGAACCGGCCGGCGACGGCGATGTCGACTCCGCCCCACCGGGCTCGGTCTGGCCCGTGGGCAGCCCGCCTGCGTTCGCCCCGACAGCGTTCGGCTGACTTGCGTTCGCCCCGCCCGCGCGCGCTCTGCCTGCGTTCGTTCCGGCCGTTGTCACAGGGCCGCCACGATGCGTGCCAGCAGCGCGCTGATGACGGGTTCGGCCGACCGGCCGGCCTCGATGACCTCGGCGTGCGAGAGCGGGGTCGACGAGATTCCGGCCGCGAGGTTGGTGATGAGCGACATGCCCAGCACCTCCATGCCGGCCTCCCGGGCGGCGATCGCCTCGAGCGCCGTCGACATGCCCACGATGTGGCCGCCGATGGTCTTGGCCATCTGCACCTCGGCCGGGGTCTCGTAGTGCGGGCCGCGGAACTGCACGTAGACGCCTTCGTCGAGTGATGCATCCACCCCCTTCGCCACGTCGCGCAGGCGCTTCGAGTAGAGGTCGGTGAGGTCGATGAAGGTCGCGCCCTCGAGCGGCGAGTCGGCGGTGAGGTTGATGTGATCGCTGATCAGCACGGGCTGGCCCGGGCTCCACGTTTCGCGGATTCCGCCCGCGCCGTTGGTCAGAATCATGACGGATGCCCCGGCCGCCGCAGCCGTTCGAACGCTGTGCACCACCCGGCGCACCCCATGGCTCTCGTAGTAGTGCGTGCGCGCACCGATCACCAGCGCGTGCGTGCCGTTCGGCAGCCGCACCGAGCGCAGCGAACCGACGTGCCCCACCACGGCCGGAGCGCTGAAACCGACGATCTCGGTCGCCGGAATCGTGGCGACGGTCTCGCCGATGAGGTCGGCCGCCTTCGCCCAGCCGCTGCCGAGCGTCAATGCGATGTCGTGCTTCGCGATGCCCGACTTCTCAGCGATCTGGCCGGCCGCTTCTCGCGCGATCTCGAACGGCGAGATGTCGGGCAGGTCGAGGGGATTGGTTGCTTCAGAAGACATTCCACCACTTTAGTTACTGGCGCCTGCGAGCAATCGGCCAAAACTGGCAACCTGTGCAGTTTGGCCGCAAACCCCGGCTGGGGAAGAATGGTGGCCATGGCCTATGAATTCGAGCGCAAGCAGAGAATCACCGTTCTGGGCGGTGGGCCTGGCGGGTATGAGGCCGCCATCGCCGGAGCCCAACTGGGTGCCGATGTCACCCTCGTCGAGCGGGTCGGGGTGGGCGGGGCGGCCGTGCTCACCGACGTCGTTCCCTCGAAGACACTGATCGCGACGGCCGAGGCGACGAACGCCATCGGTGAGGCAGCTGATCTGGGTGTGCAGTTCTTCAGTCGAACCGAGTCCGGCCGGCCTGTCAGGCCCGATGTGGCGGTGAACATCGGCGCCGTCAACAAGCGCCTGCTCGGTCTCGCACGCCAGCAGAGCGAAGACATGAAGTCCACGCTCATCCGTTCGGGCGTGCGCATCGTGCAGGGCGAGGGGCGACTGGATGGCCGCGACGCCGTCATCGTCTCGACCGGCCCCGGCTCCAACGGCGTCGACTTCGACCGTATCGAGGGCGACACCATCGTGGTGTCGGTCGGCGCGAGCCCCCGCCTGCTGGCCAGCGCCATGCCCGACGGCGAACGCATCTTCACCTGGACCCAGCTCTATACGCTCGAGGCCATCCCCGAGCACCTGATCGTGGTCGGATCGGGTGTCACGGGCGCCGAGTTCGCGTCGGCCTACACCGCGCTCGGTTCGAAGGTCACCCTGATCTCGAGCCGTGACCAGGTTCTGCCGGGCGAAGACGCCGACGCCGCAGCCGTGATCGAGAATGTCTTTCGTCGCAACGGCATGACCGTTCTGTCGAAGTCGCGCGCCGACTCCGTCGTGAATACGGGCGACGGCGTCGTGGCGACGCTCTCCGACGGACGCGTCGTCGAGGGATCGCACTGCCTGATGGCGGTCGGTGCCATTCCGAACACCGCCGGCATCGGCCTCGAAGACGCGGGGGTGCAGCTCACCGAGTCGGGCCACATCCGCGTCAACCGGGTGGCGCGCACCAGCGTGCCGAGCATCTACGCGGCGGGCGACTGCACGACCTTCCTCCCGCTCGCCTCCGTCGCCTCGATGCAGGGGCGCACCGCCGTCTTCCACGCCATGGGTGACGCCGTGAATCCCACCGAGATTCGCAACGTGGCCTCGAACATCTTCACGCAGCCCGAGATCGCGACCGTCGGCTGGACCCAGCGGCAGATCGAGGAGGGCATCGCGCAGGGCGACATCTACAAGCTGCCCCTCTCTGAGAACCCGCGCGCCAAGATGATGGGCATCAAAGACGGCTTCGTGAAGCTGTTCGCGCGAACCGGGTCTGGCACCGTGATCGGCGGGGTCATCGTGGCCCCGAAGGCGAGCGAGCTGATCTTCCCGATCGCGCTCGCCGTCGAGCACCGGCTCACGGTCGACCAGCTCTCGCGCGCATTCTCGGTGTACCCGTCGTTGAGCGGGTCGATCACCGACGCGGCGCGTGCCATGCACATCGTGCTCTGAGTCCGCGACTCCGCTCTCCCCAGTCAGGCCGCTCGTGGGTTATCCACAGGCGGTCTTCACCTTACATTTCATGAGTTATTCTCGCGTGTGACCGGCCTTCGCCCCCTCGGAGGCCGGTCACCACGAAAGGATGACCATGACCTCCCCACGACCCGCCCGTCCCGTGATCGGCCTCGTCGCTGCCCTCACCGCGGCCTTCACCCTCCCGCTGGCCGGCCTCGGCGCAGTGCCCGCCCTGGCGGCCCCGGTGGTGGCCGACTGGTTCGCCGCGCTCCCGACGGGTTCGGCGCCCGAGGCGATTCTGGCCGGTGCCGATCACGCCCTCTACACGGTGAACAGCGGTAGCGACTCCGTCTCGAAGGTGGGCGCCGACGGGTCTGTCGATGCCGCCTTCCGGTCGAATCTGCCAGCCGGTTCGCTGCCGCAGAGCATCGCTCAGGATGCCCGGGGCAGACTCTATGTGACGAGCCTGACCCTCAGCGCGCTGTACCGGCTCGACCCTGTCACGGGCCAGACCGACACGGCGTTCTCGGCCGCTCTCGGTCACGCCCTCGACGGCCGGCACCCCATCGCCGTCGCCACGGATTCCTCGGGCCAGGTCTTCACCCTCAACTCGGGCGACGAAACCGTCTCGCGCCTCTCGCCCGACGGAGTCGAGCTCGACCGCATCGCGCTCTCTCCCACGGCGGAATCGCAGTCGCTCGGCTTCGCCGATGACGGCCAGCTCTACGTCGTGAACGCGGGAGATCACACCGTCTCGCGCATCAGCCTCGACCCCGCCGGGCATGCGGTGGTCGTGCCGTCGTGGGCCGTGCTTGCGCCGGCCCTGCACCCGCTGGCACTGGCGTTCGACCACCACGACTTCGTCTACACCGTCAGCTCGGTCGGCGACACGGTCTCGAAGATCGACCTCACACTGCCGCCGGGCCGAAACGTGGTGGCGAACACGGTCGATGCGGGAGCCCGGCCGTTCGCCATCACAAGCGACCCGGCCGGCAACGTCTACACGACCGACCTCGGCACGAACACGGTCTCGCTCTATGCCGCCGACGGGTCGGTGCACAGCGAGGTCGTCGCTCTGGGCGGCACGCCGTTCGCCGAGTCGATCGATGCGGCCGACGACGGCGCGGTGTACCTGGCCAATTCCGACACCAGTTCGGTGGCGCGCGTCGACCTGGTGGCACGCATCGTCTCGGCGGCGCCTGACGCCACCGCGACGGTGGGCAGCCACTACAGCCACACGGTCGTGGCCACCGGCCTCGATCCGCTCCGATACGTCGGCATCGGCACAATGCCGCCGGGCCTCGCGCTCGACTCCGCGACGGGCGTGCTCTCGGGTGACCCGGCGGGCGCGGGCACCTATGACGTCGACCTTCTCGCCGTCAACGCGATCGGGCAGTCCGCCCCGCAGCACGTCAGGCTGACGGTGTCGCTGCCGGCCGGGAGCACCGGCTGCTGGTTCTGGAGGGAAGCCTGTGGCCTCTGACGGAGGGCGGCCCATCTCCGGCGCAGGGCGAGCCGCCTGGGGCGGCGGCCCGGCCATCTCGGGCGAAAGACGTGCCGGCTGGAGCGCCGAGCGGGCCACCTCGGGCGCGTCAGTCGTCGAGCAGCCCGCGGATGTCATCGGCGCTCAGCGCGGTGCTGAAGGCCGCATCATCGTCGAGCACGGCGTCGAAGAGGCGGGCCTTCTGCTCCTTCAGCGCCATCACCTTCTCTTCGATGGTGTCTTGGGCGACCATCCGGTACACGTTCACGCTGCTCTTCTGCCCGATGCGGTGCGTGCGGTCGACGGCCTGCGACTCGGTCGCCGGGTTCCACCACGGGTCGAGCAGAAAGACGTAGTCGGCCTCGGTGAGGTTGAGTCCGAACCCGCCCGCCTTCAGACTGATCAGAAACACCGATGCCGTTCCGGTCTTGAACCGCTCGATGACCTCCGGCCGCCGGCGGGTCGAACCGTCGAGATACTCGTAGCTGATGCCGGCGGCATCCAGTCGCGTGGCCGCCCGCGAGAGGAACGACGTGAACTGGCTGAAGACCAGGGCTCGATGGCCTTCGACGACCACGTCATCGAGCTGCTCGACGAGCGCGTCGAGCTTCGCCGACGGGATGCCTTCGTATTTCGCATCGATGAGCGACGCGTCGAGGCTCAGCAGGCGCAGCAGCGTCAGCGACCGGAAGACGATCAACCGGTTGCGGTCGAGATCTTCGATCAGCCCGAGCAGCTTCTGGCGCTCGCGCTGGAAATAGGTGTCGTACACCGCGCGATGCGATGGGGTGAGCGCGATGTTCAGAACCTGCTCCTGCTTCGCAGGCAGTTCCGGCGCCACGAGCTCCTTGGTGCGCCGCAGGAGAAAGGGCCTGATGCGCCGGCGCAGGGTCGGCAGCACCTCGGCGTCGTGTCCGCGCTCCACCGGCCGCACGAACGTCTCGGTGAATTTGCGCGACGAGGCGAACAGGCCGGGCGCCACGATGTCGAACAGCGCCCACAACTCCATGAGGTTGTTCTCGAGCGGCGTTCCCGTGATGGCGAGCTTGAAGGGGGCGTCGAAGTCTTTGGCGCAGCGGTGCAGCTTCGACGTGTGGTTCTTCACGAACTGGGCTTCGTCGAGAATGAGCCCCGACCAGTCGAGCTTCTGGTAGGCGTCGGCGTCGAGACGGAAGAGGGTGTAACTCGTCACGACGACATCGGCGCCGGCCGCCAGCTCGGCGAGCGTCGTACTGGCCTTCGCCTGCGTGGCCGTCACCGAGCGCACGACGAGCCCGGGCGTGAACCGCTGCGCCTCGAGCACCCAGTTGCCCACCACCGACGTCGGCGCCACCACCAGGAACGGCGCTCCGCTCGCGGCCCGCGCCGAGCTGGCCTCGCCCGGCGAGCCGGCCCCGCCCGCCCCGCTCGTACCGCCGCCCGCGCGTTGTGCCTCACGGGCGTGCTCGACGAGCGCCAGAGTCTGCAGTGTCTTGCCGAGCCCCATGTCGTCGGCCAGCACCCCGCCGAGCCCGTAGCGATACAGAAAGGCGAGCCACCGGTATCCGTCGAGCTGGTAGGGCCGAAGCGTCGCGTCGACCCCCTCCGGCACCGGGATGTCTGCACCCAGGCTCCCGCGCGAACGCAGCGGGCCGCCACCCTCCCTGCCCCCTCCAGCGCCGGCATCTCCGTTTGCGCTGGCCTGCACGTCTGCGCTGGCCTCCACCTCTCCGCTGGCCTCCACGTCACCGCTGGCATCCCCGTCGGCGACACCACCCTCGGCGCCGCCGGCCACCCCCTCGAGCTCGCGCAGCTCCCGCAGCCCCGCAACCGCCTCCCGCCACGCCACCGCCTGCACGGTCTCTTCGGCCAGGTCTTCGAAATCGCTCCAGAGCTCGGTCTGGTAGCGGCTGATGCGCACGCCGGTCTGCCACTCGTCGAGGTTCGACGCCTCCTCGAGCAGCTCGCGCAGCCGTTCGAACACCGGGTGATCGAGCGTCAGATAGGTCTTGTCGACCATCAGCAGCTTCTTCTGCTTGCGCGTCAGCGCCTTCAACAGCGGCGCAAACGGAATGCGGTACCCGTTCAGGTTGATGACCACACCGAGATCGAACCAGTCGCGTTTTTCGCTCTCGACGGTCGTCACCGTCAGCTCGGGTTCGCCCGTCAGCTCCCGGTACTCGGGCCGCTTCCCGGTCGACTCCAGCCGCACGCCCGGCGTCAGCTCGAGCGCCGGAAGCACCTTGTCGGTGAAGACCGCCGCCTCATACCCCTGCAGCACCAGGCCCGTCATCGCCTCCACGTCGGCGTCGACCGTCGTCTCGTCGACGAACCCCTGCAGCACCCGCAGCGCGGCCGCCCTGATGCGACGCTCGGCGACCACGTCGCGGTCGGCGAAGTAGGGCCCCGCGCCCGTGCCGCCAGCCCCGTCCGCCCCACCGAATCCGTTCGCCCCACGTGCCCGATCCGACTCGTCGGCCACGGTTGCGCGGCCCGGCCCCTGTACTGCACCAGAACCGGTCACGCCGTCGCCCCCGCGACCGTCATCGCCCTCGACTCCGCCCAGCGCGAACCGCACCGGCTGAGCGCCGCCGTACTCCCACAGCCACTCCAGCTGCAGCACGTTCTTCGGCCGGAATCGGCACGCCACCACCAACACAGGCACGACCACCGCCGGCAGCTGCACCGTCTCGTCGGCCGCCACCACGTCGATCGCCCGCGTCAGCGGAGCGTAGTAGCGCTCGAAGAACTCCCCGACCTCCTGCGCCGGAACCGCCACGGGCGCCGCAGACTCCAGCAGGGCACGCACCTCGGCCGTCAGCCGTGGCGGCGTTTCAACGCCGTTGTCGACCCCCTTGTCGACGCCGTCGACCGCAGCCGCCTCGAGGCGGCCGAACGTGATGAGACCGCTCGCCCCGAGTTCGTACGCGTACACGCCGTGGTCGCCGATCGCTCCCGCCGCTCCGGCCTGGTGGTCGACCCCGTCGATCGTGACCACCGGCGTCAGCACGAGCCCGCCCTCGAACCCCGATCCTTGGCCGGCGGCCACCCCGCCCGACGCCTCGCGCGTCGCCTCGAGCCGAACCCGCGCCCTCGACGCGAGCCGCACGACGGTGCTCTTCTTCGATCCGCGCAGCGGGATGCCCAGCTCCTCCGCCTCGTCGAGCAGGTTCCACAGCAGCGGGCTCGCGAAGTCGTCGAGATACAGCCAGTCGGTCTCCTGGCCCGAGTACAGCTCTTTCGTGGCCCGGTGCAACGCCGCGAACTGCGCGAACCAGCGCAGGTGCGCCGGATCGAGGTTCAGGCGATTGACCTGGTGCGCGAAGCTCGGCCAACTCACGTTCGCCTTGACGAACGTGCCTGCGTGATTGCGAACGACAGGTCGCACCCCGAGCCGCCGCGGCGGATTGTCGGCACCGATGCCCGCTCCGCGTGCGCCGTCGCCTCCTGTGCCGGCGTCAGCGCTGCGGCCAGCACCGCGCGCGCCTTCATCGGGTCGCGGCTTCGCCGTCTGCGACAGCGGACCTCGCCACTGCTCCCGGGTGCGCGGCACGAACTCCCGCACCTCGAACTGCAACCCCATCGGCGTCGGGGCGGCCGACGATCCCCGCGACCCGATTCCGCCGCCGGATGCCCGTTCCGAACCGCCCTCCGAGTGCCCGGCCTGCTCCACCAGCCCGCCCACCGCCGCTCGCCAGTCGAGGGGCTTCGTGGGCTCAGGTCGTCGCGGCGCCGGCGGATACCACGCCTCGACCCCCTCGCCCGCCACCCGGCCTCCGCGCCCCTCGGCCCCGTCTCCCTCCCTGCCCGCAGCATTCCGCCGGGTGTCGCCCGTTCCGCGCGCCCCACCACCTGGGCCGTGCAGGCCGTCTCGGCCGCCGTCTCCCTCCCCGCCCGCACCGCCACCGGCGCGGTCATCCACCCCCGCCGCACCGACCCGCGGGATCCGCGGCAGCGCATCGCGCGGCTCGAACCGCGAGTCGAAGCGTCGTACCGGCGCCTGCGCCCTCGCCACAGGCGGCACCGCGCCCACCCCCTGCCCACTGCGGCTGCCCCCGTCGCCACCCACGTGTGCATCATCCGTTCCCGGGGCCGCCGACGCGCGACCTGCGCCGCTCACGTCGCGCCACGGCGCCACAACGTCGCGCGCGGGCGTCAGGCCGTCGACCTCGTCGTCGAGCAGGTGCCGGGCGTTGCCGGCGAGCAGTGTCGCAGCCACGTGCTTGCAGTTCAGCGACACCGGGCACGAGCAGTAGGCGTCGGTCTCGACCCGCATACGCCCGCCCCGCTCGGTGAGCGTGATGCGGCAGTGATACGGCTGAGCACCCGAACCTTGAACGACGCCCTCGAGCAGCAGGCTCTCGCTGTTCCACAGCACGTCGCGCACGTCGTCGTCGCGAGAGTACTCCCGCCCGCGCTCGAACGCCGCCCGGCCGACAAGCCGCACGATGTCGGCCACGTCGACCAGCGGATACGCATCAGACGACATGCCTCAATGCTCTCACGCACCCCCGACGCACCGGCCGGCAGCCAACCGGATCACCTCGCTTCTGCGCCGTCGGTGACCCATCGCTGTTGCGTAACCACACCACGCCGCCCGCAGCCGCGCGCCCACACCCGCGCGCCCGCAGCCGCGGCGCACCGCCACTCCTACGCCGCGTGGTCAGCGATCTCGAGCAACTGGTGCCCCGACGAAACCGTCGACCCCACGGTCGCATCGATGGCGCCGATCACGCCGTCTTTGTGAGCCTGGATCGGCTGCTCCATCTTCATCGCCTCGAGCACCAGAATCAGGTCGCCCTTGACGACCTTGTCGCCTTCGGCGACGGCCAGCTTGACGATGGTGGCCTGCATCGGCGCCTTCACCGCGTTGCCGGTCGACGAGCGACCGGAGCTGCCACTCGTGCGTCGCCGCGGGGGAGCCCCGAGCGAGGCGACCGACCCGCCGCTGCCGCCGACACCGGCAGACGTCAGCAGGCGCTCGGGCAGAACGACCTCGATGCGTTTGCCGTCGACCTCCACCACCACCGTGCTCCGGGCCGGTGCAGGAGCCGAGTCTTCGAGCGAGCCGCTCCACGGTTCGATGGTGTTGTCGAACTCGGTCTCGATCCACCGGGTGTAGACGCTGAACGGTTGTCCGGCATCCGGAGCGAACGCCTTGTCGCGCACGATCGCGCGGTGGAACGGCAGCACGGTCGGCAGGCCGGCGACCTCGAACTCGTCGAGGGCGCGGCGTGAGCGCTCGAGCGCCTCCTCGCGCGTGGCCCCGGTGACGACGAGCTTGGCGAGCAACGAGTCGAACGAGCCAGAGATGACGTCGCCTGCGCCGACCCCGGTGTCGATGCGGATGCCCGGCCCACCGGGCGCCTTGAACACGTGAATCGGGCCGGGGCTCGGCAGAAACCCGCGACCGGCGTCTTCGCCGTTGATTCTGAACTCGAACGAGTGGCCCCGGGGCGCCGGGTCGTCGTACGAGAGGATTCCGCCCTCGGCCAGCCGGAACTGCTCGCGCACGAGGTCGATGCCGGTCACCTCTTCAGACACCGGATGCTCGACCTGTAGCCGCGTGTTCACCTCGAGGAACGACACCGTTCCGTCGACCGCGACCAGGAACTCGCAGGTTCCGGCGCCGACGTAGCCGACCTCGCGCAGAATGGCCTTCGAGGCCCGGTACAGCTCGGTGTTCTGCTCGTCGGTGAGGTACGGCGCCGGAGCCTCTTCGACCAGCTTCTGGTGCCGACGCTGCAGCGAGCAGTCGCGGGTGGAGACGACCACCACGTTGCCGTGCGCGTCGGCGAGGCACTGGGTCTCGACGTGGCGCGGTTTGTCGAGGTACTTCTCGACGAAGCACTCGCCTCGGCCGAAGGCGGTGATGGCCTCGCGGGTCGCCGACTCGAACAGCTCGGGGATCTCCTCGACGGTGCGGGCGACCTTGAGGCCCCGGCCGCCGCCGCCGAATGCGGCCTTGATGGCCACGGGCAGGCCGTACTGGGCCACGAACTCGAGCACCTCATCGGCGCCCGACACGGGGTCGATGGTGCCGGGAGCGAGCGGCGCGCCTACCCGCTCGGCGATGTGGCGGGCCGAGACCTTGTCGCCCAGCAGTTCGATCGCGTCGGGGGAGGGGCCGATCCAGGTGAGCCCCGCGTCGATCACGGCCTGGGCGAAGCTGGCGTTCTCGGCCAGAAAGCCGTAGCCCGGATGCACCGCATCTGCCCCCGACCGCTTGGCGACTGAGAGGATCTTCTCGATGACGAGGTACGTCTCGGCGCTCGTGGTGCCGCCGAGGGCGTACGCCTCGTCGGCCAACTGCACGTGCAGCGCCTCGCGATCCTGGTCGGCGTAGACGGCCACCGACGCGATTCCTGAGTCGCGTGCCGCCCGGATCACCCGCACTGCGATCTCGCCGCGGTTGGCAATCAGAACTTTCGTTATTCGGGGCATAGTCACTTAGCCTATTCGCAGGCGAGAGCATCCCTTTGGTATGTGCGCACAAAAATGGATGCTCGAACGGCGCGAAACCCTACAACACCGCTCGCTCACCGACGTCGTATGCCCGGCTCGGCATGCGACGCTCGCCCCTGCCTCAGCCCTGGAAGTCGCTGTGGCTGACGCCGAGCCCGCCGAACAGTCGGCGCACAACGGGCAACGACATGCCGATGACGGCCGACGGCGCCCCTGTGACGCTCGTGATGAAGGGGGCGGCGAGCCCGTCGATCGTGAAGGCCCCGGCAACCTCGAGAGGTTCGCCCGACGCGATGTAGACGTCGATCTCGCGGTCGCTGATGTCGGCCGCGAACTCGACCACTGCCGAGTCGACCGCGCCCGCCGCGGGGTGACCGCCCGATGCCGCCCCGGGTCTCACTGCGGCGGCCGGGGCTGCGGTGGTCGAGAGGCGGTGGTCGATCATCCAGTGCCCGCTGAACAGCACGCCCGAGTGGCCGCGCTGCCGGCGCCAGCGATCGCGGGCGACGTGGGGCAGGTGCGGTTTGCCGTAGATGGCGCCGTCGAATTCGAAGGCCGAGTCGCCGCCCAGAATGAAGCCATCGATCGGCTCATCACCGGGGCGAGCGTCGAGCACAGCCTCGGCCTTGAGCCGGGCCAGCAGGGCCACGAGGTCGGCCGCCGTGAGCGGGCCGTCGGCCTGCTCGGCTGCCAGCACGGCCGCCTCTTCGTCGACGTGCGACGGAACGACCACCGGCTCGATTCCCACCTGCCGCAGCAGCGCGAGCCGGGCGGGCGACGTCGAGGCGAGATAGAGGCGCATACCCGAAAGCCTAACGAGCGCCGCCGGCGGCGCTTCATCCCGCACTCGCCCCACACCCCACCCACCCCCTCCACCGCCCGCGTGTGCGATGCTGGCCTGATGGGCGAACTGCTGGCAACCACGGTCGAACTCGAGGTCACCAACGTGGCGCACGGCGGCGTCAGCGTCGCCCGGCTCGACGGCCGCGTGGTCTTCGTCGCCGACACCCTGCCCGGCGAGACGGTGCTCGCGCGCATCTCGTCTGACGACCACGCGTCGTTCTGGCGGGCCGAGACCGTCGAGGTGCTCGACGCGTCGCCGCACCGCCGCCCGCACGTGTGGCAGGCGGCGAGCATCGAGCGCGATCCGGATGCCCGGGCGGGCGGTGCCGAGTTCGGACACATCGAGCTGCCGTGGCAGCGCGAACTCAAGCGGCAGGTGATCGTCGATTCACTGCAACGGTTCGGGCGGCTCGGTGACGAGCATCCGGCACTCGGGGTGACCGTCGAACCGGTCGCGGGCGATGACGCGGCGAACGGACTCGGCTGGCGCACCCGGGTGAGCCTGCACGTCGACGCCGACGGAATCGTCGGACCGTACGCGGCCAGGTCGCACAAGGTTGTGGCCGTGCCCGACCTGCCCCTGGCCATTGCGGCGGTCGAGTATGCCGCGCCGCTCGACGAACGCGTCTTCGGCGCCGACAGTGTCGACGTCATCTCTGACGGCCGCCGTGGAGCCCGTGTGGTGGTGCGCGCCGACGAGCCGGTTCGCGGCCGGCCCGCCGACACCCGCGCCCCTGCCACAGGCGGCCGTTCGGGCGGGCGCCCACCTCGGTCGGCTCCCGGCTCGCGCGCCGACAGAACCGGCGCACGGTCATCCGCACACCGCCCGCCGGTGGGCAAACCGATCGTGGAGCGGGTCGGTGAGCGCGAGTTCAGGCTCGACGAACTCGGCTTCTGGCAGGTGCACCACGGCGCTGCTGCGACCCTGACCGCCGCCGTGCAGCAGCAACTGCTGGCCGAGGCGTTCGACGAAGCCGCGCCGAATCTCGACCTGTACGGCGGAGTCGGGCTGCTCGCCGCCGCCGTGGCCGACCGGTTCGGCCCCCAGACCCGCATCGAGACCGTCGAGAGCGATGCGGGCGCCACGGCCAACGCGCGGCACAACCTCGGTGATCTCGGTCACGCCACCGCTGTGACGGCGCGCGTCGAACGGTACCTCTCGGGTGTGTTGCGCGATGTGACGCAGGCCGAACGCGACGCATTCCGCCGAGCATCCGTCGTCATCGACCCGCCCCGCGCCGGCGCCGGAAAGCAGGTCGTACAGGGCCTGCTCGACCTGCGGCCCGCCCAGGTCGTGTACGTCGCGTGCGACCCGGTGGCGTTCTCGCGCGACCTCGGGCAGCTCTCGGCCGGGGGCTACGAGCTGCGGTCGCTGCGCGCGTTCGACCTGTTTCCGCACACCCACCACGTGGAGGCCGTGGGCGTGCTGACACCCCGGTAGGCACGCGGGCGCCGCCTGACCAAATACGATGGGCTTGTCGCACGCACGCACGCACGCAACGCACGCATCGCAACGCAGAGCACGCACCGCCGTCAGCGCGGCTCACACGACAGAGGAGGGGGCAGCTCGTGACCGACCAGCCCGCCCCCACAGACGCCCAGGTGCGGGTCGCGATCGTCGACGATCACGAGTCGGTGCTGCTCGGCATCCGCGCCGCCTGCCTCGAGGCCGGCTACGAGGTCGTCGCCACCGGGGCGAGCGTGGATGCTCTGCTCACCGCCATCGGCCGACAGCCCGTCGGCGTGGTGGTCATGGACCTGAGCCTCGGCGACGGCTCGTCGGTCACCGACAACGTCACGCGGGTGCGGGCACTGGGCGCCGAGGTGCTGATCCACAGCATCGCCGACCGCTCGGCGAGCATTCGCGAGGCGCTCGCCGCGGGGGCGGCCGGGGTGATTCCGAAGACCAGCGCGACCCGCATCGTGATGGCCGCCATCGCCACCGTCGCCCGGGGCGAGGTGCTCAACAATCTCGAATGGGCCAGCGCGATCGACGCCGACCAGGAGTTCGCCCGGGCGCAGCTCGGTCGACGCGAACAGGATGTTCTGCACCTCTACGCCTCGGGCCTGCCGCTGAAGGCGGTGGCCGCGCAGCTCGGCATCGCGCCGTCGACCGCCCGCGAGTACCTGGGCCGGGTGCGGGCGAAGTACGTGGAGGTCGGACGACCGGCGCCCACGAAGGTCGACCTGCTGCGCCGCGCCGTCGAAGACGGCATTCTCGTGATCGACGACGTTCGCCATGGCTCGAAATAGGCGGCACGCCTCCGCTGCGCCGGGTGCGAGCGCGCCCGCGGCAACCATGACGACCGCTGCAACCGCTGCAACCACGACAACCGCCGCACCCGCCACAGACCCCACCGCAGTTCCGGCCGAACTCGAATCGACCCTCACCCGCCTGCGCGGCGCTCTCAGCCGCTCGACCGTCGAGCGCATCCTCACCCGCGCGGCGGCAGTGTTCGGGCTGCTGTTCTCGCTGCAGGCGATTCCGCTGGTGACCGCGTCGCAGAGCTACGTCGATCCGGTCTGGCTCGAGTTCGAGCCGGGCATCCTGCTGCTCTCGCTGGTCGTCGTCGTCATCGCGGCCATTCTGCAGCGCGGGGTTCGCGCCTCGATGATCGCCTTCGCCGCCCTCTATTTCGTCGCCTTCGTGTGCTGGCCGCTGTGCGTGCCGAACGTCACGCGCGCCACGGGAACCCAGCCGTGGCTCTGGTCGCTCATCGCCGTGGCCATGGCCTACGTCGCAGTCGCGCTGCCCGTTCTGTGGGCGGGCGTCTACATCGTCGCCGTCACCGCCGTCTACGTGTTCGTGCACATCCTGCCCGCCGGCGGCTCGGGCACACTCAAGGGCAGCCTCCTCGATGCCGTCTACGTTCTGCTGATCGGCGCCTTCATGCTGATGCTGATGGCCACGCTGCGGCGTGCCGCGAACCGAGTGGATGCCGCCCAGTCGACCGCGATGCAGCAGTACGCGCGGGCCGCCCTCGGCCACGCCACCGAGGTCGAGCGCACCAAGATCGACGCTTTCGTGCACGACTCCGTGCTCACCACCCTCATCACCGCGGCCCGCGCCGAGACGGCGACCGAGCGCCACGCGGCCGCCGTGCTCGCCGCCGAGGCCCTCGAGACGCTGCAGGAGGCGCCTGGGGCCTTCGATCCCGATGCCGACGTCAGCCAGGCCGAATTCGCGCGCCGGCTGGCCGACGCCGTGCTGCTGCTGAGCCCTCGGGTGAGCTTCTCGGCCCAGACCCTGCCGCAGCACACGCTGCCCGGCATCGTCGCCGACGCGTTGTTCACCGCCGCCGTGCAGGCCGTCATCAACAGCCTGCAGCACGCGGGCGACGTCGACGGCGCGATCGAGGTCATGCGAACGGTCTCGGTGCACGCCGAGGGCGACGAGGTGACCGTGCAGGTCTCCGACACCGGCCTGGGCTTCGACGTCGATGCGGTGCCGAAGGAGCGCCTCGGCCTGCGCGTGTCGATCAGGCAGCGGGTGGAGTCGGTGGGCGGCACCGCCGTGGTGCACTCACTGGCGGGCAGTGGCACGACGGTGCTCATCGGCTCGGGGCAACCCGCGACCCGGCCTCTGGGGTCGACCGCATGATCTCCCCGCCGCGCGCCCTCATCACCCTGCTCGCCGCGCTCTTCTCGGCGTACCATCTGGTGCTCGGGCTGAACTCGATGCAGTACCCCGCCTCGCCCGTACCGGTCATCGTCGCCATGGTGCTGTATGCCGGCGCCACCGTGATGAGCCTCTGGCCTACGAGCCCCCTGGCGATGCCGATGTGGATGGCCGCCCTCAACTTCGGCGTCTGCCTGGTGGTGTCGATCCTGGTGTTCTCGCAGCTCGACGGCCACGTGTTCAACGGATACGCGACGTGGTCGGTGGCCGCCGTCGGAACCCTGCTCACCATCACGGCCGTGCGCCAGCAGGCTGCGATCGCCTGGCTCGGCGTCGCGGCTCTCGCTGTCGCCGTCGACGTGTGGGGCGGGCCAATCACGGTGACCACCACCGGGGTGATCGGCAGTGCCGTGTGGGTCGGCGTCGCGCACGCCCTCACCCGCGCAACGGCCCGGGCGGCCCGGGATGCCCGGCTGTTCGGCCTCGCCGAACGCGACGCCGCGGCCTGGCACGCCACCCAGGAGGCCCAGCTCACCGAGGGGCGGCACCGCCTCGACCAGATGAACCGCGTCGCCGGACCGATGCTGCACCACATCATCGAGAGCGACGGCGTGCTGAGCGCCGAAGACCGCCGCGAGTGCCTGCACCTCGAGGGCGCCATCCGCGACGAGATCCGCGGCCGTCACCTGCTGAACGAAGAGGTGCGCACAGAGGTGCTGGCGGCACGGCGGCGCGGAATCGACGTGACGTTGCTCGACGACGGCGGGCTGGATGACCTGACCGACCGTGATCGCAACCGCATCCAGTCGCGGCTCGCCGACGAGATCGCCCGGTCGCAGGTCGACAGGCTGATCGTGCGAACGGGTGTCGACGACAGCACTGCGGCCGTGACCGTCGTCGGCCTCACCGTCAGCGACGACGGAAGCGCCGCGGCGCTCGGGTCGGAGGCCACCGAAGACGAGGTCGCCCAGTTCACCGAGATCGCCCGGGAATGAATAGCGACATCGCCCGGGAATGACTGGCCAGAGCGCCTCGGAATCAATCCGCAGAGCGCCGGGAGACGAAAAAACTGGGGGCCGGCGAATCGCCAACCCCCAGCTGTATTTTCGAGACGGGACGCTAACCCGAATAGCGCCCTGCCTCGCCCCCAAGCATTCGCTCACTTACCCTAAGACAGCGAATGTTTGGCGATGTAACTCAAAGAGAGACACCTAGCACAACCAATAGTGCTCCTAGTTAGCCTGTGTGAATAGTCGGCACTTTGGGGGACACGAGATGTCGCGCTGGCGCGCTAGCCCTGCCAGGTGCGGACGGCCGGGTTCAGCTCCGTGCGCAGGTCGCGCTGGCTGCGCTGCCACCGAGACTGCCCCGCCGGTCGCTCGACCCGCAGCGAATCGTGCTCCTCGAGCAGCATGCCGCGCACCACGGCCGAGACGGCGGCCAGCTCGGTGGCGGTCACATTCGTGGTCGTTACGACAACGGGTTCGTCGGCAGATGTCTCGTCGGTCATCCCGCAAATCTACAGGTGCGGCCCGGTCGACGCGTCGCTCGTGCCTGTCGCCGAGCCCCGGCCCGGGGCCGGATCTGCCTCAGTCGCCGACCAGTTCGTCTGTCGGCAGCCCGAGGAGCTGGTTGAGTTGCCCCGTGACATCGGTCTTCGATGCGACGGTCAGGCACACCATCTCGTAGGCACAGGTCGGGTGTTCGCGCGACATCTGCGCCGCGGCGGACGCATACGTGGGCATCGCGCGGGTCGAGAACGAATGATGCCCGGGGGTGAGGCACACAGCGCGCCAGCGCGCCACCGACTTCCTTGCTCTCATCAGAAGCCTCTCGGTCAGAATGCCCTGCGCGCCCGTCGGCGCGCTCGGCATCACTCAGTTGCGAACTCCTTCCAATTATCGCCCCTTATAACGAATCGTGCACGTTTCTCGTCTGTGGCGCCCGGGCGCCCGCTAATCGGCGTATGCGGCCGTTCTGTTCGGCTGGCCCTGCAGCAGGTCGAGGGCCTGGCGCAACCGGGTGCTCGAGGTGTGAACGGTGTAGGGAAAATAGACGACTTCGACGCCCACCTTGGCGAACTCCTCCTCGAGGCGCTGCCCCTTCTCGGTGCCACGCCAGTCGTCGCCCTTGAAGAACACGTCGAACTGCACATCGCGCCAGGTCGCCAGCTTGTCAGAGAGCACTTCGGCGCGAGCCTCGTCGACGTAGCTGATGTGGCTCACGATCTCGAGCCGCTCTGCCAGCGGCACGACGGGCTGGATGCCCTTGTTCGCGAGCAGCATCTCGTCAGAGACGACCCCGGCGATGAGGTAGTCGCAGCTGGCTTTGGCGTGTTTGAGAATGTTGAGATGGCCGACGTGGAACAGGTCGAACGCTCCGGCGGCATAACCGACTTTTGGGCTCACTTGACTACTTCGGGTTAGTCGAACGCGCGCGAGGCGGGGCTCGATGCGGAGATCGCCCGGCGCTCTAGGAAAGCGGGTCGGTGCGACAGTGGATTCCGCAACGGTACCGTGTCGTCTTCATCGTGTGAAGCCCCCGAACGCGCTACACGCGCGAGGTCCACGGGCAGACGCCTGGGCGCCCGCCCGTGGGTTCGCAGATCAGAACAGGCCGACCTTCTTCAACCCGGTCGACTGGCCGGTCGCCGCCGCGACATCGGCAGGTAGGGGCACCGCCGTGCTTGCGGCAGACGTGATGGCGCTCAGCATCGACGAGACAGACAGCGCCGACGGCGTCTCCTGGTTCACCCAACCCGAATTCTTCGCTTTGAGCGCGGCCACCGTGTCGAACCTAGTGAAGGTGTTGGTGCCGGTACCCCAGGCGACCAACGTCGCCTGGCTGAGCGTGGTGCGGTGGTTGAAGAGGTTACCAGAGATGGTGATGTTCATCTGATCGGCGGTTCTACCTGTCTTCGAATCCCACGCGAAGACCTGGAAGCCCTGCCAGGTGCCGAACACGTTGTTCGAGATCTGGATGTTCTTCACGATCCACGTGACGGTCGGGTCGGGAATGGGCTGCCTGGGATCCTGCGCATGCCACGACGGGTCGGCCTGCCGGCGCTCGTCTTGAACGATGCGGATGCCCATCTGGCCCTCTTTGTCGAACTTGTTGTTGAACACCTTCAGATCGCTGGTGTCGATGATGTAGAGACCATAGGGATTGTTCGACACGTCGTTGCCCGCGACGATGCCGTTCGCCGACAACTCGAGTTCGATACCCGCCTGGGTGTTGTTGAGCGAGGTGTTGTTGGTCACGGTGACGTCGTACGACGACTCGTCGAACCACAGACCCGTACCGAAGTTGTTGCTGGTGTCGTTGTTCGTGAACGTGAAGTCGCGCGACCGGGCGATCTTCGCCCCACCGGCCTCGGGCTCGGTCTTGAACCGCTGGTTGTTGTTGACGGTGAAGACCGAATTCTTGATGGTCGAGTGGTACGACGTCGTCGCGACGATGCCGAGCATGCCGTTGCGCTGGAATGTCACGTGATCGATGAGCATGTTGTCGTTCCAGGCGCGGATGCCGATCATGGCGTTGTCTTCGATGACGAGGTTGCGGGCGGTCAGGTTGTCGTTGTAGAGACCGACCGCGCCCTGCTGGTCGTAGGTGGTCGCATAGCGGTGCACGCCGAAGCCCTGCAGCACCGTGCCGGGCCCGTTGACGACGATGGCCGTGCCGAGGTCGCTGACGCGTACGGTCTTGCTCGTCGGGTCGGTGCCGATGGTGATCGTCTTCGACGAGGGATCAGGGAAGAATGTGCCCGAGGTCACGGCGGCGGCCGAGCCGACCTGGGTCAGCAGAACGTCATTGACGAAGACCTGGTCGGGCCGGCCCGCCATCGGATACGCGGCGTCGACGAAGCGCGGATTGTCGGTGACCCCCAGCAGGGAACGTGCGGGAAAGAACGACCAGCTCGTCTTCCACGTCGAGCCCGACTTGGTCCACGACGTGACCTGGCTGCTTCCGTCGAACCACACCGCCTCCTTCGGATACGACTGGATCGTCAGCTTCTTCTCTGCCGGCACGGTGACGGACTCGTGGTAGGCGCCCGCCCGCAAGACGATCGTCTGACCGCTCGACGCTTTCGCGATCGCGGCGGCGACGGTCTTCATCGGTTTGGCCAGGGTGCCGGCGTTCGAGTCGCTGCCCCCCGACACCGCGACGATGATGGCGTTCGACGGCACCGCGTAGGCGGTCGTGCCCACGTCGGCCGAGCCCTTGCCCGACGAGGTCGAGCCGGTCGGCGCAGGAGTCGGCGTCGGTGTGGGCGTCGGGGTCGTCGGCGACGCCGCCGACCCGTCGGTGGAGCTTGCTCCCGTGGTGACGGTGAAGTTGTCGAAGGCGGTGGTCACCTTCGCCGTGTTCGATGCGCCGGCGTACTCGAAGACGCCGACCGAACCGGCAGCCAGGATTCGACTGCTCGACGTGTCGGAGATCACGCTCTGCCAGCCCGGCTTCGTCGAGCCTGCCTGCCAGGCGCGGGCCGCGACCTCGACGCTGCTGCCCGTACCGACGGCCTGGAACTCCACGGAGATCGATGTCGCTTTGATGGCGGTGAACGGCAGCGGAACCCGGGAGAGCGCGGTGTCGACACCGCCCGCGGTGCGAGAGATCTGCAGGGCGACATTTCCGCTGGAACCCACCTGCACGGTGGCGCGGTACAGGTTTCCATTGGACTGCCGGCGCAGCTCCAGGGCCGGGTAGATGGTGATCGGCGAGGCGGGTACCAGGATCGTGCCGACCATGTTGACGTTCTGTCCGGAGACCGAACCGAGTGTCGCAGAGGCGATCTTGGTCGGCGCGAGCCCCGTTATCTTGGCGGTTCCCGACCCCACACTGAAGGTGGCGGCACCCGAGGTCGAGTACGTTCCGCCCGGGCTCGCAGCGCCCCAGCCCGATGACGTGGTGCGTGAGAAGGTGTCGGTGGCCACCACGACGGCGGTGGCGCTGGCGGCGACCGGAAGGGCGACCGCCGCTCCGGCGAGAACCGCGACGGCAGCCAGGATGCTTGCGGGTTTCGACAGGCGGCGAAAAACGGGTCGACTAGCGTGACGGGGCACGGGGCGCTCCTCGGGGTCGGGTGGTGCGTCGGGTGGCGACCAGCCGGCACAATCAAGCCAGGGTGCGGCGCGTGCTCAACGATCGGGTATCGGGTGACGTCATCGTACACCCCCGTTTGGGGGTAGTCGAATTCGGGGCCGATGAGGCGACATGCGGCTTGCGAAGGGAGTGCGCTTAGTCTTGGGAGTATGGCACACGCGAGCGAGGTCCCGCCAGCCCGGGTCGTGGCCGGGCGCGGAGCCTTCACGGTGCGAGGGCTTCCTCCTTTCGGCGAGCGTGACCCGCGACGCATCGTGCGGTTCATCGCCGCCCTGTCGCTCGTGCTGATCGCTCTCGAAATCCTGCTTCCCGCGGGTACGCAGGTGGGCTTCATCGTCTCGCTCGTGCTTGCGCCGGTCTGGATTCCTGCAGTCGGCTCGTTCCGTGGCGGCTGGTGGATCGTGGGCCTGGGGCTGTTCGCCGCCGCGATGGGCGTGTGGCTGAGTATGGCCAACGTGGCCTCTGAGAACACCGGGTCGCTTCTGCTCGCGGTGACGACCATCTCGCAGGTCGGCCTGGTGTTGACCATCGGTCTGATGTTCTGGGCACGACGGGTGCTGGGCGAGGCCAATATGGCGTTCTGGTTCGGTATCGGCCTGGCCCTGGGTGTTTCGCCCACGACGACGATGTTCCATCTCAATCCATGGAAGTTCGGCTACTTCCTGCCGGTGACCGTCATCACCCTCGCGGTGGCGTTCAAGATCGGCAAGCGATGGCTCGAGATTTTGGTTCTGGCGATCATCACGGTCATCACGCTGTTCAGCGATTCACGTTCTGCCTTCGGCCTGCTGCTGCTTGCCCTCGTGCTGGTGTGCTTCCAGGCGATCCCCGCACGGGCTGGGCGCCGTCTGGCGGCGCTGCGGGTCATCGTGGGTGTTGCTGCGCTCGCCGCCGTCATCTTCAACATCGGGCAGACCCTGGTGCTCGACGGCTACCTCGGCCAGTCTGCTCAGGCACGATCGGTCGAGCAGATCGATACCTCGGGGTCGCTGTTGCTGGGCGGCCGGCCAGAACTGGCCGCGACGTGGGCGCTGATGCAGCACCAGCCCTGGGGATACGGCGCCGGAGCACTGCCGAGCCAGATCGATGTCAACGTCGCCAAGACGGGCATGGCATCGATCAACTACTCACCCAACAACGGCTACGTCGAGGTCTACATGTTCGGTGATCGCATCGAGCTGCATTCGGGGTTCGGCGATCTGTGGGCGCACTTCGGGTTCGCCGGTCTGGCGTTTGCCGCCGTGGTCATCCTGGTTCTGCTCGGCGGCCTCGCCACCCGCATCGCCAGTCGAACGGCGAGCGGTCTGACCATCTTCATCGTGGCCACCAGCCTGTGGGGATTCGCCTTCAGCCCGCTGCTGAGCCTATCGCACACCCTCGCTCTCGCCGTCGCTCTCACGGCCCCTCCGGTCGTGCGCCGGATACGCTCGAGGCGCGCAGCCTCCGTCACCGCTTCTGTGCCGTCTTCAGGCGAGCTCCCAGCCGGTGATGTACTATCGCGACGCGATGCGCGTGGCGTTTCGTCTGAGTGAAAGAGGATTGACATGGTCGACGAAGACGACGGCGCTGCTGCCGACGAGCCCTCGAGGTCGACGTCGACCCATGCCCGTGCGATGAAGAGGCGTCAAGGCGTCATCGGCGTGGTGGTCGCGGCCATCATCGTGGTGCTCATCGTGGTCGTCGTCTCGGTCTCCATCGCGCAGGGCGGGTCGACGGGCACCGATCAGAGCTCCGACCAGATCCCCCCCGTCGTCACCGGTTCGGGCGCCCCGTCGGGAGACGCGTCGTCGGTGAGCCCGTCCGATCCGGCCTCCTCCGACCCCGGCGCCGTGCCGACCGCCCCGGTCGAGGCTGCACCGGTTCCGATCGACTCACCCGCGACGTCGATTCCCGGGCTGACGTTCGCCATCTCCAGCATGCAGTCGGTGGAGGGCACCGCCACCGCCGTGGGCGAGGTCGCTGGTCCGTCCATCCAGTTCACCGTCACGGCCACCAACACGACGGGCGATCCGATCTCTCTCGAGACCACCGTGGTCAACGTGACCTACGGCGATGCCCAGACGCCCGCCGACTCGCTCAGTACGGGAACCGTGCCCATTCCGCCCGTCGTCGAAGCAGGAGCGAGCGCGGCCGGAACGTACATCTTCAACGTGCCGCTCGACCAGCGCGGCGATCTGCGGGTGTCGGTCGACTACCAGGTCGGCACGCCCATCGTCGTGTTCGAAGGCGCCGGCCCGCAGTAGCCGGCCCCGTAGTACACCCGTACGGGTCACAACGGAGTGCCAGATCGGGTCGAAACAAGAAATTCCCCTGAACAAACCCCGTTTGGGGGGCTGCGAACTGGCCCCGCGTTGATTTACTCTCGCCTTATCACCGTGAACCCCGAACGTTCACCGTACCGAATGAATGAGGCACCCCCATGGGGAAAAAGGCGCCCCTGCGCCGGTGCATGGTTGTCCTAGCAACCGTCGCCGCAGTTGTATTGAGTTCTCTGACCATCGCACAGTCGGCGTCAGCCGACACTGCGCCGACAGATCCGACGTCACCATCGTCTCCGGCGACGGTGTCGGCCGATGGTCTGCCGACCGTGCAGATCAATGGCGTCGTGTGGTCGCAGGTCATCATCGGCAATACCGTCTTCGCGGGCGGGGAGTTCACACAGGCGCAGCCCGCGGGTGCTGCTGCGGGGGTGAACACGGTCTCGCGCACCAACCTGCTGTCGTACGACCTGACGACGGGTGTGCTGAACACCTCGTTCAATCCCGTGCTGAACGGCAAGGTCAAGTCGGTCGCAGCATCTCCTGACGGCACCCGCCTGTACATCGGCGGATCGTTCACGACCGTCAACGGCACGAACCGTTACCGGGTCGCCGCCCTGAACCCGACCACCGGCGCCGTGATCACGTCATTCGCGCCCGTCGTGAACAGCACCGTCTCGGTCGTCGCAGCCACGAACTCGGTCGTGTACGTGGGAGGTGCGATCTCCGGTATCAACAAAGACGTGCGTAACGGTGCCGCCGCGGTCTCTGCTGCCACCGGAGCGACCCTTCCGTGGAACCCGAATGCCCAAGGCGGCGCTGTGACGTCGTTCGCCATCTCACCCGACGGCAGCAAGGTCGTCGTCGGCGGAAACTTCACCACACTCGGCGGCTCGGGCAGCCCGGGTTACGGCCTCGGAATGGTCGACAACGTGAACGGTGCGCTCATCACCCCCTTCTCGGTGAACAATCTGATCAGAAACGGCGGCACCCAGGCTTCGATCACCAGTCTCTCGTCCGACGCGAACTACTTCTACGGTTCGGGCTACGTCTTCGGCGCCGGCGGCAACCTCGAGGGCAGCTTCAAGGCCGACTGGGCGACCGGCACCATCCAGTGGGTCGAAGACTGCCACGGTGACACCTACTCGCAGGCGTCGAACGGCACTGCCCTCTACGTGGCCGGGCACCCGCACTACTGCGGCAACATCGGCGGATTCCCGCAGACCGACCCGGTCTGGACCTTCCACCGGGCGATCGCGTTCAGCCTGGCGACGACCGGTACGATCACGGCCGACCCCTACGGCTACTACAACTACGCCGGCACCCCGTCGCCGACCCTCCTGAACTGGAACCCCGACATCAACGCCGGTACCTACACCGGTGCCAGCCAGGGTCCGTGGAGCGTCGCTGCCAACAGCAACTACGTCGTCTACGGCGGCGAATTCACGCAGGTGAACGGTGTGCGCCAGCAGGGCCTCGTCCGCTTCGCCGTGCGCGCCATCGCACCGAACAAACAGGGTCCGATCTACTCGGGTTCGACGTTCAAGCCGTCGGTCGTCTCGCTCCAGGCCGGTACCGCACGAGTCAGCTGGCTCGCCAACGCCGACCGCGACAACGGCAACCTCACCTACGCCGTCTATCGCAACGGCAACACGACGACCCCCGTGTACACGACCACCCAGACGTCGTCGACGTGGAACCGCCCCAACATGGGCTTCATCGACACCGGTCTGACGCCGGGCGCCACGGCGAGTTACCGCATCCGGGCCACAGATCCGCTCGGCAACACCGTCATCGGAGACTCGGTCTCTGTCACCGTCACGAGTGCCACCGACAGCGCCTACACGAGCGTTGTGAAGCAGGATGCCGCATCCAGCTTCTGGCGTCTCGGTGAGGCGAGCGGAACATCCGTCTACGACTGGGCCGGCTTCAACGACCAGGTCGCCGGAACCGGCGTGACCCGCGGCACCCCCGGTGCCATCGGGAGCGACACCAACACCGCATCGACCTTCTCTGGAGACTCGAACGGGCTCAGCGCGACGCAGACCGCCGTCGCTGGTCCGCAGACCTTCTCGATCGAGGCCTGGTTCAACACCACGACGACGGCCGGCGGCAAGATCGTCGGCTTCGGCAACACGAACTCCGGCACGTCGAGCAGCTACGACCGGCACATCTACATGGACCCGTCGGGACGCGTGAACTTCGGTGTCTACAACGGCAACACCCAGGTGCTGTCGAGCCCGACCACCCTGAACGATGGGCAGTGGCACCAGGTGGTCGGAACGCTGACATCGACCGGAATGGCGTTCTTCGTCGACGGCATCCGCGTCGGCTTCCGGTCAGACACGACCTCGGCGCAGCCCTACAACGGCTACTGGAGGATCGGCGGCGACTCGTCATGGAACGGCAATGCCTGGTTCGCCGGTGCGATCGACGATGTGTCGATCTACCCCACGGCGCTGACCAAGCAGCAGGTCGACTCGCACTGGGTCGCCTCGGGCCGCACGTCGAAGCTCCCGCAGCCCCCTGCCGACAGCTACGGCAACCGCATCTTCACCGATGCACCGAGCCTGTACTGGCGTCTCGACGAGGCCAGCGGCAGCACCGCGGCCGATGCGATCGGCAGCGGCACGACGGGCAACTACTTCGGTGGCTACACGCAGGGCGTCGCTGGAGCCCTTGCGGGCAACCCCGACACCGCGACGTCGTTCGACGGATCGTCGGGCGGCGTGAGCAGCTCGACCCAGTTCAACGACCCCGAGGTGTACTCGCTCGAAGCCTGGTTCAACACGTCGACCACCGTCGGCGGCAAGATCATCGGATTCGGTTCGAGCCCCTCCGGCAATTCGGGCAGCTACGACCGGCACATCTACATGCAGGATGATGGCCGCCTCGTCTTCGGCACCTACACCGGCCAGCTGAACACCATCACGTCGAACGCCTCGTACAACAACGGCGCCTGGCACCATGTCGTGGCCAGTCAGGGCAGTGACGGACTGAAGCTGTACGTCGACGGCGCCCTGGTCGGCACCAACCCCCAGACCCAGGCACAGAGCTACTCCGGCTACTGGCGCATCGGTGGAGACACCACGTGGGGCTCGTCGAGTGCGTTCTTCAACGGAACCATCGATGAGGCTGCGGTCTACGACACCGTGCTGACGCCAGCGACGGTCAGCCAGCACTACGCCCTCGGCTCGGCGGGCGTGATCAACGCGGCTCCCACCGCGTCGTTCACCTCGCAGGTCTCGAACCTGTCGGTTGCCTTCGACGCTTCGGCTTCGACGGACTCCGACGGCACCGTGGCCGGGTACGCCTGGGACTTCGGCGACGGAGCGACCGACACCTCGAAGACGCCCACCCACGTCTACTCCGCAGCCGGCACCTACACGGTGACTCTGACGGTCACAGACAACAAGGGAGCCACGGGAGTCTTCACGAACACCGTGACGACGGTGGCGCCGCGCGTGAACGTCGCGCCCACCGCGTCGTTCACCAACGCGATCGACCATCTCGTACTGACGGTCGACGGAACCGGCTCTGCCGATTCCGACGGCACGGTGACGGGATACCTCTGGAACTTCGGTGACGGATCGAGCGCCACCACGGCCACCGCGACCCACACCTACGCCACTCCGGGAACCCGCACGGTCACCCTGACCGTCACCGACAACGATGGCGCCACGGGAACCTCCACGACCTCGGTGACGGCCGTGGCCAACCCGCCGGCGAACATTCCGCCCACCGCGGCCTTCACGTCGACCAACACCGACCTGACCGCGAGTTTCGATGCGTCGGACTCGGCAGACGCCGACGGAACGATCGCGTCGTACTCCTGGAACTTCGGTGACGGAACCTCTGGCACCGGAAAGAGTGTGACCCACGCCTACGGCACGGCCGGTACGTACTCGGTGGTTCTGACCGTCACCGACAATAAGGGCGCCAAGGGAACCTCGACCGGCTCGGTCGCGGTGACGGCCCCTGCACCGGTGAATGTGGCCCCGACCGCTGCATTCACCCGCACCGCGACCAACCTGTCGGTTGCGCTCGACGGGTCTGGCTCTTCAGACCCCGACGGAACCATCGCCTCGTACGCCTGGGACTTCGGAGACGGATCGACGGGAACCGGCAAGACGATCACCCACTCGTACGCCCAGGCGGGCACCTACACGGTGTCGCTGGTCGTCACCGACAACAAGGGAGCCACCGGCAACGCGACCTCCACGGTGACCGCCACCGCCCCGGCAGCCATGCCGTTCGCGCTGGATTCCTTCAGCCGCACGGTGGTCAACGGCTTCGGCACCGCCGAGACCGGAGGGGCGTGGACGAAGAATGGTCCGGCGACGAACCTCTCGGTGAAGAACGGCAGCGGAACGATCGCGATGCCCACGGCGGGCACCCAGTCGGGCGCCACGCTCGACAGCGTCTCGCAGACCAACACCGACATGCGCGTCATGTTCAGCCTCGACAAGGCGGCGACGGGCGGCGGAACCACGCTGTCGGCCACCGGCCGCAAGACGGGTACGAACAACGAGTACCGGTCGATCATCCACCTGAAGAGCAACGGCACGGTGGCCGTCGGGCTCGTCGCCCTGAAGGGCTCTGCCACATCCGTCATCCTCGCCAACGAGGTGCAGGTGCCGGGCTCGACAACGGTGATCGCCGGAACGTCGATCAGTGTTCGGATGCAGGTCACAGGTACCAACCCGACGACGATCAGCGCGAAGGCGTGGATCTCGGGAACGCCTGAGCCCGCCGCCTGGACGGTGACGGCGACCGACAGCTACGCGGCCCTGCAGGCTCCCGGCGGCATCGGAGTCTACGGATACGTCTCTGGCAGCGCCACCAACGCCCCGCAGGTGCTGACGGTGCAGGAACTCAGTGCCTTCAAGCCGTAACCAGCGTGCTGCAGATGCGGGTTCGTTCGTCGTGCAACAGTCGTTTCCGACTCCGCGACCGACGACGAACCCGTATCTCATCATGCTCGGGCAGAGCATCGGGAAGCTGCCGGGCGTGGAGCATCGCACGTTCTCGTGGAAGAACGTGCTGCTGCGGCGTTTCGATGTCTTCCATGTGCACTGGCCCGAGATTCTCGTCTACGGCCACAGCCCGCTGAAGGCGAGGGTGCGGCAACTCTTCACCGCGCTGCTACTGCTCAAGCTGTCGGCCACTCGAACGCCGATCGTTCGCACGCTGCACAACCTGGAGCTGCCGAGCGACGCGTCGCGGCTGCAGCGCTTTCTGCTGCTGCGCATGGAGAAGCAGACGGCCCTGTGGATCTGTCTCAACGAAGACACGCCGCAGCGACCGGATCGTGACTACGACACGATTCCGCACGGTCACTACCGGGATTGGTTCGGAAAGTACGACTGGCCCGAAGCCATTGCGGGTCGAGTCTCCTACTTCGGCATGATCCGCAGATACAAGGGTGTCGATTCACTCGTCGGGGCCTTCCACGACCTCGCCGGCGACGTCAGCCTGCGTGTGGCCGGCAGCCCGAGTTCGACCGAGCTCGCCGACGGCCTGGCCCGGCTGGCCAACGACGACCCCCGGGTGCAGCTCGACCTGCACTTCTTGACCGAAGAAGAGATCGTCGAGGTCGTTCGAACGGCCCAGCTGGTTGTGCTTCCGTACCGCGAGATGCACAACTCCGGAGGCGTTCTCACGGCCCTCTCACTCGATCGTGCGGTGCTCGTGCCCGCGAACGAGGTGAACACCCGCCTGTCGGTCGAGGTCGGTGCCGGCTGGGTGCACCAGTACGAGGGGGAGCTCACGGCGGCCGACATCAAGCTGGCACTGGACTCGATCACCGCTCACGCCGAGGCCGCACCCTCACCCGACCTCACGCGGCGCAACTGGGCCGATGCAGGCGTTCGCCACTATGCGGCCTACCTTCGGGCCGTCGAGCTGCTCGCCCTGCGTCGGCGCACACCGTGGGGGCCGAAACGATGAGCTCAATCGGCTTCGACGCGACGGTACTCGCGATAGGTGTAGCCCCACGCGCCGCCCACCATGCCGGCACCGCGCGCGAGGGTGCGCAGCCCGCGTGCGCGGAAGTCGAGCCGGTTCGTCAGGAGCCCGGCGACGATTCGGGCCAGGCCGCCGGCGGCACGGATGAGGCCGCGTACGGTGAGGCGCAGGCGCACCAGCCAGCGTTCCGAGCCCGCCTCGGCGAGCATGAGCGAGGTGAGGCTCCAGCTGTTGCCGCTGCTGAAGGCGCGGCGCACCACCCACCGTCGGGTGAGGCGAGCGCGCGGCACGACGTCGACGACGCGCGCTTCGTTCGACCAGAGCATTTGGCCGCCGTGCGCCACGATCTGTCTCGTGAAGAGGGTGTCTTCGCCACCGGAGACGCCGAGGCCCGCGTCGAAGCTCAGACCGAAGGCGCGAATCTGGCGCAGGTCGAGCAGCAGGTTGTTGGTCGCCGCCACGTCGAGACTGTCACCCGTGGCATGACCGACGCGCACAAAGAAGCGGCCTGCCGCGATGAACGCGCTCGGCTGAACCTCGAACTCGGATGCGACGGGTCCGGCGACGGCAGCGCAGCCGGTGCGGGCCTGCAGGTCGAGCATCGACGCCAGCCAGGCTTCAGACGGCCTCTCGTCGTCGTCGATGAAGACCAGCAGGTCACTGTCGCGCGATTCGTCGAGGGCCCGATTGCGGGCCGCGGTGATGCCCGCGATGGGTTCGTGAACGTAGTGCACGACGATGCCCGGCGCGCGCCTCGCCGCCGAAGCGGCCTCTGCGGCGTTCTGCACCACCCCACGCGCCGACGCGTTCGGCTCGTTGTCGATGACCAGCACCCGCGCATCCGCCCGGTCGCGTACGCTGGCGGCCTGGTCGAGAAGCAGCGGCAGCACCTCGGCGATGTCTGCCGGCCGGTTGAACGTCAGAACGGCAATGGTCAACGAGACGGCGTTCGGGGTCGTGGTCATCACCTGTGAAGATTATCCCGTACTCGACAGAATCGACGCGACATGACCGTGAATGATTTCAGGGGCCTGGCCATCATCGTGGTGAACTACGGCTCGAGCGCCCTGCTGCAGGCCAATCTCGCTCCGCTCACCCGGCGGCAGCCCGCGCTGACCGTGGTCGTCGTAGACAACTACTCGACCGACAGCGAACGCGCCAGGCTCGCCGAACTGGCGGACCGTGAGGGATGGCACACCGTTCTGCCGACCGGCAACACCGGCTTCGGCGGTGGTATGAACCGTGGCGTGCTGCGCGCTGAGCAGCTCGGCGCGACGCACCTGCTGCTTCTGAACCCCGACGCTGAGATCGCCGAGGCGGCGATCGACGCGCTGCTGAGCGCCAGCAAGGCGAGCCCCGACACTCTGTTCGCGCCGCAGATTCTGCGGCCAGACGGCTCGGTGTGGTTCGCCGGATCAGATCTGTACCTGAACGACGGGCGTATCCGCTCGGCGCGGCGCCGCATTCCCTCGGCGCTCGCCGACATCCAGCCGTGGCTGAGCGGCGCGTGCCTGCTGCTCTCGATCGAACTGTGGCGGCTCGCCGAAGGCTTCGACGAGGAGTACTTCCTCTACTGGGAAGACGTCGACTTCTCCCGGCGTGTGGTGGCCGCCGGCGGGCGCATCGCGGTGCTCACCAAGGCCCTCGCGGTGCATGCCGAGGGCGGTACTCAGCACTCGGGCGGCAAGAGCCACTCGGGTGAGCCGAAATCGAATGTGTATTACTACTACAACATCCGCAATCGCCTACTCTACGCGGTGCGGCATCTCGACACAGCGAGTCTTGAGCACTGGCGGCGGCTGACCGTGCCGGTTGCGTGGGAGGTTCTGCTGCAGGGCGGGCGCCGCCAGTTCACCAGCTCGCTGTCGCCCCTGGTCGCGGCCTACTGCGGGGTCAGGGATGGCCGCCGAATGGTTCGAGACGAGCTCAAGCTGCGTCGACGCACCACGTACACCACCGACTGAGTACGCGTCGGGTCGCGGTCAGGCGCTGACGGCCTGCTCGCTCTCGGCGTTCGCCCGGCGACGTGTGAGGTCGCGCGACACGTACCAGAGGTTCGGCAGGAATTGGCACAGCAGCACCGAGATCGTCGAGCCGAGCACCGGACCGCCCGCGCCGATCAGGCCGATGAAGAGCCAGGACAGCCCGAGATTCAGGGGCACCATGATCAGAATCGGCACCACCTGGAAGACGAGACCGCGCTTGTCGGTCATGTACATTCCCACCGGGTACTTCGCCGCCTGCAGGCCCACGAAGAGCACCCACGGAATGATGACCCAGGGGTCGAGCGAGATCTTGCCGCCCGAGACGAAGACGGTGAGCCACGGTGAGAGCACCGCGAGCGCCCCGCCCAGCACCAGGCCGCCACCCAGAAACCACAGGGTCGGGATGACCGGCGATTCGATGCGGCCGGCGGCGCGTGCCTTGGCGTAGATGGGCCACATCGCCAGGCCCGCGGCGGCGGTCGTCTGAAGCACGATCTGAAAGAGCTGCGACGACAGGTTGTACTGCGCCAGCTGGTCGACGGTGCCGATCTGGCTGAGCAGCAGCCGGCCGGTCTGCAGGGCGATGGGCAGAGCGATCATCTGCAGCAGCATGGGCCAGGCGAGCCCGATGGCAGAGACGCCCCGGTACGAGCGGATGTGCGGAATCTGCCGGATGGCGGCACCGATCTGGGGCTTCAGAACGCGCGCCGCGAGAAAGAGGCAGATCACCGACACCAGGGCGTTGCCGGCGTACGAGATCACCGCGAGGTAGGTGCCGGCCGGAACAGCCAGCAGCACCAGTGCGCCGATCGCCAGGAACATGAACGGCGCGACCACAGACTGGCTCGCCACCTGCACGTTCGTCTTGCCGAGCCCGACGAGAACCCGTTGGCCGACGGTGAGGGGTATCACAAGGCCGAAGATGGCGAGACAGGCGAAGGCCGCCAGGCTGCCGCCGTCGGCGATCAGACCCTTGCCGAGCAGCACCGGCCACCAGCCGAAGGCAGTGATGACGACGCCGACCGCGATCATGATGGCGCCGGAGACGATCAGGATGCGGAAGGCCGTCGTGATGGTGCGTCTGACGAAGTCGTCGGTGCGCGGCGAAGCCGATCCGGCCACCGCGTTGATGACGACGGCTGCGATGCCCAGGTCGGCGAACGGCAGCAGTGTGGGAAAGCTCGAGAGCAGGCCGTACTGCGCGTATGCCGCCGTGCCGAACGAGTGGATGATCATCCGGCTCGTCACGATGCCGAGGATGCCCGAGATGGCCATCACGGCGACCTTCGCCACGGCAGTGCTGCCGACAGAGGCCATCATTCCGCGGCGCTTGGGCAGCGTCTCGGCAGCGGTCATGGTGTCAGCGGTCATCCTGTGAACACCCTCGTGAGGTCGGAGATGGTCGGCACGCGGGAGAACAGCCAGCCGTCAGCCGAGATTCGGCCATCTGTTCTGGGCAGGCTCGCCACGATGTCTGACGGCCTGCGCTGTTCGTCGATGGCCCGGATGATCTGCTTCGCCAACTCGTCGGCAGAGCCCGCGTCGGCCACGACATAGTGCTTGTTGCCGACCAGCCATTCGGCGAGCCCGGTCTGCTCGGTGGTGACGATGCTGAGGCCGTGCGAGAGGCCTTCCACGATGGGCAGGCCGACCTGTTCGCGCCAGGTGGGCGTCGGCTGCGACGGCAGAACGAGCACGCGGGCCTCATCGAGGCGGTCATGGATGCGGCCTCGCGCCGGGTCGATCTCCACCTCGATTCCGGGCCAGATGGCGGCCGTCGTCAGAACGTCGCTCTTCAACGCGCCCTTGCCCATGATCAGCAGGCTGGCTTCGGGGCGCGCCTCACGCACCAGCGGCCAGGCGTCGAGCAGAACCCGGATGCCCTTGCGTTCGCTGAACGCACCCAGGAACACCACGCGGCCGTCGATGCGGCGCTGCTCGTTCGACGCCGGCCAGGGCGCGGGCAGGGCGGGGATGACCATCGCGCTCGAGCGCAGGCCGACCTCACCGAGAACCGTCTCGTAGGTCTCCTGGGCCGCACTCGTTCCGAAGGCGACCCGGTCGACCCGACGCCACACGAATCGCGCCAGAACCCGCTCGATGCGGCGGCGAACCCTCGTTCGAAACCTGGTGCCCGCAACGCGTGAGAACGGATCGGCGTTGTCGATGGCGTAGGTGACCACGCTGGTGCGCGGTTTGCCCAGCAGGCGGCGCCACGCCAGTGCAGCGATCGCGAGCACCGAGGTCATCAGACTGTCGAGCATCAGGGGTTCGTTGATCTCGAGCGTGGTCACTCGCGATCGAGCGAGCAGCAGCGCGCCCCTGACCGGCCCGGTTCTGATCAGATCGAGCCCGGTCGTGAGTGCGTCGTCGAAGTCGTACCGCTTCTCGCTGTAGAGGATCGTCGCCGGGGCGAGATCATGGGCTCGTTCGAGGTGGGCGCTTCTGATGGATCGGTAGAGGCGCACGCGAGGCAAGGTGACCCGCCGCGCGTGCGCCCGGTGCACATGGCTCACGGTACGGGCCTCAGAACCGGCTCTCTGTCGGGAGTGCTGTCGACGGTCTCCACCTCGACGGGGCCGAGGGCGCCCGACAGCCGGTCGATCGTGTCGTCGGTGTCAGCGGCATCGTCGTGCGTCGCCGTCGTGGCGGTGACGTCGCGGCCGTAGTAGACACCGCGGGCCTTCGGGCGGGTCTGGTTGATCACGACGCCGATGGTGCGGGCGCGAACGGCCGCCAGGGCACCGAGCGTGTCGCTGAGCTTCTGGCGTGTAGTGGAGTTGTACAGGCAGACCACCACGGCGCCATCGGTCATGTGGGTGAGGGTGAGGGCATCCGAAGCCGGCAGAATCGGCGGGGTGTCGACGATCACGAAGTCGTAGTCGGCCTTCACCGTGGCCATCAGGCGCGCCATGGCAGTGGAGCCGAGCAGCTGGTTCGGGTTGGGCGGAACCACACCGGAGGCCAGGATGTCGACGTTCGGGGCCCAAGGCTGGATCACGTCGCTCAGCTGGGCAGAGCCGACGAGAACGCTGGTGAGTCCGGCTGCTCCTTCGATCTGCGCGTAGGTCGCGATACTCGGGCGGCGCAGGTCGGCGTCGACGATCAGCGTGCGCAGCGAGCGCTCGGCCATCGCCAGGGCGATGTTGATCGCCATGGTGGTCTTTCCCTCACCCGGGGATGCGCTGGTGACGGTGATCGATCTGATCGCATTGTCGACGTCGGCGAACTCGAGGTTCGTGCGCACGCGGCGGTAGTCTTCGGCCATCAGGCTGTGCGGGGCGAGTCGCATCGTGATGCCACTGGCCTGTGGCGAACGACGGCGCTTGCGCTCGACGTTGCCGATCACGGGCACGTCGCTGATGCGTTCGACGTCGCGGTCGGTTCTGATGCGCGTGTCGAACAGCGTGCGGCCGATCGAGTAGAGCACGCCCGCAACGATGCCGAGCGCCACACCACTGATCTCGATCAGCCGACGGTTCGGCGCGATCGGGTTCGCGGCGACCTGGGCCGGCGTCACGATGTCCATCGAGATCGACGAGGTCGATCCGGCCAGCTGCGGGGCCATCGACGTGGCGACGGTCGTCAGCGATCGGCTCACCGCATTGGCGATGTCGGCGGCACGCTGGGCGTTGCCGTCTGTCACCGTGATGTCGATGATCACGGTGTTCAGGGCCGGGCTCGCCGAGATCGACTTGGCCAGCCGAGTCGGCGTGGTGTCGAGCCCGAGCTGGTCGATGACGGGCGTCAAGACCTTCGGTGTCGTGGCCAGCTGGGCATACGACTGCACCAGATTCTGCGTGTACGTCGAACCTTGAACCAGTTCACTCGTCGTCGCGCCCTGCGTCGACGAGACGAATACGCCGCTGGTCGACTGGAAGCTGTCGGGCAGGCTCTGGCCGTAGAGGTAGGCTCCGGCGCCGCCGAGCACTCCGAGGAGAACGATCACGACCCAGCGCTTGCGCAGGGCCTTCCAATAGTCGTGGGGATCCATTTTGCTTTCTTCCTCGGTCAGTTCGTGAAGGGGGTCGCGCTCGGAGCGACCACTGGGCTGTTCGCCTCGGTGGCTCGCCGAGCTGGTTGGGTGCCGTGATCGGGTCGTTCTCGCAACGCGAGCTGGTGCATCACCAGCGCTACGGTCACCCGGTAGGTCTCGGGGGAGTGGCGTCTCATCGCCACGAGGCGGTCGCTCTCGGCGTCGCGGCGCACGTCGGGCCACGCCTTCGCGATCTCTTCGAGGCCGTCGGCCAGCGCCGCCGGGTCACCCGGTCGCACGGCACGCGACGACTGGTAGCCTCCCGCGGCTTCGCGCAGGCCCGAGGTGTTGCTGACGATCACGGCTCGGGCGGCCAGTACTGCCTCGACGGCCGTGTTTCCGAACGGTTCGTCGAACCGCGATGGTACGACGACGACATCGCACTGCTCGACGCGAGGCCAGATGTCGGCCTCGAAGCCGCGCATCCGAACAGAATCGGTGAGCTCGAGCTCGGCGATCTGGCGGCGCAACTGCTCTTCGTACCACTCGTACCCCGTGAAGACGGCCCCGACGATCTCGAGACTGGCCCTCTGGCCGCGTGCGCGCAGCAGGCCGAGGGCCGCGATGGCCACGTCGACCCCTTTGCGGTCGGAGAGCCGGCCCACGTAGAGGATGCGCAGGCCGTCGTCGAGGGTGGGTCGCGCAACGCTCGGGGAGACCGGGCCGACTACGCCGTTGTAGACGACCTGGGTGCGTTGCGCGAGTCTGGGAAAGGTCCTGGCGAGAACGGCCACACTGTAGCGGCTGTTCGCGATGACCCGGCTGGCGAAGAGCAGCGGCAGGTTGAGGGCGAAGTTCACCGCTCGCGAGGCAGACCCCTCGGCCTCGTGGATGTGGCTGAGAACCGGGCGCCGCATGACGAAGCCGACAGCGATCCAGAGGGGGATCGTCACCGTGTTGACGTAGATCACGTCGGGGCGCACCTTCTTCACCAGGGCGCGTTCGGCGCGGAATCCGGAGCCCAGCGCCTTCACCAGTCTGAACAGTCCCGCCGGGCGCAGCATGCTCTTGCGCAGCACAGGTGTCTCGCAGAGCACGACGTCGGCGCCGATGTCTGACAGCACGTCGGCGAGCGGCCCGCTGACCGGCAGCGCCACGAAGGCGCGGCCGCCGGCCTGCAGAACGGCCGCGACGCTCTCGATGAGCACGCGGTCAGACCCGTAGAGTTCGCCACTCGGGTGCGCGAACAGAACGGTGGTGCCGTCGAGCCACTCCCCGGTGTTGTGACCAGCGCTCATGCGAGGCGTTCCATATCGCGGAACCATTTGCGGCTCGCCAGCAGGAGGTGCCCCGCGTTCGCCACAAACATGAGCGCGTAGACCACGAAGAACACCGGCGGTGCACCGAGCAGCACGAAGATCAGGCACAGGAATCCGTAGTCGGTCGGAATCACGAGCAGCGAACGGATGATCGTGCTGCGCCCGCTCTGAACGGCCTCCTGAGTGCGCTGCTCGTGCACGCGCTTCAGCTGGTCGTTCAGAATCATCGCGAAGAACGACACGCACGCCACGATCGAGTAGCCGATCGGAATCAGCAGAAGAGCGGGCGAGCTGAAGTCGAAGTGCAGGAACATCGTGATCAGAACCGCGAGGTGCAGCGAGGCGATCTTCAGCGAATCGACGACGTGGTCGAGCCACTCGCCCGAGAGCGACCCGCCGCCACGGAGCCGAGCGACCTGGCCGTCGGCCGAGTCGAAGGCGTACCCGATGGCCAGCAGCAGCCACACCACCAACCCGGTGTACCAGGCCAGCGGGAGCGTTGCGAGCAGAATGATGCCGGTGAACGTGAACACGGCGCTGATCGCGGTCACATTGTTCGGCGTCAGACCGGCACGGAAGGCCCATGCGGCGAGATAGCGCCCTACCTTGCGGTTGACGTAGATGGAGTACGCGGGCGCCCCCCGGGCGGCCTTCTTCTGGGCCGAAGCAAGGCGGGCGACAGTCTCGCGGTACGTCTCACGCGGCCGTGTCGTCGTCTGCGGCCGGCCGTCGATCATGAGTTCTCTTCGATCTGGGCCTCAGCGCGCCCGGTGACGATGACGGGGCCCGAGCCGGTGCGCGGTTCCCACGAGACGGGGTTGCGCTTGCCTTTGCTGACGCCGCGGGTGGAGTGGCCGAGCGCCAGGCGCATCGCCAGTTCTTCGTAGCCCGCCGTCACGATGTCCCAGTCGTACATACCGGCAGCACGCTCGCGGAGGTTGACGCCCAGGTCGTCGGTCTCCTCGACGAGAGCCTCGGCGCTCGCCAGCTGCAGGCTGACGCCGGCCGCGTCGGAGAAGAATCGGCCGTCTTCGCCGAGCACCTCGCGGTTGAAGACGACGTCGTACGCGATGACGGCGGTTCCGGCGCCCATGGCGCGCAGCAGCGAGGGATTGGTGCCCCCGACCGAGTGTCCGTGCAGATAGGTGAGGGCGTTGGCGTAGAGCTGGTCGAGCTGTTCCTGGTCCCACACTCCGCCGAGCATCCGGATGCGGTCGTCTGACGCCGCGGTGTCGGCGATGCGTTCGGTGTAGGCGGCGGCGTAGGGTGCAGACCCGACGACGACCAGCGGCAGTGTCGCATCGCTGGCGTGGTAGCCGTCGACGATGATGTCGACATGGTTCTCGGGCTCGAACCGCGCCACCACGAGGTGGTATCGGCCGGGTTCGAGGCCCAATTCGGCCAGTCGGTCGCTGGCGGGTGCACGCAGCACCTTGGTGCCGTAGGTGAGCAGCTCGGTGGGAATGCCGAACTCGTGGTCGTAGTAGTCGGCGATACCGGCGGCGTCGGAGATGAGCGCGTCGGCGTGACGCACGGCGAGCTCTTCAGCGATGCGGTAGTACTTGCGGCCGGTCTTGCCCCACTTGCCGCGCTTCCACTCCAGGCCGTCGACGTGCACCGCCGACGAGGTTCCGCGGGCACGGATGAACGGAACGAAGGGCGAGTTCGCTGCGTTGAACACGAATGCGACGTCGTTTCGGCGGGTGAACATCATGTGCAGCACCGACAGTGCGGTGTGGCTGAGGGTCTCGACCGTCTTCGCCTTCACGGCGGGAAGGTGCACGAGTCGCATGCCCAGGTAGCGCTTCTGCTTCGGGGCGCTGGTGGTTCGGCAGTAGACCGTCACCTCGTGACCCTTGGCCACCAGACGCTGGCCGATCTCTTCGACCGCGGTCTCGAAACCGCCGTAGGCGGCCGGAACACCTCGTGTGCCGACGAGGGCGATGCGTAGCGGGCGGGGCTCAATCCCTGACATTAGAAGTTTCCAATCGATCGCAGAAGGCGAGTGCTTGAGGCGGCGGCGTCAGACGATGTGCTGGGTGCCGCCGGCACGCCCATCCATGTCTCGCCCGAAGGCTGGTCGCGCAGCAGGGCAGAACCGAGGCCCAGAATCGACCGGTTGCCGATGCGAACTCTGTCGCGGACGCTCGAGTTCATGCCGAGGGTGGCCTCTTCGCCGACCCGTACGCCGAGTCCGAGTGCGCTGCCGGCGCCGACCGTGACGAACGACTGGATGCGGTTGCCATGGGTGAGGGTGACATTCGGCATGATCACGACGTGGCGGCCCACCGTCACATCGGCGGTCATCACGACGCCCGCCATGACGATGCTGCCGACGCCGACGCGACAGTTGCGGGCGACCTCGACACTCGGGTGGATGAGCTGTGCGTAGCGGTCGTCTGTCACGCCGAGCGCGCTCAGCCGGTTGACCAGACGGGCGCGGGTCGCCCCGAGCGAGACGCAGACCACGAAGCTGGCGTCGGGGTACTGGCCGACGGTGTCGACACCCCCGAGCACGGGAACGCCGGCGATCGCCGTGCCCCAGCGGGATTCTGAGTCGTCGAGGATTCCGATCGCTCGGTGTTCTGTCGTCGAACGGATCACCGTCAACGCTTCGCGGGCGAGGGAACTCGCTCCGATGAGTATGAGATCAGCCACGGGATGCTTTCAGTCGGTTGATGGGCAGGGAGAAGATCGTGGGTCGAGACATCAGAAGGCGCCGGTGGGGCGGATCATCTGTTTCACGGTGCGGCACAGCACGACCACGTCGCCTGTGATCGACCAGTTCTCGACGTAGTAGAGGTCGAGCCGCACGCTCTCATCCCAGTCGAGGTTCGAGCGCCCCGTGGTCTGCCAGAGTCCGGTGATACCCGGCTTGCTGTAGAGGCGACGCTGAACGGTGGAGTCGTAGGTGCTCACCTCGCTGGGCAGCGGAGGCCTGGGGCCGACGAGGCTCATGTCACCCATCAGCACGTTCCAGAACTGCGGCAGCTCGTCGAGCGAATACCGTCTCAGCACGGCGCCGATGCCCGTGACGCGGGGGTCGACGCTCAGCTTGAAGAGCGGACCCACACCCTCGTTCAGATGAAGCAGCTCGGCCCTGCGAGCCTCGGCGTCGGCCGACATGGTGCGCAGCTTGATCATGGTGAACAGCGACCCGTCGCGCCCGACGCGCTGCTGGCGGAAGAACGCCCCGCCCTCGGAGTCACGCCGGATCAGAATGGCGCAGACCAACAGCACCGGGGCGATCAGCACCAGGGCGATCGACGAGAGGATCACATCCATGCACCGCTTGACGACATGCTTGGTGCCCGAGTACTGGGGCAGCTCGACGTGCATGAGCGGCAGCCCGTCGACCGGGCGCCAGTGGATTCGCGGGCCGGCGATGTTGGTGAGCCCCGGCGCGAGCACGAGCTCGGTGGAGGTGGTCTCGAGCTGCCAGCCGAGATGGCGGATGAAGTCGCTGCCCCCGTCGACCTGGCCGGCGATGATGACCGCGTTGGCGTCGACCCGGGGCACGACCGACGGAATGGTGTCGGTGTAGCCGACCACCGGGATGCTGGTGCCGCGGGCCATCACGTGGGTGTCGGGCGAACCCGGGGGGAGGATGGCGCCGACCACGCTGTACTCGACCGCGCCCGGCTTCTTGAGAATCTGTCCGATGACGTAGCGCACGTCGGCGGGTTCGCCGACCACGACCACGCGGGAGAGATAGGCGCCCTTGATGCGCTGGGCCGCGAGCCAGCGGCGGTTGAGGTGACGAGAAGCGCAGATGGCGACGATTCCGACTGGAAGCGCGACGACGAAGTAACTGCGCGGAATCACGACCTGGAAGAGCAGGGCGGCCACGGCGGTGCTGCCGAAGACGACGCAGGTCGCCGTGACGACCATGCGGTACTCTTCGAGCCCGATGCCGACGAAACGCGCGTCGCGACTGCGGACCAGCGAGAGCGTCACGACCCACACCACGGCGATGGCGGCCGACAGCGTGGCGTACGAACCGAAGCTCGCAGTGGGAATGCGATCGAGCCACACGAGGGTGGCATACGAGAGGAAGGTGACCCCGGCGACGACGGCGACGTCGGTCGCGAAGAGCCGGCGAACGTAGCGCTCGGCCCAGGTGCGGGTGCGCGTGCTCTCGGCGGGGGTGCGGGCACCCACCCACGTCAAGGCGGGAAGCAGCGGGTCTGGGGTCAGAACTTTGGTGCTCTGGGTACGTCTGGCTCGAACGGCCACGGCATCAACCTGTATTTCGGGTCACAGGGAATTCTTTACAGGGCAGGTACGGATGCTCCGTGCCGACGAGAACACGCAGGTTCTTGCCGACGAACGTAAGGAGCACTCGCTTCGGCCGGGTCTCGCTACGCTGCCTCTAGGAAAGGCGAGCGAAACTGAACCTGGCTTCTCATCGGTACCGGCCGGCATGCGGTGCTAGGACTCCGCTCGACCTTTCGATACCTTCATATCGGGTTGCGAGTTCTACATTAGGGGTGCGGAGAATCTCTCGATAAGCCCCCATTGTGGGGCTTTTGTTCACATTTGAGTCGGCCGGAATTCATTTTCGCCAACAAATGATCATTTAAGCGACATATTTTCACTAGATGTGAAGAAACTACCCGTTTCGAGCGGCAGACGGCGTATCGTTGCACCAGGCGCCTCCGCAGCAATTCGGGTTGCACGGGGCTGCTCTGATGCGTGAGATGGTCGCGCGACTGCTAGGAACGGTCGTTGCAGACACCACGCCATCCTGGGGCCCGGAGGATCACCCTCCGGGCCCCAGGATCACTCTCGTACTGTCACAGAGGGCTGCGCCCATATTCCCTCTGCGACGACCTCACAGAGAGCTGGCTGTGCCCACGATCCCTCTGTGACGCTGTCACAGAGGGATGTTGCCGTGCTTCTTCGCCGGCAGCGACGCGCGCTTCGTGCGCAGCGCCCGCAGGCCCTTCACGATGGCGACCCGGGTGGCCGCGGGTTCGATGACGCCGTCGAGCTCACCGCGCTCGGCCGCAAGGAACGGCGACGCCACGTTGTAGGTGTATTCGTTCGCCAGCTTGGTGCGCACGGCGGCGACGTCTTCGCCGGCGGCCTCGGCGCGCTTGATCTCACCGCGGTACAGGATGTTCACGGCGCCCTGCCCGCCCATGACGGCGATCTCGGCGGTGGGCCAGGCCAGGTTCAGGTCGGCGCCCAGCTGCTTCGAGCCCATCACGATGTACGCCCCGCCGTACGCCTTGCGCACGATCACGGTGATCAACGGAACGGTCGCCTCGGCGTAGGCGTAGAGCAGCTTCGCGCCGCGGCGGATGACGCCGGTCCACTCCTGGTCGGTGCCGGGCAGGTAGCCGGGCACGTCGACAAGCGTCACGATCGGGATCGAGAACGCGTCGCAGAACCGCACGAAGCGCGCGGCCTTCTCGCCGGCCTCGATGTTCAGCGTGCCGGCCATCGCGTTCGGCTGGTTGGCGATGATGCCCACCGAGCGGCCCTCGATGCGACCGAAGCCGATGAGGATGTTCGGGGCATACAGCGGCTGCACCTCGAGGAAGTCGGCGTGGTCGACGATGTGCTCGATGATCGTGTGCATGTCGTACGGCTGGTTGGGGCTGTCGGGGATGATCGTGTTCAGCTTGTGGTCGGCGTCGGTGATCTCGAGCTCGGCCGTCGACTCGTAGACGGGCAGCTCGGCCAGGTTGTTGTCGGGCAGGAAGCCGAGCAGGGTGCGCACGTAGTCGAGTGCGTCATCCTCGTCGCTCGCGAGGTAGTGCGAGACGCCGGAGACGGTGTTGTGCGTCAGGGCTCCGCCGAGTTCTTCCATGCCGACGTCTTCGCCGGTGACCGTCTTGATGACATCGGGGCCGGTGACGAACATCTGGCTGGTCTTGTCGACCATGATCACGAAGTCGGTGAGCGCGGGGGAGTACACCGCACCGCCCGCCGCCGGGCCCATCACGATGGAGATCTGCGGGATGACGCCGGAGGCCTGCGTGTTGCGGCGGAAGATCTCGCCGTACTTGCCGAGCGCCACGACACCCTCCTGGATGCGCGCGCCGCCCGAGTCGAGCATGCCGATGATGGGCACGCCGGTCTTCAGCGCCAGGTCCATCACCTTGATGATCTTCTCGCCGGCGACCTCGCCGAGCGAGCCGCCGAAGATGGTGAAGTCCTGTGCGTAGACGGCCACCTGGCGGCCGTGGATGGTTCCTGTGCCGGTGACGACGGCGTCACCGTAGGGCCGGTTCTTCTCCATGCCGAAGGCGTAGGTGCGGTGGCGCACGAACTCGTCGAGCTCGACGAACGAGCCGTGGTCGAGCAGCTGTTCGATGCGCTCGCGGGCCGTCTTCTTACCCTTGGCGTGCTGCTTCGCGATGGCGGCCTCGCCGCTCTGGGTGACCGCTTCGTGGTACCGGTTCTTCAGATCGACCAGTTTGCCGGCCGTGGTGTACATGTCGGGGCCCGAGGGTGTTTCATCAGTCACGCGGTTCACTCTACCGGCCAAGTGTTGGGCGCATCCGTTGACGAATTGTCACACATCCTGGCGGTGTCGCCAGAGGTTTCGCTGCCAGAACCCCTCTACGCTTGAAAATCATGAACCTCCCGCAGAGCGACAGTCTGGTGCCCCGCCTGGTGTGGCTCGACGAATCGGCGTCGACCAACACCGACCTGGTGGCGGCGGCCTCGGGCGCTGACGCGGCGGCCTGGCCCGACTTCGGCGTGCTGGTCACCGACACGCAGACCTCGGGCCGCGGGCGGCTCGGGCGCAGCTGGGTCGCGCCCGCGAAGACGTCGCTCGCGATCTCGGTGCTGGTACGGCCGGGCCTGCCCGTCGAGACCCTCGCCTGGCTGCCGCTCATCGCCGGCGTTGCGATGGCGCGGGCCGCCAATGCCCTGCTGCCCGAGCCGAAGGCGAGCGTGAAGTGGCCCAACGACGTGCTCATCGGGCGGGCGAAGCTGTCGGGCATCCTGTCTGAGCTGCTGCCCGGGGGTGCCGGCGTGGTCGTCGGCGCCGGCGTCAACCTCTTTCTCACCGACGAGCAGCTGCCCGTGCCGACCGCCACCTCGCTGGCACTGGCCGGCGCCGCAGACTTCAGCGTCGACGACGTTCTGGCCGCGTACCTGGCTGCGTTCCGCGAGTTGTACTCGACGTTCGTGCAGCACGGCGGCGACGCTGAGGCGAGCGGCATCGCCGCCACCGTCGCCGCGGAGTGCAGCACCATCGGCCAGCCGGTCGGCGTCGAGTTGCCGGGCGGCGAGGTCGTCACCGGGCTCGCGACGGGGCTCGACGCCGGCGGCCGCCTTCTCGTCACCCGAGACGCGGATGCCTCGAGCTTCGCGGTCTCGGCCGGCGACGTGACCCACCTGAGGTACTGAGCCGCCGTGCCCACACCGTCACCCTACGAACCAGCCGCCGACGAGTTCACGACGATCGTGCACCCGGAACTCGGCGAGCAGGTGGTGGCGCGATTTCGTCGCCACGCGCGCCGGCTGGCGATGCCGACCCTCGTGCTGATCGCCCTGGCAGTGGCCTGCGGGTACTTTCTCGGCCGGTTCCCCGAGCAGTGGCAGAACCTCACGGCGTTGGCCGTGGCCGGCGCTGTCGCGCTGTTCGGCTGGGTCATGCCGGTGCTCTCGTGGTTGGCCCACCGGTACACCGTGACGACCCGCCGGGTGATCGCTGTACGCGGCCTGTTCGTGCGCGAGCGACAGGAGGTGTCGCTGCGGCGGGGGTTCGACGTGACGCTGCGGCGCCGTGGGCTGCAGGCGCTGTTCCGCACGGGTGATGTGACGATTCACTCGGGCGGTGATCATCCGCTGGTCTTGCGCGACGTGCCCGACGCGCGGCTCATCGTCACGGCGCTGGGCGACCTCGGCGCGTAGGCGGCACGGGCGATGCGGGCGGGATGCCCGGCAGACCCGGGGAAGCTCCCCGGAACGGGCGGCAGCCGGTCAGCTCTTGACGAGCGCCTCTTCGGGTTCGGGCACGGCCGCAGCGGCTTCGGCGGCCTGGACGTTCTGCAGGCCGTCGCTGCGCTGGGTGCCGTAGACCCAGTAGCGGTAGAGCACGAAGCGGAATGCGGTGCCGAGCGCTAGGCCGACCACGTTGGCCGCGATGTTCGTGGCGAGCAGGCTCGTCATACCGAGCACGTGGTGGGTGAACCAGATGCAGCCCTCGGCGATGGCAAGGCCGCCGACCGAGACGATGGAGTACTCGATGAGCTCGAGCCAGACGCGTGAGCGCCGGTTCTCGCGAAAGGTCCAGTAGCGGTTGCCGACCCAGTTGAAGATGATCGCGATCGAGGTCGAGATGAGCTTCGCGCCGATGGCGGTCGAGTAGAAGTGGCCGGTGCCGAAGGTGCCGACGAGCAACAGGTTGAAGATGCCGACGTCGAGGATCATGCCGAGGATTCCGACGACACCGAACTTCACGGCGTAGGTGAGGAATCCGTCCCAGACGCGGGTGGCAAGATTTTTCATCTCGTGAGAACCTGGCTGCTTTCTTGCGGTCACCCCCGTGGCGGCGCCCACTGCTTCGCATGTGACAACTGTTCTTCGACTATATGGGATGCCTCCCGCGGTTCGCAGGAGGGTTGATTGTCGCCTGCGAACATGCCTTCCCCGGTAAAGTGGGCGGGTGAGTGTGACAGTAGGCGTGATCGGCGGAGGGCAGCTCGCCCGCATGATGATACCCGCGGCGGTGAACCTCGGGCTCGAGATCCGCGTGCTCGCTGAGATCGAGGGGTCTTCTGCGGCACTGGCGGCGACGATGGTCGGCGACTACCGCGACCCCGAGACGGTCGCGGCCTTCGCGTCGGGCGTCGACGTGGTCACGTTCGACCACGAACACGTTCCTGAAGCAATTCTCAGGCAATTGGTGGCATCTGGGCACTCGGTGCAGCCTGGTCCCGACGCTCTGCAGTTCGCTCAAGACAAGCTGCGCATGCGGCAGAAGCTCGGTGAGCTGGGCATTCCGATGCCCGACTGGGCGGCGGTGCACGACGAAGACGAGGTGCAGGCGTTCATCGACGACCACGACGGCGAGGCGGTGCTCAAGACCGCCCGCGGCGGGTACGACGGCAAGGGCGTGCGCCTGATCCGCGACGCGGCCGAGGCGGCCGACTGGCTGCGCATCCTCGATGAAGACGCGAACGGCGGGGCGCTGCTCATCGAAGAGCGCGTCGACTTCCGGCGCGAGCTGGCGCAGCTGGTGGCGCGGCGCCCGTCGGGCGAGGTCGCGCTCTGGCCCGTCGTCGAGACGGTGCAGCGCGGGGGAGTGTGCAGCGAGGTCTTCGCGCCGGCCCCGGGCGCGAGCATCCGTCTTGCCGACATGGCGGCCCAGATCGCCACGCGCGTCGCCGACGAACTCGGCGTCACGGGTGTGCTGGCAGTCGAGCTGTTCGAGACGACGGATGACCGGCTGCTGGTCAACGAACTCGCGATGCGGCCGCACAACAGTGGGCACTGGAGCCTCGACGGGTCGGTGACCAGCCAGTTCGAGCAGCACCTGCGGGCGGTGGCCGACCTTCCGCTCGGCTCGACCGACGTGCGCGCACCCTGGTCGGTGATGGTCAACGTGCTGGGCGGCCCGGCCACCGGAACGCTCGCCGATGCGTACCCGACGGCCCTCGCCGACCAGCCCGGCGTGAAGGTGCACAACTACGGCAAGGCGCCGCGCCCCGGCCGCAAGGTGGGTCACGTCACGGCCACCTCCGACGACCTCGACGACGCCGTCTTCCGGGCCCGCTCGGTGGCGGCCCTGCTCGGCGCCGACCTCTCAGCCGACCGCTAGGCTCGCAGCATGACAGAGCAGGTGGTGGTCGGGGTCGTGATGGGCAGCGACTCCGATTTCAGCGTGATGGGCGACGCGGTCGCGATGCTGAAGCAGTTCGGGGTGCCGCACGAGGTCGAGGTGGTGTCGGCCCACCGCACGCCCGAGAAGATGATCGGCTACGGCCGCTCGGCGCGTGAGCGCGGCCTGAAGGTCATCATCGCGGGGGCCGGCGGTGCCGCGCACCTGCCGGGCATGCTCGCCGCCGTCACCACGCTGCCCGTGGTCGGGGTTCCGGTGCCGCTGGCGCGTCTCGACGGGCTCGATTCACTGCTGTCGATCGTGCAGATGCCGGCAGGCATCCCGGTCGCCACCGTCTCGATCGGCGGCGCCACCAACGCGGCGCTCCTCGCGGTCGCCATCCTGGCCACCGCCGACCCCGCGCTGGCCGAGGCGCTCGACGCGTACCGCGCCGGCCTCGAGTCGACCGTCGCCACCAAGAACGAGGCTCTCAAGGCCCGTCTCTGACCCTGCTCGCCCGCGCCCGCCACGAGAGGGGGTCGAGCACGGCGCGGCGCCGGGCAGGCCCGTCAGATGTCGGCGTGCAGCTGCCAGACCTTCTCGGCCGAGTCGCGCCAGCTGAAGGCGCGGGCCCGGTCGAGACCCGTGATGCGCAGCCGCTCCTGCAGCTCGGGGTGGTTCACCACCTGCGCGATGGCGGCGGCCAGCCGCTCAGGCAGGCCCTCGGGGTCGTCGCGCGGCACCACCACGCTGGCGTCGTCGGCCACCTCCATCAGCGCAGGCACATCGGTGTGGATGACCGGGGTGCCGAAGTGCAGCGCCTCGACGACCGGCAGGCCGAAGCCCTCGGCCATGCTCGGATAGACGAACACGGTCGCCCGCGAGATGACGAGCGCCAGGTCTTCGTCGCTGACGAAGCCGAGCACGTGCACGCGGGAGGCGTCGAGCCCGGCCTCGGCCGCGGCCGTCACCACGTCGACGTCGCCCCAGCCCGTGGGGCCGGCGATGACGAGCGGCAGGTCGGGCGCGTCTGTACGGGCGAGGGCCTGGATGAGCGCGGGCAGGCCCTTGCGCGGCTCGAGCGTTCCGACGGCGAGCACGTACGACGACGGCAGGCCGAGTTCGTCGGCACGGGCATCCGCGTCGGCCGGAACGACCAGCCGCGAGCTGACGGCACCGCCGATGACGCGCACCCGGTCGCCGAAGTTCACGTAGCGGGCGAGCTCCTGCGCCACCGCGTGCGTCGGCACGACCACGGCATCGGCGTACTTGCGTGCGCGCTTGGCCATCGCCTTGTGCCAGGCGACGCCGTGCGGCGTGAGCGTCTCGGGATGCGTCCACGGTACGACGTCGTGGATGGTCACGGCGATCTGGTCGCCGGGCTGGTGCAGGCGGTCGTGCTTCGTGACCGGCGCGAACAGCGACGGCGCGTGCACCATGCCGGTGCTGATGCCGGTGAGCAGCCCGTGCTGCCAGGCCGCCGAGAGCTCGCGGCGGCCGAGGGTGGTCTTGTGGATGTCGGCGAGCCCCGGCAGCTTCTGCTTCAGCCCGGCGAGCGACTCGGGTGACTGCGCCGACACGATGCCCTCGACGAAGCAGTCGGTGGGGGCGGTCTGGATCAGCTCGCGGGTGAGTTCTTCGGTGTAACGCCCGATTCCCCCCGGAACCGGCGCAACGATCTGGTCAACGATCACCCGAAGCGTTGCCATGTATCTCCAAAATTCCCGAGAGCACTGCATCGCGCAGAGCCGACCGCCAGTCGCGCATGGGCTCGATTCCCGCTCGGGTCCACGCGTGGTGCCCCAGTACCGAGTACTGCGGCCGCGGGGCAGGGCGAACAAACCGCGAACTGTCTGTGGGCACGACCCTAGCAGGATCGACCCCCGCTTCTCTGAACAGCTGCTGCGTGAACTCGAACCACGTGGCCTCGCCGGCGTTGGTGCCGTGGTAGATGCCGGCAGGTGCGTCGCTGCCCGCCAGCCGAACGAGCTGCTCGGCCAGGTCGAGCGTGGCGGTGGGCTGGCCGCGCTGGTCGGTGACGACGCTCACGGTGTCGTGTTCGCCGATCAGCCGCAGCATCGTGCGGGCGAAGTTCGGGCCGTGCTCGCCGTACAACCAGGCCGAGCGAACCACGTAGGCGCCGGCCGGATGCTCGCCCAGCACCGCACGCTCACCCTCGGCCTTGCTGCGCCCGTACGCCGACACCGGGTTGCGCGGGGCGTCTTCGGCGTAGGGTTCGGTGGCCGTTCCGTCGAACACGTAGTCGGTCGACACGTGGATGATCGTGCCGCCGTTCTCCCGCGCCGCCACGGCGAGGTTCTCGGCGCCCAGGGCATTGACCGCGAACGCCTCGGCCTCGTGCGTTTCGGCGTCGTCGACCTTCGTGTAGGCGGCGGCGTTCACGATGACGTCGTGCCCCTCGGCGGCACGGCGCACCGCGTCGCGGTCGGTCACGTCGAGGTCGGCGCGGCCGAGGGCGGTGAACGTCTCGCCGCGGGCGGCCAGGTTGGCCTGCAGGTCGCGGCCGAGCATCCCGTTCGCGCCGGCGATGAGGTACCGGGTCACAGCGTCGCGCGCTCTTTCAGCGGCTGCCACCAGTCGCGGTTGTCGCGGTACCACTGCACCACGTCGGCGAGGCCGCGGTCGAACGGCACGAGCGGCTGGTAGCCGAGTTCGGCGGCGATCTTGCCGATGTCGACCGAGTAGCGCTGGTCGTGGCCCTTGCGGTCTTCGACGTGGTCGACGGCCGACCAGTCGCGGCCGGTCGCCTCGAGCAGCAGGTTGGTGAGTTCGATGTTCGACAGCTCGGTGCCGCCGCCGATGTTGTAGATCTCGCCGGCGCGGCCGCCGACCAGCACCATCGCGATGGCGCGGGTGTGGTCGTCGACGTGCAGCCAGTCGCGCACGTTGGTTCCGTCGCCGTAGAGGGGCACGCGGCCGCCGTCGATGAGGTTGGTGACGAACAGCGGGATGAGCTTCTCGGGAAAGTGGTAGGGCCCGTAGTTGTTCGAACAGCGCGTGATCGACACGTTCAGCCCGTGGGTGCGGTGGTACGAGCGGGCCATCAGGTCGCTCGACGCCTTCGAGGCCGAGTACGGCGAGTTCGGCTCGAGCAGGTGGTCTTCCCGCCACGACCCCTCGGGAATCGAACCGTAGACCTCGTCGGTCGAGACGTGCACGAACCGGCCGAGGCCGGCGCGCAGCGAGGCGTCGAGCAGGCGCTGGGTGCCGAGCACGTTCGTCTCGACGAAGATGCTCGCGTCGCGCACCGAGCGGTCGACGTGCGACTCGGCGGCGAAGTGCACGATGGCGTCGATACCGGGCAGCAGGGTGTCGAGCAGCGTCTCGTCGCGGATGTCGCCGTGCACGAAGGTGTAGCGCGGTGAATCGGCCACCGAGACGAGATTCGCGAGGTTGCCCGAGTAGGTGAGCGCATCGAGCACCACGACCTCGGCGCCTTCGAGCCCCGGGTAGGCGTCTTCGAGCGTTCGGCGGACGAAGTTGGAGCCGATGAAACCGGCGCCGCCCGTGACCAGGATCTTCATACGTCGGTCTTCTTTCTGGTGAGGGGCGCAGAGCAGCGGTCGTCTGAGTCGCCCGCGGACGGCTCCAGCTTACTGAAAGGGGTGGAGCCGCTAGGATTCGGGGGTGGATATTCGTGAACTGTCGATCCCTGATGCGTACGAGATCACCCCACGTCAGCACGAAGACGACCGTGGTGTGTTCTTCGAGTGGTACCGCTTCGACGAGCTCGCCGAGGTGGTCGGGCATCCGCTCGCCCTTCGCCAGGCGAACGTGTCGGTGTCGAAGAAGGGGGTCGTGCGCGGCATCCACTTCGCCGACATTCCGCTGGGCCAGGCGAAGTACGTGTCGGCGATGGCGGGCTCGGTGCTCGACTACGTCATCGACATCAGGGTGGGGTCGCCCACCTTCGGGCACTGGGATGCGGTGCTGCTCGACCAGACGCACCACCGTTCGGTCTACCTCGCCGAAGGGCTCGGTCACGCGTTCGTGGCGCTGACCGACGACGCCACCGTGAGCTACCTCGTCACCGACGTCTTCCAGCCGCAGCGCGAGCACGCCATCAACCCGCTCGACGCCGAGGTGGGGCTCGCGTTTCCGCCCGAGGCCGGCGATCCGCTGCTGAGCCCGAAAGACACGGATGCCCCTGGCCTCGCCGAGGCGGCCGCCGCCGGTCTGCTGCCCACCTGGGCCGAGGCCCGCGCATACTATGCTTCGTTGAACGGATAGGGGCCTGACGGGTGCGCGGAATCATTCTGGCCGGCGGAACCGGCACACGGCTGTGGCCGATCACGAAAGGCATCAGCAAGCAGCTGATGCCCATCTACGACAAGCCGATGATCTACTACCCTCTGTCGACGCTGATGCTGGCCGGCATCCGCGAGGTGCTGGTGATCACCTCGCCCGAGTACCGCGCGCAGTTCGAAGCGCTGCTCGGCGACGGCTCGGCGCTCGGCATCTCGATCGAATACGCGGTGCAGGAGCGGCCCGACGGGCTCGCGCAGGCGTTTCTGATCGGCGAGCGGTTCATCGGCGACGACAGCGTGGCGCTGGTGCTCGGCGACAACATCTTTCACGGCACCGGGCTGGGCACCGCGATGCGCGAGCACGTCGAGATCGACGGGGCACTCATCTTCGCCTACCAGGTGTCGACCCCGAACGCGTACGGCGTCGTCGAGTTCGACGACGACGGCATGGTCGTCTCGATCGAGGAGAAGCCCGCGCAGCCCAAGAGCAACTTCGCCGTGCCGGGGCTGTACTTCTACGACAACAGCGTCATCGAGATCGCCAAGACCATCACCCCGAGCGCCCGCGGCGAGCTCGAGATCTCGACGGTGAACGAGCGGTACCTCGAGTCGGGTGCGCTGCGCGTCACCGTGCTCGACCGCGGCACCGCCTGGCTCGACACGGGAACGTTCGAATCGATGGTGCAGGCGAGCGAGTTCGTGCGGGTCATCGAAGACCGACAGGGCTTCAAGATCGGCTGCATCGAAGAGATCGCCTGGCGCGCCGGCTGGATCACCGACGACGAGCTGCGGGCGCTCGCGGCCCCGCTGCTGAAGAGCGGCTACGGCTCGTACCTCGAGCGGCTGCTGCAGGACTGACGGCCCCCTGGGCCCGATCGATTCACGGGTTTCGAACAGTGCGGAGCCCCGGCACTGTTCTGAACCCGTCAGTCGATCGTCGAGCCGAGCTCTAGAAGGGGTCGACGGCGGGCGGCTGGCGGCGCGAGCCCTCGCGCAGGCGGATCTTGAGCAGGATCCAGAGCGCCTCGACGCCGTCCCACGCGGTGATCTTCTTGCCCTCGGCGCGCGTGCGGGCCTTGTACGAGATGGGGATCTCGTAGGGGCGGTAGCCGCGCGCGAGCAGCTTGCCGGTGATCTCGGCTTCCATGCCGAAGCCGTTCGACGTGATCTTCAGCGAGCGGTACAGCTTCGTGGGCATGAGCTTGTAGCAGGTCTCGACGTCGGAGACGTACGAGTTGAAGATGATGTTCGTGAACAGGTTCACGCCGCGGTTGCCGATGACGTACCAGTACGAGAATGAGGTGTGGCTGCCGAACGTGCGGGTGCCGTAGACGATCTTCGCCTCGCCGTCGAGAATCGGCTGCACGAGCATGGGGATCTCGCTCGGCCGGTACTCCTCGTCGGCGTCGCAGATGATCAGGTAGTCGCCGCCGGCGAGCGACGCCGCCTTGCGGATCGCCGCACCCTTGCCCCGGTTGACGGGCTGGTGGAAGACGGTGACCCGGTCATCCTGAATGCCGTCGAGAATGTCTTTCGTGTTGTCTTTGCTGCCGTCGTTGACGATGACGAACTCGACGTCGACCTCTTTCTGCCACGCGATGGCGAGAACACGGTCGAGAACCTTTTGCAGGGTCGCTTGCTCGTTGTACACGGGCATCAGAACAGAGAGCTTCACAGTCGCCTTTCGAAAGCTACGGGAAAGGGTGGTCAGTTGTCGGTGAACCACGCGATGGTGCGCGCGAGGCCTTCGTGCACGTCGACGCGCGGGTTCCAGCCCAGGAGCGTCTGCGCCTTGGTGATGTCGGGCTGGCGCCGCTCGGGGTCGTCGACCGGGCGCGGGTGCAGTTCGATGGTCGAGGTGCTGCCGGCCAGTTCGATCACCAGCTCGGCGATCTCGAGCAGCGATTGCTCGTGCGGGTTGCCGATGTTGATGGGCCCGGGTTCGTCGCTCGCTGCGAGCAGCAGGATGCCGGCGACCTGGTCGTCGACGTAGCAGAGCGAGCGGGTCTGGCTGCCGTCGCCGTGCAGCGGAATCGGCACGTTCGCCAGCGCCGCCTTGGCGAACGCGGGGATGGCGCGGCCGTCGTCTGGATCCATACGGGGGCCGTAGGTGTTGAACAGCCGCACGACGCCCGTGTTGGTCTCGTAGTAGCGGCGGTAGGCGAACGTGATCGCCTCGGCGTAGCGCTTGGCCTCGTCGTAGACGCTGCGCGGCCCGGTCGACGAGACGTTGCCCCAGTACTCTTCGACCTGCGGATGCACGTGCGGGTCGCCGTACACCTCAGAGGTCGACGCCAGAATGAAGCGGGCGCCGTCTCGGCGGGCGACGTTCAGCAGCGCCTCGGTCACCGTCGAGCCGGCGTGCAGGGTCTCGATCGGGTGCGCGAGGTAGCGCGGCGGAGACGCGGGGCTCGCGAAGTGCATGACGAGATCGAACGTCTCGTCGATCTGCTCGGCGGTCTCGGCGTCGATCTCGAGCAGGGTGAAGTTCTCGTTGCCGACCAGGTGAGCGACGTTCTTGGCCGCGCCGGTGATGAAATTGTCGACGGCGACGACGCGGTAGCCGCGGTTGAGCAGCTCTTCGCAGAGATGCGAACCGACGAAGCCGGCGCCTCCGGCTACTAGTGCGGTCTTCGGCATGTGGTGCAACGGTCTTTCTGTGGGTGTGTCGATGCGCCGCAGCTGGGGCGCATGCGCTGGTGAGAAGTCGATGTGCCGGTGGGTGGGGCACAAACCGGTTAAGAGTAGCACCCAGCCTCGCTCCGGTCGGTGGCACGCCCCGTTCGCCGGGCCACTTGCGCAACTCGCCCGGCTGCAGCGCGGTCAACCCGGGGTGCTGCGCCTAGGCTGACGAGCTGATGGATGAGCGACGTAGTCTCTGGTGGGTCTGGGTGATCGTGGGCGTCGCCGTGCTCGCGCTGCTGGCGGCGGCGGCATGGTTCTTTCTGCTGAGCGGGGTGTTCGCGCCGTCGGCACCCGCAACGGCCTCGCCGTCTGCATCGGCATCGGTCACGCCGAGGCCCACCCCGACGCGCACTCCGGTGCCGACGGCCACCGCGACACCGACGCCGACCCCGACGCCGACCCCGGCGCCCACCGCCACGCCGACCACCCCTCCGGTGCCGCCAGTGACCGCCGTGACGCCGTTCATCGTCTCGGCCGGCTGGAACGCCGCCGACGGCGGCATCGACGTCAGCTCGAACGTGCCGCAGATCGTCGAGTCAGACGGAACGTGCACGATCACGGCCACCTCGACCTCCGGGCCCGCGACGGCGTCGGCCTCGTTCGCCGCCCAGCCCTCGGCCAGCTCGACCGACTGCGGGTCGCAGGTGCTCGCCTCGCCCGCTCTCACCTCGGGCTCGTGGAACGTGGTGGTGGCGTACTCGTCGTCGACCTCGAACGGGCAGTCAGCTGCGTTCCAGGTGGACATCCCGTGAGCGCGTCGACGAGCGTCCGCTCGCGTCGCGCCGCCCGCGCAGACAAGACGCCGACCCGCCCCCTCCGTTCGCGCCTGCTCGCTTTCGCGGCCGTTCTGGCCCTGGTCGTCGGCGGCCTCGCCGCAGTCGACACCGCGACCGCTCCGGCCGCATCCGCCCTGTCGGGCTCGAGCTTCAACCCGGGCTACATCATCAGCGACGCGACGTTCTTCAACAGCTCGTCGATGTCGGCGGGCGATGTGCAGTCGTTCCTCAACTCGAAGGTGTCGAGCTGCGCGGCCTCGAACGGCCAGCCCTGCCTGAAGAACTTCAGCCAGGCGACCGCCACCCGCGCCGCCACGAAGTACTGCGCCACCTACCAGGGCTCGGGCAACGAGACGGCGGCGCAGATCATCGCGAAGGTGGCCACGGCCTGCAGCATCAACCCCCAGGTGATCCTGGTGATGCTCGAGAAGGAGCAGGGTCTGGTCAGCAGCTCGTCGCCGACGGCCTCGATGTATCGCAGCGCCCTCGGCTACGGCTGCCCCGACACGGCGGCCTGCGACTCGACCTACTACGGCTTCTTCAACCAGGTGTATTCCGCCGCCGCGCAGTTTCAGAGCTACACGAAGAACAGCTCGTCGTGGAGCTACCAGCCCGGCCGCGTGAACAACATCCTCTACAACCCGAACGCGTCGTGCGGGTCGTCGCCGGTGTACATCCAGAACCAGGCCACCGCCAACCTCTACATCTACACGCCGTACCAGCCGAACGCCGCGGCGCTGGCGAACCTGTACGGCACGGGCGACGGATGCTCGGCCTACGGCAACCGCAACTTCTGGGTGTTCTTCAACACCTGGTTCGGTGACCCCACCGGCGGCGGGCTGCAGTCGCCGTCGTTCGAGGGCGGAGCGAGCGGATGGGGTGCCGGCAACGGCTTCGTCAACCAGGTCGCCTACAACAACGCCTCGGCGGCTCAGAACGGCTCGTGGTTCTTCGCCTCGAACACCACGGTGCCGGGCCGGTCGATTGCGCAGACGGTCACGACAAGCGTGAGCGTCGGCCAGCAGGTCACCGCGAGCATCTGGCTGCGATCGGCCTACGGCGAGCCGTTCAGCGGGTCTGTCGCGCTCTGGGGGCTCGACGGGCAGCTCGAGGCCGCGAGTACCGCGTTCACGGTCGGTGGCAGCTGGCAGCAGGTCACGGTGAAGCTGCCGGTACGGGCATCCGCTCACTCGCAGGTGAAACTCGAGGTCTACATGGACACGGTCGCGCCGAGCACGCTGTTCATCGACAATGCCGCGCTGACCTACGGGCAGGCGCCGCCGCTGAAGAACCTGCTCTCGTCGCCCGGGTTCGAGAACTCGCAGGGCAACTGGATTCCCGGCAACGGCTTCGTGAACCGTGCGTTCTACCAAGACGCCGGGGCGGCGCACAGCGGCTCGTGGTTCGGGGCGACCAACACCGACGTGCCCGGGCACTCGCTCGCTCAGCTCGTCGCGGCGTCGCCACCGGTCGGCGGCAGGTATTCGTTCTCGATCTGGGTGAAGTCTGCCGTGGCGGGCTCGAAGTTCTCGGGCACACTGAGCCTCTGGGGGCTCGGCGACGGCGTCGCCTATGCGAACGGTACGAACTTCACGGCGACGAACAAGTGGAGCCAGGTGATCGTGACCACCGACATCAGCCAGCCGATCACGACGCTGAAGCCAGAGATCTACCTCAACAGCACCGCCAACACGCTCTACCTCGACGACGGGGTGCTGGCCGCGAACCTGCTCACCGCGGGGTCGTTCGAGGGCGGCGCGTTCGACAACTGGGGCCCCGGCAACGGCACGATCAACACCGCCGTCTACAGCACGGCGGCCACGGGCATCGCGTCGCAGAACGGCGGCTGGTTCGGTGCCACGAACACCCAGACTCCGGGCAGCTCGCTGGCGCAGTCGGTCAGCCGAGAGACGATCGTGGGCGACTCCTACACGGCACAGGTGTGGCTGAGGTCGTCAGACCCGTCGAAGAAGTTCAGCGGCACGCTCGCCATCTGGGCGCTCGGCGGCACGACAGAGGTGGCCACCACGGCGTTCTCGGTGGGCGGCACCTGGACGCCGGTGTCGGTGGTGCTGCCGCTGACGAAGGCCGACCACACGTCGCTGAAGTTCGAGATCTACGAGAACTCGACGGGGTCGACCCTGTTCGTCGACGGCGCGGTGCTGTTCTAGTCGGCGGTGAAGTAGTCCCAGACGTCGCTGGAGTACTTCTCCCAGGTCTGGTACTCGTTCGCGGCCAGGTCGCGGCGCTTCTGCTCGAGCACAGCAGGGTCGACGAGGGCACTTCGCAGCGCGTTCTCGAGCTGGGCATCCGAGTGCGGGTCGACGGTGATGACGCCGCCGTAGCGTTCGGCGAGTTCGAGCATGCTGCCGACGTTCGACGAGATGACGGGAGTGCCGGCGCGCAGCGACTCGACGATCGGCAGCCCGAACCCCTCGTGGAACGACGTGAAGATCGACACCGTGGCCAGCCGGTAGCCCGCCGAGATGAGTGAGTCAGACGAGTTCGAGAAGACGAGCAGCGGATGCCCCTGCTCTTGCAGCGACTTCGCGAGATTGTCGAACGGGGCGCTGTTCCACGACGCGCTGCCGATCATGACGAGGGTGAACTGCTGCCCTTCGTTCCAGAGCACACGGGCCGCCTGCAGCACCGAGAGGTGGTTCTTGCGCGGTTCGTGGCTGCCGACGACGAGCACCATCGGCACGCCGTCACGAAGTGTGAAGGCGACCCTGGCCTTGGCGAGGTCGTCGTCGGACGGCTCGGTGGAGTCGCCGGCCAGAAAGACAGTGCGAACATCGGGCCCCGACCGACCCGACGAGGGCAGCATCTTCTTCCACGACTCGAATTCATAGGCTGTCGAAGCCGAGATGGCCGCTACCCTGTCGGCGTAGGCCACGGCGTCGAGGTAGAGCGGAAAGTGCGCTGCGATCGGAATCGACGCGGTCTCGCCCGATGTCAGCGGCACGCAGTCGTAGCCGATGTAGGCGACACGGGTACTCGAGAACCGGGCCATGGCCAGAAAGCGTTCGGCGCGTTCGGCGTCGGCGGCCAGCTCGGGAATCATCATGATGCCGCCGTTGGGAATGACGAGGCGAGTGACCTGGTCGGGAGCCGCGGTCGAGGGGTCGCCGCCGCGCATGCGCGCCTCCTCTTTACCGGTCAGCCGGCGCAGCGCGCGGCCGTTGTCGGCCCAGGCGACGAACACGAGGTCGTGCGCCGACGCCCAGCGGCCGGTCGTCTCGCGAACGACCCGCTGGATTCCCGACATGGTGCTGGTGCTGCTGGTGTGGTGCACGTCGACGAGGATGGGGTCGCGCAGCACCTCGACCTGGGCCGAGAGACCGAAGATGCTCGAGTCGGCGCGGGAGCCCAGCCCCCGGAGGGCGGTGCCGGCGCCGTTCAGCACGATGTCGCGGCGAAAGCCGATGAGGTCGGCCTCGGTGGGCAGCTCGCCGCGGATCGCCGCCCAGGTGAGCCACAGCCGCGCGGCCGAGAGATCGGTGGCGAGGGCGGTGGCGAGCAGCTCGTGCAGCTCGCCGGCGTGAGATTGGGCCGGGGCTTCGCCGCCGAGGTCTCCGATGAGGGTGCGGATGCTCGAATCGATGGTGTCGCTCGTATCGACGGTGTTGCTCGCGTCGACGGTGTCGTCTGAGTCGATGTTGCTCACGGTGTCGGTCACTTCTGGGCCTCCCCGGCCTCGACGATGCGCCAGAGCGCATCGGCATAGTCACCCCAGCTCGTGTCGTGGCGCGCCTCGATCTGCGCCTCGAGCTCGGCCAGCATGTCGTCATCGTCGAGCAGGCGCCCCATCGTCTCGACGATACGGTCGTCGTCACGCGGATCGACGGCGAGGCATCCGCCGTCGGCCGCGATCTCAGACGTGCTGCCGTAGCTCGTCGTGACCACGGGTGTGCCCACGGCGAGCGACTCGGCCACGGGCAGGCCGTAGCCTTCCTGAATCGAGATGAACACGCTGAACCGGGCGTCTCGGTAGGCCTGCGCGAGGTGGGCCTCGTCGACGTCGCGCCGCAGCTCGATCGGGCGGCCCTGCGCACGCAGGGCGGCCACCGCATCGGGAATGTCGGTGTAGTTCTTGTCACCCCGGCCGCCGAGCACCACGAGGCTGAACTGCTTGCCCTGGCGCCAGAGCACCTCGCTGGCGTAGATGACGGTGAGCTGGTTCTTTCGTGGCTCGTTGCTGCCTACCGACAGCACCATCGGCAGGCCGGCACCGGTTGACGAATCAGAGGGCTCGTCGGCGTCGGCCTCGGCGAGGGCGTCGGAGTCGGCCGGGATGTGCTCGATGGGCAGCAGCTCGGTCACGACCTTCGGGCCGGGCAGGCCCTGCATGGTCAGCGCCTCGCTGAAGCCGAGGAACTCGCCGTTGGTCGCTTCGGAGATGGCGACCACCTCGTCGAAGTACTTCAGCATCGACAGGTACGACACGAACTGCAGCGTCAGCGAGCGGTGCACGAAGTGGCCGCTCGAGACGGGAATGGTGTCGTAGCCGATGGCGATGGTGTAGTTGTCGGAGAACCGGGCGAGCGCGGTCAGCGTGGCGGTGCCGTGGCCGGCGGGCACCTCGGGCACGAACACGGTGGTCTGCCACGGCACGATGAGCTTCACAGTGGTCTCGTCACGGTCGGGCTCGTTGTCGGCGCGAACGCTGTCGTCGTCGCCACTCCACGCGAGCACGCGGTCGCGCTCATCGGCGTCGAGCGTGCGCAGTGCCGTGCCGTCGGCGGTCAGGGCGGCGAGCTCGAAGCGGTGCCGGCCGTTCCAGTGCGAGAGGGTCTGCCGGGTGACCCGCTGGATGCCCGAGTTGAACCCGAAGCGCGCGGTGAAGTCGGCGAACGCCACGGGCCGGTCGTGCACCAGCTCGATCGTGCGCAGGTGGGAGTGCAGGCGCGAGGTCCACACGCCGCAGTGGTGCAGGATGCGCGCGGTGGCGTCGCGGTGGCTGACCCGGCGCAGGTCGCGCCGCAGGGCGAAGAGCTGCGCCTGGTCGGGAAAACAGCCGCCGACCGCGATCATCAGCAGCCAGAGCTCGCTGTCGAGGCCCGAGGTGTGCACGGCGAAGGTCAGCCGACCGAGCAGGTGCTCGAGGGTGAGGGCCCGCAGTTCGGCGGGGGTGCTGCCCGGCAGCAGGTGCGGGGCCACCTGGCGCAGGCGCTGTTCGAGTGCCCGGCGGGCGTCGGCGAGCGCCGTCGGCGGCGCGGCGTGCGTCGGAATGGGCAGCTTGCCCGCCTTCAGCAGCGAGAGCCGTTCGCGGGCCTTGACCGCTCGAAGGGGTTCGGTGACGCGCCAGCTGAGGCTGGCCTGCAGCTCCTTCACGGTGGGAGTGCCCGCGCCGACCCCCACGTCGAGGCCGCTGAACCAGGTGTCGATCTGTTCGGCCGAGGGGAGGGTGACACCCTGGGGCGCCTCTGACCGCGGGTCTGCGGCGGTCGATTCAGGGCTGGTTCGCATGGGCACCGATTCTATTACAGCGCTCTGTCAGCCGAGGCGCCGGGCTCACAGGCTCGGGCCCCGGGCGCCGGACTGCAGTGGGCGGCGTGCCGGTGGTCACCGAGGCGGCCATCATTCGGTGCGCCCGCGCCTGATGCGGGCGATGGCCTGGCCGGCCTGCCACTTGGCGATGCCGACGGGGCTGCGCGTGTTGAGGTCGTGCAGCCGGTCTGCCTCGACCGTCAGCTCGTCGACCGTGCTCTCGAGCTCCGCGATGCGCACGGCCCGCTCTTCGAGCAGGTCGCTGAGCTTGTCGACGCGCTTCGACCAGAGGGCCTCGGTGTCGTAGTACAGCTTCTCGACCCGGAGGTAGTCGGCCAGGGCTTCTTCGTAGTGCGCCGCCGACCACTCCCCGAAGCCCTGCGCCATGCTGAGGGCCGTGACCGCCGCACCCGCGCTGATCTCGGCGGCGGTCGACAGCGGCCGCCCGCCGTTCACCAGGTCGGGCTGGGGTTCGATGACGCAGAGAGCCGAGACCGGGGCATCCTCGGCCGGTGCGGTGGCCAGTACGGCCGCCCAGCGCTCACGGAAGAATTCCTTCGAGTGCGCGTGCGCCCAACTGCGGTAGACGGGCGAGGCGTCGGTCGACGCACCCGACCGGTGCACCACCCGTGCGGCAGGCTCGAGCACCACGTCGTAGCCGGCCGCCTTGAGCCTGAACTGAAGGTCGACGTCTTCGAAGTAGGCCGGCTCGTAGACGGGGTCGAACCCTGAGAGTTCTCGAAACGCGGATGCCCGTACCAGCACGGCCGCGGCAGATCCGTAGTCGATCGACCGAACGACCAGCAGCCCGCGCGCCTCGGCCTCGGCGAGCGTGAGCCCCCGGCCGAACTGCACCGTGCCGGTGTCTTCGCGTACGCGCGACCCGGCCTCCTGCAGCGTGCCGTCGACGTTCAGCAGCACGCTCGCCACGGCGCCGACCTCCGGCGCGTCGGCGGCCGCCGCGTGCAGCGTGCGCAGCCAGTTCGGCTCGACGATCGTGTCGTCGTTCAGAAAGACGATGTACTCGCCGCGCGAGACGGAGGCGCCGGCGTTGCAGCCACCACCGAACCCCACGTTGTGGGCGAGGTCGACGAGGCGCGCACCTGACACGCCCTCGGCGATCGTCTGCCGCACCTCGCCGGTGGCGCCGTTCAGCACGATGACGACCTCGTAGGCCGGCGCGTCGACACTGGCCGCGATCGACTGCAGGCACTCGATGAGCACATCGGTGAGCCGCCACGCCAGAATCACGATGCTGCAGACCGGATGCCCGACCTCGTCGAATTCGATCGTTGGCATGCCGTGCTCCCTACCTGTTCCTGGCTCCACGGTAGTGCACAGGCGTGCGCTCACGTCGCGCAGGCGGTGTCGCCGATCGCGCCGACGTCAGAGAATCCGTCGTCGGCCGTCGTCGCCTCGCTCGCCTTCGTGCTCGTTCTCGTCGTTCTGCTGCTGCGCGTGATGCCGCTGATCCCTTCGGCCGCCGACAGCGCTCCCCGCACCCGGCTCTGGGCGTTCGTTCACGACCGTCGTGTCGGCGCGCTGACGGTGGCGTTCGTCGCCGCCTTCCTGTTCTTCTCGATCGCCGGGCTCGGCGCCCTGCTCGCGGTGCTCGTCGACACTCTCGCCACGAAGACGTGGATGCGCGTCGCCGTCATCGTGGTCGACCAGGTGGTCGGCCCCTCCCGCACGTTCGACCTCGAGGTGACGCCCGATTCGGCGCTGCGGGCGTTCGTTGGCAGCACAGAGCGTCAGCTCGCCGACGGCTGCGGCGTCGTGCAACTGCCGCCCAAGGGTTTTCCGGAGACGGGCGACATCGGCACGATGGGCGACTACGACGAGGGCCTGCCGAACGTCTACTCCGACGGGTCGATCCGCTGGAGTTACGGGGCGGTGCGGGGCACATACGACTAGGACTTCTGGCAGGGCGCCGACACGCCCGGTGGGTTCGCCGCGGGCATCCGCTCGTCGGGCGCCTGCGCGGTGATGGTCGACACGCACGCCTACAGCGACGATCCGGGCGGCTGGCGCGGCTTGGTCTCGGCGGTGACGAACGCCGACACGCCGAGCGTGGTCAGCACCGACGACGACCATCGCTATCTGCTGTTCACGGTGCGGCAGGGCTGACCCGCGGGCAGGCTCAGCACACCGAGGCAGTCGGGCTGAGCCGAGGCGGATCAGCGCTGACCTCAGCCGGGTATCAGTACAGCGCCCAGGGGTAGGTGTAGGCGTCGAACGGCTGGTCGAAGGTGTAGATGGCGTAGTCGGCGACGACCGTGCGGGTCGACGGTGGCAGGGTGGTGCTCGCCTGCATGGCGAGGTCGTTCTGGTTGCCGACGAACACGATCACGGTGGCCACGGGTGCCGCCGCCGCGGCCGCCTCGTACGGCGGGTAGCGGCGTGGGCCCGAGACGGCGGCCACCATGGCGCGCTCGTCGGTCTCGGCCGACACCGAGTAGGCGAGCCAGTAGTCGCCGTAGGCCGCGGTGATGCCGTGCTCTTCGAGGTAGTTGCCGAGGGCGGGAATGTCACCGACCAGGTACGTGGGCTGACTGCTGAACTTCAGGGTGGGAAACATCGTTGTGGTCTGCACCACGCTGAACGTGATCGCCAGAGCCATGGCGACGAGCCCCACGAACGGCAGCCGGGTGACCAGCCAGGCCAGTGCGATGGTCAGCGCCGGCAGCACGAACACCGTGTAGCGCAGCGAGTCGGCCTGCAGCAGGATGCCCGTTCCGACCACGATCACCACGAGCACGGCCGCGGTCGAGACCACGAGCGTGCCGAGCCACAGGTTGCGCTGCAGCACCGTGAGCACGACCAGCAGCGCCAGCAGCAGCACGCAGACCAGGGCGAAGACGTACCGCGCGACGGGCACCTCGATCGAGAACGCACCGGGCATGAGCCGGGTGAAGAAGGTCGTGAAGCTCTGCACGAGCACGCCGTTGCCGGTCGCCTGCGGCTTCACCGCCGAGAGGCCGTGCGCGAAGAGCAACAGCCAGGGCAGGGCGCCGACGATGCCGGCGGCCACGCCCACGAGATAGTGCCGCCACGAGCGATGACGCACCATCAGCACCAGCACCGCGGGCGCCGCCAGGGCGATGCCCATCGGCGACTGCCAGAGCGCGAGCCCGGCGACGAGCCCGATCAGGGCCCACTGCAGGTACGACTTGCGGCGGTCGCCCCGCAGTACGAGCCAGATGGCCAGCAGCCCGAGCATCAGGCTGGGCCCGTAGAAGCCCGGCTCGCTGGTGCCCACCCGGGCTGTCCAGTAGCCCGAGAACCAGAACAGCACACCGGCCACGTTGCCGACGGTCGGGCTGACGAAGGCGCCCACCGCGATCTGTCGCACGAGCACGGCGCTCGCGGCGAAGAAGAGCGCGCCGACGATGGCCAGCACCTGCACGTGCGGGCCGAAGACGAGCATGGCGGCGCCCGCCACGAACTCGAGCATCGTGCCGCCATAGGTCTGGCCCCAGAAGAACCAGGCGATGTCGCCCTCGGAGATGTGCTTCGCCACCAGGAAGACGACCGCGTTGTCAGAGTCGATCGTGTAGGCGGTGGTGAACGTGAGCAGGATGCGCAGGCCGAACCCGACGGCCAGCAGCACCCAGAAGGCGATGGTCGTGATGCGTGCGTCGAGCATCCGCAGGCCGGTCAGCGGGCGGCCGGGTGCGCGCTCGGCCGGTGAATCAGAGCTGGAGTCGCGCACGGGCATCGGGGCCGCGGTGTCAGCGGTGGTCATGATCTCAGGCTAGCGGTCAGGGCCCTCGCCTTGAGGCCGATGCGCAGTGCGACACGCACCGGCAGGTAGTACGGCTGGTGGTAGCGCTTGGCGAGATAGAGGTATGCGCTCTGGTGGTGCGCGCGCAGCATCGCCGCCGAGTGGCCCTGCGTGGTGGTTCCGCCGGCGTGGTGCACGCTCGCCGTCGGCACGTAGAGCACGCGCCAGTCGGCGAGACCGAGCCGTTCGGCCAGGTCGACGTCTTCGAAGTACATGAAGAAGCGGTCGTCGAACCCGCCGACCTCGTCGAACGCCGAGCGGCGCACCAGCAGGCAGGCGCCCGACAGCCAGCCCGACGGCAATGGGGTGGTGCTCGTCGTCTTCGACTTGTCGGCCCGCAGATAGCGCTTCGACCACGGATTACCGGGCCAGACGCGGTGGAAGATCGCATGGCCGGCCCCTGCGGTGAGCGAGGGCAGGTCGCGAGCCGAGGGGTAGATCGAGCCGTCGTCGTTGGTGATGCGGGGGCCGACCACCCCGATGGAGTCGTCGGCGCTCGCGACCGCGAGCAGCTCGTCGATGCTGCCGGGGCTGAACTCGACGTCGGGGTTGGTGACCAGAATCCATTCGGCGGCCGGGTCGAGCCGCGCGGCCGCGTAGTTCACCGCTGCGCCGTAGCCGAGGTTCTCGCCGGGGCTGAGCAGGGTGGTGTGGGCGAAGGGGGCGAGCACCTGCTGCAGGTCATCCGTCGCCGCGTTGTTCACGACGTAGACCGAGGGATGCTCGGCCGCCGCACCCGCGACCGACGCCAGGCACGCCACGACGTCGTGACGTGAGAAATAGCTCACCGTCACCAGCGCGATGCTGCTGGTCACTTACGATCCTTCCGGGGTGTCGGGCAGGTCAAGGGCGGCCCGATAGGCCGTCAGGTGCACCCGGGCGCAGGCCGCCCAGGTGAAACCGGATGCCCGGGCGATGCCGAGCTCGCCGAGCCGCCGCCGTTCGGCGGGGGCCGCCAGCAGGGCCGCCAGCGAAGTGGCAATGCTACCCGAGTCGACGCCGGTGTAGCTGACAGCGTCGCCGCCCACCTCGGGCAGCGACAGGCGGTCGGTCGTGAGTACGGCACCGCCGCAGGCCATCGCTTCGAGCACGGGCAGGCCGAAACCCTCGCCGAGGCTCGGGTACGCGGTCACCAGCGCCCCGCCGAGCAGGGCGCGCAGCTGATCGAGCGGCAGGTAGCCGAGCAGGCGCACGTCGAAGCCGGCCTTCACCGCGTCGGCGACCGCGCCGGCAACGGAGTCGTCCCAGCCGGCGCCGCCCGCGAGCAGCAGGGCGGGGCGATCGTCGGCCGGCAGGGGCGCGACGGCTGTCGTGAAACCGCGCACCAGGGCCGGCACATTCTTGCGTGGTTCGAGGGTGCCCAGAAACGCGACCCACGACGACGGCCGTGGCGTGAGCGAGGCAGCGAATGCCGCCACCTCGTCGCCGGTCGGGGGGTGGAACACGGCGGTGTCGTAGCCGAGCGGGGCCGCGAACACCTCGCTAGGCCGGGCGTGGGTGAAACGCAGGTACTCCGTCGCGGTGGCGCGGCTCGGCGTGACGACGGTGACGCGGGCGAGCTTGGCAGCCCTGATCCAGGCGCCGAAGAAGACCCGCTTCAGACGCCCGTGCAGTTCGGGCGCACTGAAGAACGTGAGGTCGTGAACGGTGACCACGCGCCGCCGCCGGGTGAGCAGCGGAAAGGTGTAGTGCGGCGAGTGGATGACCGTTGCCCCGATGCGGCGCGCGAGGCCCGGCAGCGCGACCTGCTCCCAGACGAACCGGCCCGACGCGCGATCACCCCAGCCCGGGATGATCGACACCTTACGCACCCCTGCGGCCTCGAAGAACGCGCGGTCGCGGGGCTGGCACACCACGGCGAGTCTCACGCCCGCCCGAACCAGCTCGGTGACGACGTTCTCGACGTAGCGCCCCACGCCGCCCCGGTTCGCGGGGATGGCGGTGGCGTCGAAGAGCACGACCGGGGCCGTGCCCCGACCTGCCCGTGCGGCCCGCCGTCGACGCCGGCCGGGGGCGTTCGGCTGACCCGACCGCGGCTGATCGTGGTTCTCAGGTGTCATGGGCACGGAGCGGGCGGCGCCCTCAGCGGGCGATCAACTCGAGGTCGTGGTCGACCATGCGGGCGACCAGTGTCTCGAAGTCGACCGTCGGCTGCCAGCCGAGCTCTCGGCGGGCCTTCGACGCATCGCCCAACTGCTCGGCCGGATCGACCGGCCGCACGAACTCGGGGTTCACGGTGACCAGGCCCGACCAGTCGTCGATACCCACCCGGGCGAACGCTGCGTCGAGGAAGTCGGCGATGGTGTGCGACACCCCGGTGGCGACGATGAAGTCGCCGGCCTCAGGTGCGCGGGCGGCGAGGCGCATCGCGGCGACGTAGTCGGGCGCCCAGCCCCAGTCGCGGCGTGCGTCGAGGTTGCCGAGCTCGATGCCCTGCTGCAGGCCCGCGCTGATGCGCGCGACGCTCGCGGTGATCTTGCGCGTCACGAACGTCTCGGGCCGACGGGGCGACTCGTGGTTGTACAGAATCGTGTTCGAGGCGTGCAGGCCACGGCCGCGGTACACGCCCACCGACAGGTGCGCGTACGCTTTCGACGCGCCGTACGGCGACGAGGGGCGAATCGCCGTCGTCTCGACCTGGGGCGTCTCGCCGGCCTGCCCGAAGATCTCGGCGCTCGACGCGTGCACCAGGCGAACCGGATGCCCGGCCTGCTGCTCCACCCGCAGGGCGGCCTCGAGCAGCCGCACCACGACCTGCCCGTTGACGGCTCCCGTCTGCACGGGGTCTTTCCACGAGGCGGCGACCGACGAGATGGCGGCGAGGGAGTACAGCTCGTCAGGACTGGTCAGGGCCACGACCTCTTCGAGGGCATCCGGAGCCTGCAGGTCGACGGTGTGCAGCGTCAGGCGCCCCGGTCGACCGAGGGCGGCGAGGTTCTCTTCGGTGTCGTCGCGCACGATGCCGTGCACGTCGTAGCCGTCGGCCAGCAGCGACTCAGCGAGGTACGAACCGTCTTGGCCCGAGATTCCGGTGATCAGTGCGACGGGCATGTCACAGGCCGGCGAGGGCTCTCTGCTCGGCGACGTCGTTCAGCACCATCATCGAGACGAGCTCTTCGAAACCGACTTTCGGGCTCCAGCCGAGGGCCTTGTGGGCCTTCTCGCTCGAACCGATGAGCAGGTCGACCTCGGCGGGGCGCATGAACTCGGGGTTCTGCTCGACGTGCGACTGCCAGTCGCTGATGCCGACGGCGGCGAACGCCTTCTCGAGCAGCTCGCGAATGGAGTGGGTCTCGCCGGTGGAGATGACGTAGTCGTCGGCCTCGTCTTGCTGCAGCATGAGCCACATGGCCTCGACGTAGTCGCCGGCGAAGCCCCAGTCGCGGCGGGCGTCGAGGTTGCCGAGCACGATCTTCTCCTGCAGGCCGAGCGAGATGCGGGCGACGGCCTGCGACACCTTGCGGGTGACGAACTCGGGGCCGCGGCGGGGCGACTCGTGGTTGAACAGAACGCCCGACGAGGCGTGCATGCCGTACGACTCGCGGTAGTTGATGGTCATGTAGTGGCCGAACACCTTGGCGACGCCGTAGGGCGAGCGGGGCCAGAGCAGGGTGTCTTCGTTCTGCGGAACCTGCTGCACCTTGCCGAACATCTCACTCGAGGAGGCCTGGTAGAAGCGCACCTTCCTCGGGTTGTCACCCGAGTACAGACGCACGGCCTCGAGCGCGTTCAGCACGCCCTTCGCGGTGACCTCGGTGGTGAGGCTGGCGTTCTCCCACGAGTAGGCGACGAACGAGATGGCGCCGAGGTTGTAGAACTCGTCGGGCTTGGCGGCCTCGAGGGCGCGGATGAGGCTCGACAGGTCGGTGAGGTCGCCGGTCAGCACGTGCACGCCGGGCAGCGTCGCCTCGACCAGTGCGCGCTTCGGGTTGTTCTGCCCGCGGATCAGGCCGTAGACCTCGTACCCTTTGGAGAGCAGCAGTTCTCCGAGGTACAGACCGTCTTGGCCGGTGATTCCAGTGATGAGAGCGCGGGGCATAGATTCCTCGGATGTCGGTGTGGTGTGAGACGCAACGCCCCATGCTAACCGGGGCAGTCGATCAACTAGTATTCCATGGTGGATGCACGCAGGGTGGGCGACGTGCCCGAAGATGCGGCTTCCGTGGGCTCTGACGCTGCCGGGTTGACTGCTGGGGCCTCTGCCCGAGGCGCTGCCGGGGTGACTGTCGAAGTCTCCGCCGATCGGCCTGCCGGGCTGTCTTCGCTGCGGGCGCGGCTGGCGGCCGTCGCGCCGTACCTGCCCGGTGGTGACGGGGCGTCGGCCGAGGCCGAATCTGCCGGTGTCGGGGCGCTCGCCGACGCCATGGCGCGCTCTGTGCGCACGCCCGCCGAAGTGTGGCTCGCGATCGTGGCGCTGACCGGGGTGTTCCCGACGCTCGACGAGCATGCGGCGGTGCGGCGGGCGCTGGCGCTGGCCGGCGGCGCTGGTGGTTCCGGCGAGGCCGGTGTCGGCAGCGGTTCTGGTGCGGGCGGCGGTGTTTCCGACGGGGCTGGTACTCCCGCCGCGGCCGGGGCCGGGCCCGGGGCGGGGGCGCTGGATGCCCTGCTGCGGTCGACCACCCCGATACTGCGCCGCGCCGCCGACCTCGACGCTCGGCTCGAGGTGGTCGATGACGCGGTGCTGATCGATGCCACCTTCACCGGGCGCTCCGACCACAACACCGGAGTTCAGCGGGTCGTGCGCGAGACGGTCTCGCGCTGGAATCGCAGCCACCACCTCACCCTCGCGGGCTGGAACCGCGACGGCACCGCCCTCGAGCGGCTCGCCGGCCGCGAGGTGCAGCGGGTACTCGACTGGCCCGCGTACTCCGCCCTGCCGGTGGCCGAACGCGAGGCTCTCGCCCGCGCCGATCGCGCCGAGGCAGAGCGCGCCGCCCTCGCTGGGCCGACGCCCGGCACCGTGCTGGTTCCCTGGCGCTCGGTCGTCGTCGACATCGAGGTCGCCCAGGCGCTCGCCGCACCCGCCCTCGCCGCGCTGGCCGCGGTGTCGGGCAACCGTGTGGGGCTCGTCGGCCACGACATCATTCCCATCGTCGACGCGCAGCACCAGGACGACCCCGAGATCGAACGCTTCGCCCGCTTCCTGACCGTGGTCAAGTACGCCGACCGGGTCGCCGCCGTGAGCGCCTCGGCGGCGCGGGAGTTCGCCGGATTCGTCGAGGCGGTGCGGGCGCAGGGGTTGCCCGGGCCCGAGGTGGTGGCGATACCTCTGGCGATGAATCCGCCGTCGCACGCGACGCTGGCCGCGGTGGGGGCCGTCGCGGGTGGCGGCGGTGGTACGGCATCCGGGGCACCGGCCGGCACCTTAGCGGCCCTGGCCGGCACCGGGGCGGGGCCGGGGAGCGGGGGTGCGGCATCCGGGGCGCCGGCAGACGTCGAGGCGCCGCTGATTCTCGTGGTGGGCAGCGAAGAGCCGCGTAAGAACCACGACGTCATTCTCATCGCGGCGCAGCGGCTGTGGCAGCGCGGCATCGCCTTCCGGCTGCGCTTCATCGGCGTCAGCTCGCGGTACGCGCCGCGCTTCGACGCCGAGGTCGCCCGGCTGGCGCACCGCGGGGTCGACGTCGAGGTGGTGCGGCACGCGAGCGACTCCCTTCTGCTCGACTCGTACCGGCAGGCGCGGTTCACCATGTTTCCGTCGCTGCACGAAGGGTTCGGGCTGCCGGTCGCCGAGTCGCTCGCCTTGGGCGTTCCGGTGCTGACGTCGAACTACGGCAGCCTCGCCGAGATGGCTGCGGGGGGCGGATGCCTCACGGTCGACCCGCGCGACGACACCGCCGTGCTGCAGGCCATGACCGCGCTGCTGACCGACGAGCAGCTCATCGGCCGCCTGCGTGACGAGGCCGCGTCCCGCACCTTCCGCACCTGGGACGACTACGCCGCCGCCGCGTGGCAGGGCCTCGTGCTGCCCCTCGAGCAGCGGCTGCGCGCCGCGCCCGACGCTGCACGCTCCGCCAGCGGCGCCGCACCCTCCACTGTCGGCGCTGGGCCCTCCACAGCCGACGCTGGCGCTGCTGACGTTGCACGCTCCGCTGCCGGCGCTGGGCCGTCCGCTGGCGATGCTACCGCGGTCGCCGGGTCCGCTGGCGGCCACGCGGCTGCAGACCGGGCCGTCGAACGCTGGTGGGGCGCCGAGCTGGCCGCCCGCGAACGCGCAAGGGCCGCCGAACGCTCGCTGCGCGGCCGGCTGCGCAAGGTGGTGGCGCTCGGCGAGTTCTACACCGCGCGCTCCCGCGAGGAGGGCCACATCGTGGCCGCCAAGGCGGCGGCCGGCATCGTCAGGCGCCGCGCGGCCACCCTCGCCGCTCGCATCGCCCGCCGCGCCTGACGCGGAGGCCGCCCGCGTGGTCCGCCGCGCCTGGCGCCACCGCCACCTGCCCCGCGCTCGGATCGGCATCAGCACGCGCCACCGCCCGGCGCCACTCCACCCAGCGGGCGAACGGCAGAGAAGCGGGGGCGCGGTCAGCGGCGCCAGACGCGGTGGGCCACCGCGAGCAGGTCGGCGGCCGCGGCCGTCCACTGGCGGGTCACGGTGGGCGCCGGGTCGGCCGAGCGTGCGGCGGCGACGTCGCCCACGGCCGCGGCGCCGTCAGCCGCCGGGAGGGCGGCCGCCGCGGCGTGCGTGACGAGGAGGTTTCGCAGGGCATCCACATCGGAGGGGTCGAAGAACGACACGGCGGGGGAGCCGCCCGCCGCCTCACGCAGCGCCGGGATGTCGGAGGCGATGACGGGCGCGCCGCAGGCGAGCGCCTCGACGACGGGGAGGCCGAACCCCTCGTGCCACGAGGCCTGCACCAGGGCGATCGACCCCGTGAGCAGGGCCGGCAGCTCAGCCGTCGGAACATACCTGTCGCTCACCCGAACGTCGTACCCTGCCGCGACGGCCACGTCGATGGCCTCGTAGACACCCTCGTTCAGCCAGCCGTCGCCGCCCACCAGAAACAGGGTCGTGCCGTCGGTGAGGCCGGTCTCGGTGAACGCCCGCACCAGCGTCACGAGGTTCTTTCGCGGCTCGATGCTGCCGAGCGCCAGAAAGTATCGGTCGAGACCGTACTTCTCGCGCACGGCGTCGACCTCTGCTTGCGCCGCGGGCGCGAACTCGGCCGCGTTCACCGCGTTCACCACGACGGCGACCTTCTCGCGCGGTACACCGAGGTACTGCACGATCTCGTCGGCCGCGCTGTGCGAGACCGCCACCACGGCGTCGGTGCGGCGCAGCCAGCGGCCGACGTTCTGGGCGAGGTACCGCTGGTGGGCGGGCGGCACGAACTCCGGATGCACCACGAAACACACATCGTGGATGTACGTGATCGACCGTGACCGCGCGAGCGACCAGTTGCGGAAGTTCGGGAACACGTAGACCCCCCGCCCGAGCAGCAGGTCGATCGGGAAGCGCAGCGGAATGCGCGACAGAAACCCGAACGCGCTGTGCGGCAGCGGCAGGCTGACAACCTTCACATTCGTGAAGCTGTACCGGCCGAGATGCGTTCGTTCGTCGGCGGGAACGAACACCCGTATGTCGTACCGGTCGCGATACGCGTCGTCGTCGAGCGCCCGCAGCGTCTCGAGCAGCACCGTTCCGACCCCGCTCAGCTTCGTGCTTACCAGAGGCGTGCCCTCGATGAAGAGCCGCGCGCGCTTCGCCGGCCGGCGGGCGCCGCGGGCGGTGCCCGGTGTGTGCAGAGTCATCCCGAACATCCTATGGTCAGCTCCACCGCAGCAGATTTCGAGGTAATTCACTGGATGCCCTTGCTAAGCTCGGGGCCCGCACGGGGGTTCGACCACACCCTCCACCGATTCGCCGGAACGCACGACAATCAGGAGCTGAGCATCGACACCTCGTACAACGGTCCCGCCGACGGGCCCGACGACGCCGAAGGGCTCGACAGCGCGTTCGGCGCGCCCGCAGAGCCAGAGGCGCGCCGGCGCACCCGGGCCGGCCGCCGCAAGCCGCGCAACACGAAGCGCCGCCGCACGATCGCGATCGTTCTGTCGTCGGTCGGCATCGTCATTCTCGCGCTCGCCGCCGCCACGGGCTGGGTCGTCTACCAGGCGCTGCAGGCCAAGTCGTCGCTCGAGACGGCGCAGAGTTCGGTCAGCGACATCCAGAGCGACCTGACGAAGCTCGACGTCTCGGCGCTACCCGCTTCGGTCGCGACGTTCCAGAACGCCGCCCACGACGCCGCCGACCACACGAACGACCCGTTGTTCAAGCTGGCCGAGAAGGTACCCGTCGTCGGCCCCAACCTCACGGCAGTACGCCAGCTCTCTGAAGCGCTCGACCAGATCGGCAGCCAGGCGCTGCCACCCGTCATGACGGTCGCGTCGAGCGTGACTCCGGATGCCCTGAAGCCGGTCGACGGGCGCCTGAACGTCGACCTGCTCAGCCAGGGCGACGCCGCGCTGGCCACCGCCGACACGGCACTGCAGTCGGCCCAGGCGACCGTCGACGCGGTCGACACCTCGGGAACCGTCGACCAGATCGTGTCGGCGAAGAGGCAGTTCAGCACGGCCCTCACCAAGGCTCACGACCAGATCGGCACCGTGCGCACGACGGTCGCGACCGTGCAGGGCATCCTCGGCGTGAACGGCCCGCGTCACTATATTCTCGCCTTCCTGAACAACGCCGAGACGACCGGGCTCGGCGGCGGGCCGGCATCGCTCTCGATGCTCACCGTCGACAACGGCTCGTTCGCGATCACCGACCAGGCGTCGAGCACTGACTTTCCGTTGACCGACGGTCCCGTGCGTGACATCGACCCGAACCTGCTCAACATCTACTCCGACGGGTTCGCGTCGACCCTGAACTGGTCGACGAGCCGGCCCGACTTCCCGACGGCTGCGCAGACCATCGAGGCGTTCTGGCAAAAATACAAGGGAGGAACGGTCGACGGGGTCATCTCCATCGATCCGATCGCGCTCTCGTACCTGCTCCAGGCCACCGGACCCATCACCGTGCCGTCGACGGGCGACGTGATCGACTCGCAGAATGCGGTGTCTCTGCTGTTGCACGACATCTATCTGCGGTACCCCGCCAGTGAGATCCAGTCGAACACGGACGCGTTCTTCGCCGATGCGGCGAAGAGCATCTTCACCGGCATCACGAACACCACGGCCGACCCGACCGCCCTGCTCGATGCCATGACGAAATCGATCTCAAGTGGCAATCTGATGGCCTGGAGCCCAGTCGATGCCGAGGAGAAGATGGTCACGACCGCCGGGCTGGACGGTGTGCTACCGACGTCGAACAAGGCCTCCACCGTGGTCGGCGCGTATTTCAGAGATGTGACCGTGTCGAAGACCGACTACTGGCTGCAGACCAGCAGCACACTCGACACCGACGTGTGCACGAACAGCCAGAACCCGACCTTCACGACGACCGTCACGCTGCACTCGACCATCACTGACGAAGAGGCGGCCACGCTGCCGAACTTCGTGGTCGGCGGCAACTTCAAGGGCAGAAAGTTCAGCACCGAGGTGTACATCTATGGGCCGGTCGGCGGCACCCTCGCTTCCAGCGCCGTCGGCGACACTAGCGTCGATGCGTCGGTGCGGTCAGGCGCGACCGACCTCGACCGACCCGTGGCGCGGTACCTCGTCGACCTGGCGCCGGGCGAGACGAACACGGTGACGGCGACGTTCAGCGGCGCGCCGGGCGACTACGGTGCACCGGTGCTCACCGGCACGCCGATGATCAACGCGACGACGACGCAGGTCACCGCGCCGGGCTGCAAATGAATCGCTGCCGCGGGCCGTGGCCCGTAGTATTGTGCAATGCCTAACCGCCTCACCCGGGCAGTGACTGTCTTCTACGACACGATCATCCGCTACCTGCTCAAGTTCGGTGTCGTCGGCGCCATCGGCTACGTGGTCGACATCGGCGTGTTCAACCTGCTGCTGCTGAGCGGCGTCGGCCCACTGTGGTCGAAGGTGATCTCGGTCGCCGTGGCCACGGTGCTGACCTGGTTCGGCAACCGGTACTGGACCTTTCGCGAGCACCGTCGTTCGAACTACATCAGAGAGCTGCTCGAGTTCTCGGCCGTGGCCGTCGCCGGCCTGCTGATCAACGTCGTCACGCTGTGGTTCACCCACTACGTGCTCGGCTTCACCAGCGTGCTCGCCGACAACGTGTCGGGCAACTTCATCGGCACCGGGCTGGCCACGCTGTTCCGCTTCGCCCTGTACCGCTACTGGGTGTTCGGTCACCACCGCACCGGCATAGTCGAGAGCACCGACCGCGCCGACGGCGCCGACGTCAAGGCCGAGGTCGCCGCTGCTGCCATCTTCGAAGACGACAGCTTCGCCGAGGCCGACGTGCGCCGCGACACGCCCCAGCCGTAGCCGCCCGCCTATAATTCTGTGGTGCCTGAAGATCTCGAACCAGAACGCGTGGCCGCCCTCGAAGAGCGTGTCGCCGAGCTCGAGGCCTCCCGCGACGGCCTGCAGGCCGAGCTCGACGCGATTCTGAACCGGGCCACCGACCGCTGGCTGAGCGCGGCGAACTTCGAGTCGGATGCGCTCGCCGCCATGCAGCAGACAGTCTCCTGGCGGGTCACGAAGCCGCTGCGGGTCGTTCGCGGCCTGCGGCCGGGCGACATCACCGGCAGCATCTCGGGCCGCCTGGCCTCGCGCCGTGACGGATAGCCGGCTCGGGGCAGCGTCGGTCGCGCCCAGCGCTTCCGCCCCGTTCGATGCGGTCACCCCGCCACCGCCGAGCCCCGCGACCACGGCAGCGCTCGGCCAGCGGCTGGGCGCCGCCGCCGCCGTACTGCTCGCCGGGCATCCGGCCGGTCACGTCGACGACCTGCTCGCCCGCGGCAACGGCGTGCTCGCCGACGCCCTGGTGCGGCACGTTCAGCAGACCAAGGTCGACAGCGAGCTGTGGCTCGTGCTGGTCGCGCTCACCGCAGCCTTTCCCGACGTCGAGTTCTTTCTCGGCGTGCGCCGTTCGCTGGGTGTGACCGCCCCCGAGTTCGCCCTGTCGAGCGTCTTCGAGACCATCCAGCAGTCGTACCGGCCCCTGAAGTGCCTCGACTCCGAGCTCGAGATCGTGACCGACCGGCCGGTGGCCGACGTCGACTTCTGCGCGAAGTACGACCACAACACAGGCATCCAGCGTGTCGTGCGCGAGACCTTCTCTCGCTGGATCGGCGACCACGAACTCGAGCTGGCCTGCTGGTCGGCCGGCGACAACGCGCTGCGCGAGCTCTCGCCCGTCGAGCGCCGGCGGGTCGTCGACTGGGATGCGTGGAAGCAGACTCCGCCGGCGAGCCGCCCCACCTCGACCCCGCCCGGTTTTCGCCCGCGGCTGGTCGTGCCCTACGCCACAACTGTCCTGCTGCCCGAGGTTGCCAGAGACGGCTACTGGTCGGCGCTGTCGTCGCTTGCGCAGTTCTCGGGCAACCGGGTCGGTCTGATCGGCTACGACACCATTCCGATCGCCAGCGCCGACCTCATCGCCGAGAACGAGAGCGAGAAGTTCGCCAAATACCTCTCGATCGTGAAGAACGCCGATCGGGTGGCGGCGATCAGCGCCTCGGCCGCCGACGAGTTCCGCGGCTTCGCCCGCGCGGCGTCGGCCCAGGGCATCCCGCCGGCCACCGTGGTGAGCGTGCCTCTCGCCGTGCAGACGCCGACGCGCGGCACCGCGCCCGCCCGCCGGGCCGGGCAGGGCAGGCCGGCCTCGAAGCTGGTGCTGATGGTGGGCAACCAGGAGCCGCGCAAGAACAACCTCGCCGTGCTGTTCGCCGCCGAGACGCTGTGGCGTGAGGGTCTCGACTTCAGGCTGCGGATGATCGGCGGCGGCTCGTCGGAGTACACCCGCTTCGTCGATCGCGAGGTGAAACGCCTCGCCCGGGCCGGTCACGCGGTCGAACTGCTGCGCGGGGCGCCCGACAGCGTGCTCGTCGACTCGTACGCCGAGGCGCACTGCACCGTCTTCCCGTCGACGCACGAGGGATTCGGGCTGCCTGTCGCCGAGTCGCTCGCAATGGGTGTGCCCTCGATCACCACCGACTACGGCAGCACCCTCGAGATCGCCGAGGGGGGCGGATGCCTCACCGTCGACCCTCGGGATGACCGCCAGCTCGTCGCCGCCCTGCGCTCGATGCTCACCGAACCGGGTGTGCACGAGCGGCTCGTGGCCGAGGCTGAGGCGCGCCCCCCGCGCGACTGGAACGACTACGCCGCCGAGCTGTGGCATGATCTCGTCGACCCTTTGGAGCGTGACCTGCGTTGAGTACATCCGTCGTTCTGGGCCGTCTCGGCGTGCTGTCGAAAACGGTTCTCGGGCGCGACTCGCAGCCGGGCAGCGTCGACGGTTACCTCGCGCTGCTCGCCCCCGCCGTGGAGGGCGACACGAACCTGCTGTGGTTGTCGCACGCGGCGATCGCCGCCGTCTTTCCGCGCCACGACGAGTTCGAGCGCTTCAGGCGCGACCAGGCGCTGAACGGCGCGCTGCCCGCGCTGGCGGCACTGGTGGCCGCGGCGAAGCGGCCGTTCGCGCCGAATCGGGGGGTGGGCATCCGCATCGCCACCGACACCATCGTCGTCGATGTGCACCACACGGCCCGCACCGGGCTGGCCACCGGCATTCAGCGGGTGGTGCGGCAGACCATCCTCCAGTGGCAGGGCAGGGCCGAGGTCGAACTCGTCGGCTGGGATGCGAACTTCACCGGGTTGCGGCACTTGTCGGCACCCGAACGCCAGAATGCACTGCACGGGTCGGTGCCGCGCATCACCCGGCCGCGTGACTGGGTGCTCACCATCCCGTTCGGCACCACGTACATCCTGCCCGAGCTCGCACTCGAACGCGGTCGCACCGACCGCATCTCGTGCCTGGCCGAGTTCTCGGGCAACAGAACCACGGTCATCGGGTTCGACTGCGTTCCGCTCACCTCGTCTGAGACGGTCGGGGCGGGCATGTCGGCCGCGTTCGCGAACAACCTGGCCGGCCTTGCCCACTTCGACCGCATCTCGACGATCTCGGGGGCCGCGGCCACCGAGTACCGCGGCTGGCGGCAGATGCTCAGCGGCGCGGGCATCACCGGGCCCGAGATCGAACCGCTGCTGCTGCCGAGCGTGGCCGAAGACGTGTCGGCCGCCGACTTCGAGCTCGCGCGCACCCGGCTGCTCACCGGCGACGACCCGCTCGTGGTCTGCGTCGGCAGCCACGAGCCTCGCAAGAACCACCTCGCCGTGCTCTATGCGGCCGAGCGGCTCTGGCGCGAGGGCGTGCGCTTCCAGCTCGTGTTCATCGGCGGCAACGGCTGGAACGGCGACGCGTTCCGGCGCCAGCTCGAACGGCTGCAGGGGGAGGGGCGGCCGGTGAAGGCGATCTCCGCGGTCTCCGACAGCCTGCTCTGGAGCGCGTACCGCCTGTCGTACGTGACCGTGTTCCCGTCGCTCAACGAGGGTTTCGGGCTGCCCGTGGGCGAGTCGCTGTCGGCCGGAACCCCCGTGGTCACCAGCGACTTCGGCAGCATGAAGGAGATCGCCTCCGGCGGCGGTGCGATCTTCGTCGATCCGCGCGACGACGACGACGTGTACCGCGGCATGCGGGCCGGTCTCACCGACCCCGAACTGCACGCGCGGCTCTCCGCCGAGGCGGCGGCGCTGCCGGCCCGCGGCTGGTCGGAGTACGCCGACGCCCTGTGGCAGTACTTCGTGCCGACGAGCCAACCCGTGTGACCGGGCGACCTACGGGCCCGGATATCCGTCAGGGCAGTTGAATGGACCGTACGGGGTGTTTCCGACGTACACACGAGGGTAGCCGCCTGCATTCTCCACGATTCTGACCGTACTCGCCGATCTGCCGTTGGTCCCTGAAGACCACAGGGCCCGATTCGCGGCGCTGTACACGACGAAATTCCCGTCAGCCTGATACACGGCCCGCGCTCCCGGGTGGCCCTCGGTGTTGGATGCCCAACACACATACTTGGAACCCGGATAGTAGAAGTCGTCGACGTAGAACACCAGGTTCCCATCTGTCTGCATCACGAGGTCGCTCACGCCGTTCGAGATCATGTCGTCGTCACCGACCAGCGTCGTGCCGATGGGCATAGAGAAATTCCAAGTCGTGTACGTGTCGGTGGGGTCTCCTCCGAACGATGTGACAGTCGCCACCACAAGAACAAACGGTGCGATGCCGCGAGCAACCAACCCGATCCCGCGGTGCAACCTCGTGCCAGTCGTAGCCAAATCATGGTGCACGTGATGACCCCTTCGTCGCTCTCGATTCGCCGAAGGTATGGGCTGGGCTGGCCTTGTTCAAGGGCCAGAGACGCGATGTGTTCAGATTGCCTGGCCAGGGGCCTCATACGGTGAAAACATAAGTGATGAATAATCTCATTTGAAACATTGCATCTGACCCACCGCAACCGCCCGAGCCGACGTTCAGGTGCCGTCGCGTAGTATCTACCAGTGGGATCGACCCTGAGGTCCCCGGGATTGGGCACGAAGTGACGACAGTAGCGCAGGAGCGAGCCGAACGGCTCGCCGAGCTTCCGTTCGAGGTCTCGGTCAGCGCGGGGCCGAAGTCGGTCGGGGGTTTCGTCGCCTCGATTCGAGAGATTGCCGCTCACCGTCAACTGCTCGATCTGCTCATCCGTCGCGAGCTCAAGTCGCGTTACAAAGACTCCTCTCTGGGCTTCGTGTGGAGCCTCGTCAAGCCTCTCGTGCAGCTGTTGATCTACTACGTGTTCATCGGCACGGTGCTGCAGGCCTCGCGGGGCGTGCCCGACTTCGCGATCTTCGTGTTCTCGGGTCTCACGCTCTGGGGGCTCTATTCAGAGACGATCTCCACCGGTACCGCATCGATCATCTCGAACGGTGGTCTCATCAAGAAGGTCTATCTTCCACGCGAGATCTTCCCCCTCGCGTCGACGGGTTCGGCGATCTTCAACTTCTTGGTGCAGATGGTGGTGCTCCTCCTCGCGATCATCGTGTTGGGGCAGTTTCCGGTGTCGTGGAATCTGCTCTACGTGCCCGTCGCTGTCGCCGTGGTATTGATCTGGGGCGTGACGTTCGCCGTGTTGCTGTCGGCTCTGAACGTGTTTCTGCGTGACATCCAGTACCTGGTCGAGGTCGTGATGTTGCTGCTGTTCTGGGCGTCGCCGATCGTCTACTCATGGTCGTTCGTCGTCAAAGCGGTCGGAAGCCACACCTGGCTCCTTGACGTGTATCTGTTGAATCCGATCTCCTTGGCGATCCTCGCCTTCCAGCGAGGACTGTGGCAGGCAGGAAGTCAGACGCGCGTCATCGACACCAACGTCATACCGCCGCAGCCGTGGCCGGCCGATATGAACCTCATGCTCGGAGGCGCAATTGTCGTCGGCCTCGTCGCCCTGTTCTTCGCCCAGCGCATCTTCTCGCGCCTGCAGGGCAACTTCGCCCAGGAGATCTGATGTCGGTGAGTGATATGACAGCGAGCGGCACTGCGAACGTCGGCGGCTACGCCTCCCCGGTCGTGGTGCGCGCCGAAGACGTCTCGAAGCGGTTCGTCATTCGCAAAGAGAAGTCGCTCAAAGAGCGCGTCGTGAACTTCGGCCGCTCGCAGAAGCACAAAGACGACTTCTGGGCGCTGCGCAACGTGAGCTTCGAGATCACGGCCGGCACCACCATCGGCCTGGTCGGCGCCAACGGCTCGGGCAAGAGCACTCTGCTCAAGGTGCTCGGCGGCATCATCGAGCCCAACGGCGGCTTCGTTCAGCGCCGGGGCCGGCTGGCCGCCCTGCTCGAGCTCGGCGCCGGGTTCCACCCCGACCTCACCGGGCGCGAGAACGTCTACCTCAACAGCTCGATTCTCGGACTGACGCGTAAGCAGACCGACGAGTACTTCCAGTCGATCGTCGACTTCAGTGAGATCGAGGAGTTCATCGACACGCAGGTGAAGTTCTACTCCTCCGGCATGTACGTGCGGCTCGCGTTCGCGATCGCGGTGCACGTCGACCCCGACATCCTGCTGGTCGACGAGGTTCTGGCCGTGGGCGACGAGCCCTTCCAGGAGAAGTGCATGGCGAAGATCAAGGAGTTCCAGCAGGAGGGCCGCACGATCATCCTCGTCAGCCACTCCTCAGGACAGGTCGAAGCGCTCTGCGACCGCGTGCTGGTTCTCTCGCACGGCAACGTGATCTTCGACGGGGGTGCCCCCGAGGGCATCGCGGCCCTGCGCGAGTCGTTCGAGCACTAGCGCGAGCGCGGCACGGCGCCCTGGGCCCGCGGCGGGGGGCCGAGCGGCAGCGGGTCGAGCTTCACCTTCGTGGCGAGCAGCACCAGCAGCAGAAAGTTGCCCTCGACGAGCAGCCTGCTCTCGGTCAGGCTCTGGATGACGAGGGCCGCCAGCAGCAGCAGCGGCAGCAGTGCGACGGCCTGGTAGGGGGTCGGCACGCCGACGACCGGCGTCGGCGGGTCGACCGCCATCCACCACGACCGGATGATCGTGGCAGCGATCAGGCACGAGAACACGAACAGCCCCACGAGGCCGAGCTGCAGAAACACGTCGATCCAGGCGTTGTGCGCCTGCAGGTAGGCGGTGCCGTCGATCACGATCAGGTTCTTGAACGGCTCTGCCCACGGCGCCCAGTAGCTCACCCAGCCCCAGCCCAGCACCGGGCGCTGCCAGGCGAGGTTCAGCACCGTGTTCCAGATGTCGACGCGGCCGGTCAGCGTGTCACCGCGGCCGAGCAGCGGAAACAGCCGGTCGGAGAGGTTCAGCGTGAACACCGTGAGCGCGATCACGCCGACGAACCCGAACGGGTAGATGACCAGGCGCCTCGGCACCGGCACCCGCCTGATCAGCATCGCGACGACGAACACGAAGGCCACGCCGATGGTCGCCAGCAGCACGGTGGCCGACCGCGTCAGGGCGTGCTCGAGCAGAGCGACCGCGATCCAGATGGCACTCGGCAGCGCCCGCCTGGTCTTCTCCACCCACTCGATGACGAACACGATGAGGGCCAGCAGCACCACGAAGGCGAGCAGGTTGCGGTTGCCGACGATGCCCTGAATGGCGCCCCCGTTGAAGAGGTTGCCCTCGCTCCACTGGTAGTTCGGGGGCGCCTGCTGCCACGGGTCGAGCAGCCACGTCGCCTGCAGCGCACCGCGCACGAACACCGCGACGAACAGCTCGAACACGAGCGAGAGCCCGAGCAGCCAGCGGAGCGCGGTGCCCAGCGCCCGCAGAATCTCGAGCCACGACAGCGAGGCCGCGATGAAGAACCCTGCGATGGCGGTCAGCCACTGCGAGACGATGCCGAGAGCCGTGGCACCCGGGTAGAACGACCAGAGGATCGACGCCGTGCAGAGCACGAGAAACGCCGCCAGCGGTTTCGAGTACCTGCTCCACTCGATCGAACGGGTGGCGTGACTGCGCACGAGCGACACCACGCACGCGGCGCTCAGCGCGAGCACCAGCACGACGAACGCCGGCCAGCCGAGCAGGCTCTGCCAGGCATCCGCACCCAGCGCTGTGAACAGCACGAGCCCGGCCAGACGGATGCGCCCGGGCGGGCTGGGCAGGGGGTCGACGACCACCGGCGTGCGCCGCGTGAGCGGTGCGACGGCCGGGTCGAGCGGTGGTCTGCTGGGCATCAGAGACCTAGGGTACCCAGACGCTGCCTGTCAGGATGCCCGGCAGAACACCCGCCGGCCCGAATCGTTATACGAAGGCAGCAAACGTACACACGTCGACCGTCGCCGCCGCGCCGCCGACAGTTCTCGCGTCGACCGTCGGCGCCGCCGACGGTCGGAAGAGGGGCGGGAGCGACCTACACGAAGGCAGCGAAGCCCGTGATGCTGCGCCCGACGATCAGCGTGTTCATCTCGCGTGTGCCCTCGTACGAGTACAGCGCCTCGGCGTCGGCGAAGTGCCGCGCCACGTCGTACTCGAGCACGATGCCGTTGCCGCCCAGCGCCTCACGGCACCAGCCCACGGTCTCGCGCATGCGGGCCGTCGTGTACGCCTTGGCCAGGGCCGAGTGCTCGTCGCGCTGGGTGCCCTCGTCGAGCATCTGAGACACACGAACCACCATGCCGAGGCTGGCGGTGATGTTGCCGAGGCTCTTCACGAGCAGGTCTTGCACCAGCTGGTGCGACGCGATCGGCTTGCCGAACTGCACGCGCTGCTTCGTGTAGCGCACGGCCGCCTCGTAGGCCCCGATCGAGTTGCCGACCGCTGCCCAGGCCACCTCGGCGCGGGTGAGCCGCAGCACGGCGGCGGTGTCTCTGAAGCTGTTGCCGTTCTGCAGCCGCATCGTCTCGGGCACCCGCACGTTCTCGAGCGTGATGTCGGCGTTCTGCACGATGCGGAGCGACTGCTTGCCCTCGATCTTCGTGGCGGTGTAGCCGGGGGTGTCGGTCTTCACGATGAAGCCCTTCACCTGGCCGTCTTCGGCCGACTTCGCCCAGATGATGGTGATGTCGCTGAACGTGGCGTTGCCGATCCATCGCTTGGAGCCGTTGAGGATCCAGTCGCCCGTGGCCTCGTCGCGGGTCGCGACCGTGCGCAGGCCCTGAGCCGAGTCTGAACCCGAGTCGGGCTCGGTCAGCCCGAAGGCGCCGACGATCTCGCCCGTGGCCATCTTCGGCAGCCACTCGGCCCTCTGTTCCTCAGAGCCGGCCACGTTGATCGAGCCCATCGCGAGGCCGTTGTGCACGCCGACGTGCGTGGCGACCGAGGCGTCGACGCGCGCGAGCTCGAGAGCCACGAATCCGCGGAACACCGCCGAGTTGTCGAACGTCTTCTCGCTCGGCCAGGCGAAACGGTACACGTCGAGCTCGGCGAGACGCTTGATCACCTGGTGCGGAAACTCGGCCCGCTCCCACAGCCCGTTGACGATCGGCTTGACCTCGGCTTCGAGGTAGGCGCGCAGGTTCGCCAGGGCGGTCTTCTCGCGGTCGGTCAGCAGGTTGTGGTAACCATAGAAATCGCTGGTGAGGGGCTCGTATGTCGTGGTCTGTTCCTGAACCAAAGTCATGCTGAGATCGTAAGACGGTGTCGGGTGCGCACAAACCCCGTTGGTAGTTTGGTCTAAGACTCGTTCGGGAAGGTTCACCATGTTTGTGCAGATCACCAACACGCCCCGCGACTACGCCTGGGGCTCCGACCGGGCGATCACCGACCTGCTGGCAATGCCTCCGACGGGCCGGCCCGAGGCCGAGTTGTGGCTGGGGGCGCACCCGGGGTCGCCGAGCGTGATCGAGCACCCCGAGCAGGTGGGCGGCGCGCGCACGCTCGCGGAGTTCATCGCGAACGAGCCCGACCGGGCATCCGGAGCCCACCGGCACCTGCCGTACCTGCTGAAGATCCTCGCGGCCGACAAACCGCTGTCGCTGCAGGCCCACCCGACGCTCGGCATGGCGCGCGAGGGGTTCGAGCGCGAGAACGCGGCCGGGCTGCCCCTCGATGCGCCGAACCGCAACTACAAAGACGCGTTGCACAAACCCGAGGTCATCTTCGCGCTGAGCGACACCTTCGATGCGCTGTGCGGCTTTCGCCGGGTCGACGAGATCCACGCCGTTCTGGGGGTGTTGAAGGCGGCGGATGCCCGTGCCGCGGTTCCCGAACCCGAGCTCCTGGCCGCCTTCGAGTCGCAGCTTCGTGGCGACACCGCCGAGGCGCTGCGCACGACGGTGCAGTGGCTGCTCTCGGGGGATCAGCAGGTCTCGGCGCTCGTGGACCATGTGACCGCGCTCGTGTCGTCAGACCCCGAGCTCGTTTCCGGTGGCGCTTCGCGTGACGTTTCGGGAGGAGACTTCGGTGAGGCGCTGGCCACGGTGCGCTCTCTTGCGCTCGAGTATCCGGGCGACCCGGGCGTGGTGCTCTCGCTGCTGCTCAACCGTGTGACGCTGAAGCGCGGGGAGGCGCTCTTTCTGCCGGCCGGCAACATCCATGCCTACCTCAGAGGGGTCGGCGTCGAGCTGATGGCGGCCTCAGACAACGTGCTGCGGGGCGGCCTGACCCCGAAGTACATCGACGTGCCAGAGCTGCTGCGGGTGCTGCGGTTCGAGTCGCTGCCCGTGCCCTACCTCGAGCCCGAGCATCCGCAGCCCGGTGTCGCCGTCTACCAGCCCGACGTCATCGACTTCGTGCTGGTGCGCGTGGCGCTGGGGGAGCCCGCGGCGGCCGACCTCGCCCCCGCTGGCTCGGCGGCTTCCGGCGCGCCCGCCACCTCGGCCGCATTCACCCCCGACGGCCCGGCCATCGTCATCGCCACCGCGGGCAGCATGACCGTCTCGTCGTCGGGCGGCTCGGTCGACGTTCTGCGCGGGGAGTCGTACTTCATCACTCCCGACGAGGGCACCCTCACGTTCACCGGCGCCGGCGAGCTCTTTCTCGCGGCCCCCGGCGCCCCCGCCTGACCGCCCACCCCCACCCCTGCACCTCTCGCTTTGCGCATAAGCACGCTAAGAGGGGCCAGAACGTGCTTCTGCGCACAACGGGCGCTGGGCGGGGTGGAGGTGGGGCGGAGTCAGAGGGCGAGTTCGAGCTCGGGGGAGGCGGGAGTGAGGTGTGGCGCGGCCGGGGCGGCGAGGCCGAAGGTGCGGCGGTAGGCGGCCGGGGTCGTCTTCAGCGTCTTGACGAAGTGGTGGCGCATGACGGCCGCCGAGCCGAAGCCGGTCTCGGCGGCGACCCGCTCGAGCCCGAGGTCGGCCGACTGCTCGAGCAGCAGCTGGGCGCGCATCAGGCGCTGGCGGTTCAGCCAGGCCGCGGGCGTGGTTCCCAGGTCGGCACGGAACCGCCGGGCGAACGTGCGCGGCGACATCAGGGCGCGTCGGGCCAGCTCGTCGACGGGCAGCTCCTGGTCGAGGTTGTGCAGCATCCATTCGGTGACGTCGGCGAACGAGTCGCTCTGCACCGGCGCGACGGGGGCCGCGATGTACTGCGACTGGCCGCCCGAACGCTGCGGCGGCACCACCATGCGGCGGGCGATGACGTTGGCCGCAGCCGCCCCCAACTCGGTGCGCACGAGGTGCAGGCAGGCGTCGATGCCGGCGGCGGTGCCCGCACTCGAGATGACGCGGCGGTCTTCGACGAACAGCACGTCGGGGTTCACCCGGGTCAGCGGGTAGTCGCGGGCGAGCCTGTCGGCGTGCATCCAGTGCGTCGTCGCGCTGCGGCCGTCGAGAATGCCCGCGGCAGCCAGGGTGAATGCCCCGCTGCAGACGCTGATGATCCACGCCCCGCGAGCCTCGGCCTCGCGCAGCACGCGCACGACCTCCGGATGCACGGGGTCGTCGATGAGGTGCGCCGGCACCGCCACGAGGTCGGCGTCGGCGGCCTGCTCGAGGCCCTCGCTGATCATCATCGAGTAGCCGAGGCTGGTCGGCACGGCCCCGGGCTCGGCTGTCACGATGTGGAAGTCGAAGGCCGGCCCGCCCATCTCGCTGCGGTCGATGCCGAAGACCTCGCACACCACACCGAACTCGAAGGGGGCGACGTGGGGCAGCGCGAGCAGCACGACTTTCTTCAACATTGTGGCAGTTTATAAGAGAGCATCGCGAAACCGCCAGAAGTCGCCCCGACACACCCGAGCGAACAACCTTTAATGCTCGGTTGAGGGTTTACGATCTGCGACTTGACGTGGGCGAACTACACCGGTGTAATTACTCCTAGGGGTTTTCTAGAAAGACTCGGCATGCCGAAGCTTGAGGGAAGGGAGGGCGTGATATGTCGCCAGTTTCGATCAACGGTCCGGCGTTCAACGACCCAGAGTCCGTCAACAGCGGGGTACCGAACAGATCGGTACCGATGAGCGGGCTTCGCGCCGGTGCTCCAGACGACTGGTTCGTCGATCCCATCAACCTGGGCGTTCCGGGCGTCAGGCAGCCGCAGGTCGGCACCGACGACAATCCGCTCGCCTGGCAGAGCGACTCGCTCTGCGCGCAGACCGATCCCGAGGCGTTCTTCCCCGAGAAGGGTGGCTCGACCCGCGACGCCAAGCGCATCTGCCAGACCTGCGAGGTCAAGGCGCAGTGCCTCGAGTACGCGCTGCAGAACGACGAGCGGTTCGGCATCTGGGGTGGCCTCTCCGAGCGCGAGCGTCGCAAGCTGCGCAAGCAGGCCGGCTGACCCAGCCGCACCTGGCCGGCTGATTCAGCCTCACACCGCTCCTCTTCGGTGGAGCTCGGATGCTACTCATGCACAGCCGGCTCCTTCGGCCGCACCCAGCTCCCTCAGCGAGCCGCGCCCAGCTCGCTCATAGATAGGGGGCGCGCCGGGCTCAACACCGGTTTCATCAAGGCTCGCGTCTAAAGTCGAATGGATGCAAGCCCGAGTCACTGCCGTACTGGTCGCCCACAATGGCGCCGAGCGTCTTCCGCGCACGCTCGAGGCTCTTCGCGCCCAGACCCGGCAGCCTGACGCCCTGGTCGTCGTCGATGTCGCCTCGACCGACAACACCGCGAAGCTGCTTACCGAGGTTCAGCCCACGGGCTTCCTCTCGGCATCCGCTCGCCTCTCGTTCGGCGTGGCGGTGTCGCACGCGCTGGGAGTGGTGACGCCGCCGGCCTCCGACGACGAGTGGCTCTGGCTGCTCTCGCACGACTCTGCCCCCGACGCCGGAGCACTGGCCGCCCTGCTGGCCGCCGTCGAGGTCAACCCGTCGGTCGCCGTCGCCGGCCCCAAGCAGATGGAGTGGACCGACACCGCGTTCATCGCGGCCTTCGGCGAGTCGGTGACCCGGTTCGGCGCGAGCGTTCCGCTCGTCGAACGCGAGCTCGACCAGGCCCAGCACGAACGTATGAGCGACGTGCTCGGGGTGGGAGCCGCCGGCATGCTGGTGCGGCACAGCGTGTTCGCCCAGCTCGGCGGCTTCGACCCCGCGCTGCCCACCGCCGACAACGCCCTCGATTTCTCGATTCGCGCACGGCTCGCCGGCCACCGGGTGATTGCTGTGCCCTCGGCGAAGGTGGCCGTCGCCGGCGACGGGCTTGCCGGCCCGGGAACCTCGGTCAGGGGTTCGGCGCGCCGCAAGCGCCAGACCACCCGGCGTGCAGCGCAGTTGCACCGGCGTCTCGTCTACGCGCCCGCCTTCGCAGTGCTGTTCCACTGGCTGTCGCTGGTTCCGCTCGCGGTCGTGCGCTCGCTGTTCCAGGTGCTGCGCAAGCAGCCGGGCGCCGTGACGGGCGAGTTCGCGGCCGCCTTCAAGACCGCGTTCTCGGGCCACGTCGGTGCCGCTCGGAGATCGATACGCACGACGAAACGAGCGGGCTGGAAATCGCTGGCACCCCTGCGCGTGCCCGGCGCAGAGGTTCGCCGGCGCAACGCCCTGGTGCGGGAGCTCGCGCTCTCGAAGGCGCGGGGATCGCGCGAAGAGCTGCAATTCTTCTCCGGCGGCGGCGCAGCGATCGTCGCGGCGGCGCTCGTCGTCGGTCTCGTTCTGTTCTTCCCGCTGTTCGGCGCGAGCGCCATCGTGGGCGGCTCGTTCCTGCCGCTCGGCCCCGACGCCGGCGGCCTCTGGTCGCAGGTCGGCTATGGCTGGCGCGACCTCGGCCTCGGCTTCGTCGGTGCGGCCGATCCGTTCGCCTACGTTCTGGCGCTGTTCGGGTCGCTGACCTTCTGGTCGCCCTCGGTGGCGCTCGTGGTGCTGTACCTGATCGCCTTTCCGCTCGCCGCGGTGGCCGCCTGGTTCTGCGCCGCGAAGTTCACCAACCGCCAGGGCCTGCGCATCTTCGCCGCCATTCTCTGGACCATCGCGCCGCCCTTCCTGGCTGCGATGGATGCCGGCCAGGCCGGTGCCATGCTCGCGCACCTGCTGCTGCCCTGGCTGATTCTCGCCGGCGCCTCGGCCGCCCGCTCATGGTCGGCCTCCGCCATCGCCTCGCTGCTCTTCGCCGGCGTGGTCGCCGCCGCACCATCGCTCTGGCCCGCGATGCTGCTCATCTGGCTCGGGGCCGTCGTCTTCTCGCGCCGGGCCATCATGCGGTACATCGGCATACCGATTCCGGCGCTCGTGCTCGTCGCCCCGCTGGCCTGGCAGCAGCTGCAGCGCGGCAACGTGTTCGGCCTGTTCGCCGACCCCGGCCTGCCGAACGCCCACGAGTCGACGAGCCTGCTCGATCTGCTGCTCGGCCTGCCCGAGTCGGGAGTGGGCGGCTGGTCATCCATCGGTTCGACCATCGGGCTTGGTTCTGACACGGTCATGCTGCTGGTCGCGTTCATTCTGCTGGCGCCGCTGGCCCTGCTGGCGCTCTACGCCCTCTTCTCCCGGCGTGCGGGCGTCGCCGCCGTTGCGGCCCTGATCGCCGTGGTCGGTTTCGCGACGGCCGTCGGCGCCACGCTCATCTCGGTGAGCTCCACCGGTTCGCTCGCCGTCTCGCTCTGGCCGGGCGCCGGTCTCAGCCTCTACTGGTTCGGCCTGGTCGGCGCGGCGACGGTGGGGCTGGCCACGTTCAAGCGGTTCGCGAGTGTGCCCGCGGTGGTGGCCGCCTTCGCGATCGCCGTGCTGGCGGTACCCGTCGCCACGTCGACGCTGACCGCCACGAGCGACGTGCACTCCAGTACGGGTCAGTCGCTGCCGGCCTTCGTCACAGCCGAGGCCGCCTCGAACCCGCGCGTCGGCACGCTTGTGCTGAACCCGCAGGCGAATGGAGGGTTGGCGGCATCCGTCGTTCACGGAAACGGCGCGACCCTCGAGACACAGTCGACCCTGGCCGCGACCACCTCGACGGTGACTCCCCAGACGGCAGAACTCGCCGAGCTCGTCGGCAACCTCGCCTCGCGCAGCGGTGAAGACGCCACCGTTCAGCTGGCCCAGCTGGGCATCGAGTTCGTGGTGCTGGCGCCCGCCTCGGGTGCGGCCGCGACCCCGGATGCCCAGGCCGTCGTCGCCCGTTCGACGAGTGCCTTCGACAGCAACGCGTCGCTCACGCCCATCGGCTCGACGTTCGCGGGCGGGCTGTGGCAGATCACCGGCACCCCCGGATTCTCGGCGCTGCCCCCGGTGTCGCCGACGAACACCGGCACCCCGACAGGCCTCCTCATTCTGATCGTGCAGGCGATCGTGTTCTTGCTGGCACTGCTGCTCGCTCTGCCGGCCGGGCGCCTCGAGGCCCACGGGCTGCGCGCCGCGACGGCGCTCGACGAGGTCGGCGCGGAGGCCGGCAGCGCGGGCGGCGAGGGCCTTGCGGAGGCGACGACCGACGCCGAGCGTGCGCAGGCACCGGAGCGCGGGGCTGGCGGGCATGGGGCCCGCGATCGTGAGGACGGCGACCGTGAGGCCCGCGATGGTGAGGCCCGCGACCGTGAGGCGCGCGATCGTGATTCCGCCGAGCATGGGGGAGCCGATAGCGAGCCGGCCGACCGCGGCGTGGCCGGCGACGGGTTGGCCGGTGGCAGGGTGACGGGTAGCGGGGTGGCTGATCGCGCAGTGCCGGGTGGCGGGGTGGCTGATCGCGACGGCGCCGAGTCGGCGGCTGCGGTGGCTGCCACTGGGGTGACGGATTCCATCGACGCGGGCGCGCCGTCGGCAGACCAGACGACCGCCCGAGATCGCACGACAACCGAGGTACCGGAGGGGGTGCACCATGGCGAGTGACAACGACGACCGCGAGGTCACGCCTCCCGCATCCCAGCCCACCCCGCCTCCGGTGTCCGAGCCCACCCCGCCTCCGGTGTCCGAGCCCACCGTGCCTCCGGTGTCGGAGCCGGCAGTGCCTCCCGCGTCGGAGCCAGTCGTGCCACCCAGCACGGAGGCGGCGGTGGAGGGATCGCAGACGGCAGCGGCCGTCGAGCCGACCATTCCGGTGGCGGGTCCGATTCCGGCCAACGAACCCAAGCCTCGCAAGGAGCCCAAGCCACCCAAGGCCCCGAAGGCGGTGAAGCCCGCCAAAGCGACCCAACCGGCGCAGGCAGTAGACCCCGCGAGGCCCGCGGAGGCCGCGAAGCCGCCCAAGCCGCCCAAGCCACCCAAGGCCCCGAAGACGGCGAAGCCCGCGAAGGCGCCCAAGACGGCGACCGCGGTGGCCGTGGCCGCCGGCGGGTCGCGCCGAACCAGCGGTGCGACCGGCGAGGGAGCCCGACGCTCCGTCGCGCGCACCAGCATCAGCGTCGCCATCGGCATCGTCGTGCTCGCGCTGGCCGCCGCCACCGTCGGCGCCGCCGCTGTCGTGGCGCTGCCGACCGTCACGAGCGGCGTGCCGAACGTCGTCGTCACCCCGGTCGCCTCGCCGCAGACGCGGGTCTGCCCCGGCCCCTTCCTCGGCCTCGCCGACCAGAGCCAGGCCTCGGCCGACTCCGCGACGCCCGCCGTGCTGCCGCTCGGCGACCCGACCCTCGTGACCGGAATCGTTCCGACCACCGACACCATCACCACCGACGCCCTGTCGACTCCGGATGTTCAGCAGGGCACCTCGACCCCGACGACGCTGACCGCTCCCGGCTCGAGCGGCACCCTGCTCGGCGGCAGTCAGTCGCAGGCCCTCGCGCAGTCCGACCTGGCAGGTCTCGCCACGTCTGAGTGCGGCGAGGCGTCGGCCGACACCTGGCTCGCGGCCGGTTCGACCGTCACGGGTCGTTCGGCGTACCTGTTGCTGTCGAACCCGACCGACGTGCTGGCCACGGTCGCGCTGTCGATCTTCAGTGAGTCCGGGGCGGTCAATGCGCCCGGAACGAGCGGCATCACCGTGCAACCGCATTCGCAGCGGGCGCTGTCGCTGGCCGGGTTCGCTCCGAACATCGTGTCGCCGGTCATCCACGTCACCTCGGCCGGCGGAACCGTGCTCGCCTCGCTGCAGCAGAGCGTCATCCGCGGCCTCACCCCGGGCGGCATCGACACCGCCGGGCCGACCGGCGCCCCCGCCCTCAGCCAGACCATCGCCGGTGTGCAGATCGTGAGTACCAGTTCGATCGCCGAGCAGGCCGCCGACCCGGCCTCGAGCGACCTGACTGCGGCACTGCGTGTCTTCGTGCCCGGGGCGGCCGCGGCCACCCTCAGCGTGACGTTCAAGAGCGAGACGCTGGGCGTCGCCGACACCACGGTCAGCTACAGCGCTACCGGCGGGGTCGTCACAGACTTTCCGCTGCCGTCGCTGAACGACGACACGTACAGCGTGGTCGTCTCGTCTGACCAGCCGGTCGTGGTGGGTGCCCGGGCCGCCGTCGTGAGCGGCGGAACCGACTTCGCCTGGTACCAGTCTGGCCAGAGCCTCGACGGAACCTTTCTGTTCGCCACCGCGACCGGGCCGAACGCCCGCCTCATGCTGGTGAACACATCGAGCCAGGATGCCGCGGTGACGATCTCGCAGACCGACCAGGCCTCACCGCCCGCCACGTTCACCGTCGCGGCGAACAGCGCCCTCGGCTACTCGGTCATCGGCAACATGGCGTTCACCGTGGTGACCACGGCTCCGCTGACGGCCTCGGTGGGGTACGTGGGAGACGGACTGATCTCGTCGTTCAGCGTCAGCCCGGCGAGCCCGCTGGCGGCGCCGATCACGGTGTACGGCGGTACGGGCGGCTGATTGGGCCGAGCGGTCGTGCCGCCCGGCATCCACCTCGCAGCGCATCCATTCTGCCCGGTGCTGTGCGCTGGGTTCACTGCCGCCGGGCATCCGTGGACTGGGGAACCGTGCGCGTCAGAAGTGGCGGAAGCGGTCGGGCGCCAGATCCCACGGGTCTTTGCCGAGCAGCTCGGCCACCGCGCGGAACACGCAGCTCTCGATGATCATGCGTTTGTGCAGCTCGTCGTCGCGGTGCAGTTTCGACAGGCGCTGGATGGGCAGCCGGTAGAGGATGATGCGGTTGCCGATGACGCTCCAGCGTTCGACGGCCTCGCCCTCGGCTGGCATGCCGAGCGGCACGGCACCGATCTCGAACACGACGTCTGCCAGCTCGTCGGGCCACACGCCTTTCAGATAGTCGGCGGTCGACGCCACCGTCATCTCGAACAAGTCGATACGGGTGCGCAGCGGCGGCAGATGCGGGCCGGTCACCGACGACCGCAGCGTGCGACCGTGGCGATTGCGGTACCGGTAGCGCGAGACGTGCGCTGTTCTGTTGCGCCGTGAACGAGGCATGAAGCAAGCTTACGGCGCGCCCGCCGGGGTCATCGACCTTCGCAGATCTATGGTGAAGGGGATGATCTCCAGAACCTGCTCACGCGTGTCATGTCAGGGCGAAGCCGTGTCGACCCTCACCTATGTGTACGCCGATTCCATGGCGGTGCTCGGCCCGCTCAGCATGCAGCACGAGCCGCACAGCTACGACCTGTGCGAGCGGCACTCCGAGCGGCTGTCGGCACCGCAGGGTTGGCAGGTCGTGCGGTACATGACCGTCGGCAACGGCAGCTGAGCCCGTTTTCTCCCCAGGTGGCGGTGTGCGCGACGTCTCCACATCTGCCGTCAACCCTGCCCGTCGCCCAGTGGTGTGGGCGATAATGGGGGCATGACTTTCGCCGCCACCCCCACTCGCACCGCACTGCCCTTCAAGGTTCGCGACCTCGGCCTCGCCGAGGCCGGCCGTCACCAGATCCGCCTCGCCGAGAACGAGATGCCGGGGCTGATGGCCCTGCGCGACGAGTTCGGTGCGTCGAAGCCACTCGCAGGCGCCCGCATCATGGGTTCACTGCACATGACGGTGCAGACCGCGGTGCTCATCGAGACCCTGGTCGACCTGGGCGCGCAGGTGCGCTGGGTCAGCTGCAACATCTTCTCCACGCAAGACGAGGCCGCGGCGGCCATCGTGGTCGGGCGCGGCGGCACGCCCGAGGCGCCCGCGGGCGTTCCGGTGTTCGCGTGGAAGGGCGAGACGCTCGAAGAGTACTGGTGGTGCACCGACCAGGCGTTCGACTGGAGCGCCGAGGCCGCCGAGGCCGGCGAGTCGTACATCGGCCCGAACATGATCCTCGACGACGGAGGCGATGCCACCCTGCTCGTGCACAAGGGCCGTGAGTTCGAGCTCGCCGGCGCGGTGCCCGCGGCGACCGAGACCGACACCCACGAGTACACGGTCATCCTCGATCTGCTGCGCCGCTCGCTCGAAGAGAACCCCCACCGCTTCACCACCATCGCCGCCGACATCAAGGGCGTCACCGAAGAGACCACCACGGGCGTGCACCGCCTGTACGAGCTGGCCGCGTCGGATGCCCTGCTGTTCCCTGCGATGAACGTCAACGACTCGGTGACGAAGTCGAAGTTCGACAACAAGTACGGCATCAGGCACTCCCTGCCCGACGGGCTGAACCGCGCCACCGACGTTCTGATCGGCGGAAAGGTCGCCTTCGTGGTCGGCTACGGCGACGTGGGCAAGGGTGCAGCCGAGGCGCTGCGCGGCCAGGGTGCACGCGTCATCGTGAGCGAGGTCGACCCGATCAACGCGCTGCAGGCTGCGATGGACGGATTCCAGGTCGCCCGGCTCGAGTCGGTGCTCGACACCGTCGACATCTTCATCACCGGTACGGGCAACCAGCACGTGATCACCACCGACCACCTGCTCGGTATGAAGCACCTCGCCATCGTGGCGAACGTCGGGCACTTCGACGACGAGATCGACATCGCGGGCCTCGAACGCATCGACGGCGCCGTGAAGGTCGAGATCAAGCCGCAGGTGCACGAGTGGCGCCTGCCCACCGGCCGTTCGGTGCTGGTGCTCTCAGAGGGCCGCCTGATGAACCTCGGCAACGCCACCGGCCACCCCAGCTTCGTGATGAGCAACTCGTTCACGAACCAGGTGCTGGCGCAGATCGAGCTCTGGGGCAGCCCCGAGAACTACCCGACGGGCGTGTACACGCTGCCGAAGATCCTCGACGAGAAGGTGGCGCGCCTGCACCTCGACGCGCTCGGCGTCGAGCTCACCACGCTCACCCCCGCCCAGGCCGCCTACATCGGCGTACCCGTCGAGGGCCCGTACAAGGTGTCGCACTACCGCTACTGAGCCCGCGCCGGCCGCCGCTCAGCGCTCGGGAAAGTTGTGCGGCAGGGCGCCCAGAACGGACGCCAGGCGGTCGAGGGCAGAACGTTCGAGGCGCAGGGCCTCGAACTCACGGTCGCGACGGAGGGCCGCGATGCCCACGAGCAGCAGCTCGGGGTGCACCGGAGGAACGGGCGAGACGAAGGGCAGTGCCTCGGCCAGCAGCTGCGAGGCGTGGCGTGCACGGGCATCCGGAGTCATCCTGGGCGCCTCCGCCAGAAACTGGGCGATGCGGCGAGACACCCGGTCGGGCAGCTTCGCCACATCGGCAACGGTGGCCCAGCCCGCCAGCTGCGGCGGAACCGGCTGTGCGTACGACACCAGGCGGGGCACGCGTTCGTGCTGGCTGTAGGTTCCGGCGAGCAGATCGCCGAGACGTTTCGACTTCGCGTTGAGCAGCGACACGATCACTGCCAGCCCGCCGACCGTGAGGTAGATCTCGAGCACACCGGTCAGTGCGCGGATGAACGCGTGACGGAAGGATGCTGCCCCGCCATCGTCGCGCACGATGCGGGCACCGATCGCGAGCTTGCCGAGCGACCGGCCGCGCATGACCGTCTCGATGGCCGTCGGCACCACCACGACGCAGAACACCAGCGCCGAGAGCAGCAGGGCCTGCGTCAGCGCCGGGTCGGCGCCGACCGCGCCGATCCACAGGCTGATCAGCACCGCGAGCAGCGCGAACAAGCCGAGCGAGAGCAGAACGTCGATGATTCCGCCGGCCGCGCGCAGGATGAACCCCGCCGGCCGCACGTCAAGCGCGACCGCCTCGCCCGTGACCATCTGCTCGTCGTTGTACTCGAGCGAGTGCGCCGCGGCAGCGGGGCCGAGAAGTGGCTGGGCCATGGCTATCATCTAAGCAGATGGATCTCGACGCCTACTCTGCAGCGCACACCGACGAGTGGCGCCGACTCGACGAGCTCGGGCGGCGCCGCACCTTCAGTGGCGCCGAGGCCGACGAGCTGATCGAGCGGTACCAGGCCGGCGCCACCGAGCTCTCGGCGCTGAAGACCAGCGCGGGGTCGACCGTGGCGGGCGACCGGCTGTCGGTCTCGCTGTCTCGGGCGCGGCAGCGCTTCACGGCCGCCGCCGGCAATCCCCTCGCCGCCATTCCGGCGTTCTTCGTGCAGCAGCTGCCCGCCGCGTTGTACCGCCTGCGTTGGATCATCGTGGTGGTGGCCGCGGCGACCATCGCGGTCAGCGCGCTGTATGCCTTCTGGGTCATGAACGACCCGCAGGTGCTCGCCAACTTCGGTACCGACGAGCAGCTGCAGAAGTTCGCGCAGAACGACTTCGTGAACTACTACTCCGACAACCCGGCCGCCTCGTTCACGGGCCAGGTGTGGACCAACAACGCCTGGATCACCGCGCAGTGCGTGGCCTTCGGAATCGCCGGGGTGTACGTGCCGTACATCCTGCTGCAGAACGCCATGAACATCGGGGTGTCGGCCGGGGTGCTGTTCCACCTCGGGCAGGGCGACGTGTTCTTCGCGTACATCCTGCCGCACGGCATGCTCGAACTCACGGCGATCTTCGTCGGCGCGGCCGCGGGGCTGCGCATCTTCTGGGCGTGGATCGCGCCCGGCGGCCGCACTCGCGCGCAGGCCCTCGCCGAAGACGGCCGCGCCCTGTTCACCGTGGCGATCGGGCTCGTCTTCGTGTTGCTCGTCTCGGGCGTGATCGAAGGGTTCGTCACGCCGCAGCCGTGGCCGTGGCCCATCAAGTTCGGCATCGGCCTGCTGGCGCTCGCCGCCTTCGTCTTCTACATCGTGTTCGTGGGTGGCCGCGCGCACCGCGCCGGTCAGACCGGCGATCTCGAGGCCTTCGACGCCGGAGCCACCCGCCTCGTCGCCGGCTGACCTCCCGGCCGGGGTCAGAGGCGGCCGGCGGCCTTGAGGGCGAGGTACGTGTCGGCGACCGCCGGCGGCAGGTCTGACGGCGAACCGGTGACGACCTCGGCGCCCAGCCGGCGTACGGCCGCAGACACCCGCGTCACGTCGAGCAGGGCTCGCTCGGCCGCGGCTGCGAGGTAGGTCGAGGTGCGGTCATCCCGAACCGACACCGCGGCGAGCGTCGACGGGTCGGTCACCGACGCGACGACCACGGTGTGCCTGCGGGTCAGCTGCGGCAGCGCGGCGAGCAGACCCTGCGACGAGCCGGGGGTCTCGAGCGACGTGAGCAGCACCACGAGCGAGCGCTGGTTTGTGATGTCGCGCACGAGGGCGGGTACGGCCGACCAGTCGGTCTCGAGCAGCTCGGGCTCGACAGGCGCCAGTGCGTCGACCAGCTGCGAGAGCAGCGCGGGGCCGACGGCGCCGCGCACGCGGGCCCGGATGCGGCGGTCGTAGGCGAGAACATCCACTCGGTCGCCGGCCCGTGTCGCCAGCGCCGAGAGCAGCAGCGCCGCCTCGAACGCCGTGTCGAGCCGGGGCTCGTCGTCGATGCGCGCGGCCGAGGTGCGCCCCGAGTCGATCACGATCACCACCCGCCGGTCGCGTTCGGGCCGCCACGTTCGCACCACGACATCGTCGCGCCGGGCGGTGGCCCGCCAGTCGATCGAGCGCACGTCGTCGCCCCGCACGTACTCACGCAGCGAATCGAACTCGGTGCCCTGCCCGCGGATCATGACGCTCGTGCGCCCGTCGAGCTCACGCAGCCGGGCCAGTCGAGACGGCAGGTGCTTGCGCGAGGCGAACGGGGGCAGCACCCTGATGCGCCCGGGGGCGATGAGGGTCGCCTGCCGCGCCCACAACCCGAGCGGCCCGAACGAACGGATGCTCGTGCCCTCCACCCGGCGCTCGCCCCGCCTGAACGGCCGCAGCTGCTCTGTCATCGCGCGCCGCTCGCTGCGCGGAATGCCCACGGCGAACCGGGTGACGGCTGCTCCCGCCGACGGCTGCCAGGCATCCCTCACCACCCCGCGCAGCGTGCGCCGCCCGATGTTGGTGAGAAGCAGTTCGGCCTCCACCGTCTCGCCGAGCCGCACGCGCGCCGGAACCACCCGCTCGACCACGATCTGGCGTGGCGAGCCCGCGAGCACGAGGTCAAGGATGCCCAGCAGCACACCGAGCGCCAACCAGGCCGCCAGGGCGGCCCACGCGGCGTCGGCGCCGTACGCCTGGCCGAGAAGCACGACCGGCAGCACGCCGAGCGCGACCAGCAACACGAACCGGCCGGAGATCGCCATGGGTGCCGCCTTTCTGGTCTAGTGGGAGCGGGGGAGTGTGGGTGGGCCGGTGGGGAGTGGGCAGGTGGGGAGTGGGCAGGTGGCGGGGGAGTGGGCCGGTGCGGGAGTGGGCCAGGCGGCCTGCGGCTGGCGACGGGCCAGCCAGGGCAGCCGGCCGGCGCGGTGACCGCGTGAAGGGGAGCCCGCGCGCCGCGCCGCGCCGCGCCGCTAGATCGGCACCTGCACCTGCGCCAGGATGCCGCGCAGAATGGTGTCGACCGAAACGCCCTCCAGCTCGGCCTCGGGGCGCAGCTGGATGCGGTGCCGCAGCACGGGCAGCGTCATCGCCTGCACGTGGTCGGGAGTGATCCAGTCGAAGCCGTTCAGCCACGCCCAGGCCTTGGCCGCGGCGAGCAGGGCCGTGGTGCCGCGCGGGCTGACGCCGAGCTTGACCGAGGGGCTCTGGCGCGTGGCACGGGCCAGGTCGACGGCGTAGGCCAGAACATCCGGAGTCGCCTGCACCGCCGCCACGGCCGCCTGCGCCTCGTGCAACACCTCGGCGCTGAGCACGGGAGTCACGCCGGCCGCCGCGAGGTTGCGCGGGTCGAAGCCGGCCGCGTGCCGGACCAGCACCGCGATCTCGGCGTCGCGCCCCGGCACGTCGAGGGTGAGCTTCAGCAGAAAGCGGTCGAGCTGGGCCTCGGGAAGCGTGTAGGTGCCCTCGTACTCGATCGGGTTCATGGTGGCGGCGACCAGAAACGGGTCGGGCAGCCGGCGGCTGACGCCGTCGACGCTCACCTGGCGTTCCTCCATCGCCTCGAGCAGGGCCGACTGCGTCTTCGGGGGCGTGCGGTTGATCTCGTCAGCGAGCAGGATGTTCGTGAACACGGGCCCGCTGCGAAACTCGAACTCGCCGGTGCGCCCGTCGTACACGAGCGACCCGGTCACGTCGCCCGGCATCAGGTCGGGCGTGAACTGCACGCGCTTGGTGTCGAGGCTGAGCGTCGCCGCCAGCGCCCGCACGAGCAGGGTCTTCGCCACTCCGGGAACGCCCTCGAGCAGCACATGCCCGCGCGCGAGCAGGGCGACCAGCAGGCCGCTGACGGCGCCGTCCTGCCCGACGACGGCCTTGCCGACTTCGGTGCGCACGCGCGAGAGCGCGAGCCGCAGCTCGTCGTTGCTGCGGCGGGCGGGCTGCGGCGCGGGCGCCTCGGGCGGGGGAGTGTCAGTCACCTGGGTTCCTTACCTGATCGGGGGAGTGGGGGCCGTACACGCTGTGGCGCACAGCAGCTTCGAGGTCGGCGAGGCGTTGCGACAGCGTCAGCAACTCAGTCTCGCTGGTCGGCAGTCGGTTGACGAGCACCTCGGCCACCGCGGCGGGCGGCAGGCCGGTGGCGGCAGAGCAGGCGAGAATGATCTCGTCGAGGGTCGCCGTGCGGGGCAGGCCGAGCATCCCGGCCAGCCGGCCACTGCTGCCGATGCGCAGGGCGTCGAGGGCCCGGGTGCGGGCGCCCGAGCGCGCGTAGAGCCGGGCCCGGCCGACGACGGTCTCGTTGCCGCGCACGATCACCGGCAGGTTCTCGACCACGAGCGGGCCGAGGCGGCGCCCACGCCACACAGCCGCCGCGAGAAACAGCACGAAGAGCAGAAGGATGACCGGGGTCACCCAGCCCGGAGTGAGTGCCGCAAGGCTCGGCGGCCCGGTGACGGCGAGGTCGGCGGCGGTCGGTGTGTACCAGACGAGGGTGCTGCTCTGGCCGAGCAGTCCGAGAGCCAGGGCGGCATTGCCGGCGTTCACGATCTGCTCGTTGCTGAGCACGTCGGGGGCGCCGAGCACCGTGACCGGAACGGGGCCGGCGGTGGTGGCGACGAGGGAGTACGCGGTGGTGGGGGAGGTGCTCGTGCCGGTGGCGCCGGTGCCCGTGCTCGTGCCGGTCTCGCCGGCCGACGGGAAGCAGGCCGTCACGCCGATGCCCGACGAGCTCGAGCCGATGCCGGCTCCGGCACCGCCGGTGGGCCGGTAGGTGGTGCCCGACACGGTGATCGACCCGGCGCGAACGGCAGCCGGCAGGTCGCAGCGGGCGTCGACCGTGGCGGAGTCGTCGCCCGGCCCGTCGGGCGACCCGGCGACGGCGATCGACGGAGCCACGCCCTCGAGCTCGAACAGGTCGGGCTGCACGAGCACGATGCGGGCACCGAGGGTGCTGACCTCGGCGTAGCGGTCGCCCGGCAGGTACTGGTCAGGGTCGTAGATGAGCACGGTGGGGCCGGTGGTGGATGCCGCACCGTTCGCACTGCCCGCACTGCCGCCCGCCGCCGCCACGGCGGCCTCCGCATCGTCGAGCGAGCTCACCGCCGTCACGGTCACGCCCTGCTGCCTCAGCACCTCGGCCAAAGCTTTGCTGCCGACCGGGGCCGGGCTCGTGATCGACAGCGGAGAGGCGTCGGCGGCGGAGGATCCGCCCTTCACGAGCAGCAGCACCAGGCTCGCGACCACCACGAACACCCCCGCCCCCACCCAGAACGACCACCGCCGGAAGAACGCCCGCACCGTCGGCGTCGAGCTCGGCGCGGCACCGGCCTCCGGCTCTGCCCCCGTCCCAGCCGGAAGTCCGCCTGAGCGCCCGGGAGCGCTGACGCTCACCGCCCCGCCCCTCTGACGCCACCGGTGCCGCCATCAGGAGCGCCGCCATCTGACGCGGTGTGACCGGCCGCGCCGCCATCTGACGCGGTGCCATCTGCCGCGCCGCCATCTGGCCCGGTGCCACCGGCCGCGCTGCCACCGCCCGCGGTGCTACCGCCCGCGGTGCTACCGCCCCCGCTGGGGGTGACGTTACGGTCACTGGAACCGGCCGCGCTGCCACCGCCCCGGTGGAACGACGCGACGCCCGCGCCGCCGCTCATGCCCGCCCCGACCAGGGGCTCGCGGCGGGTCGGGAGAAGGTCGCGCAGCTCGGCCTCGAGCGACGCCAGACGGCCGTAGCGCTCGGCGGTCGCGCGGCCGCCGAGGTAGCGCACGTCGTCGAAGACCCCCGCCGCGTCGCCGAGCCGGCCGCTCTGTTCGGGGTACGACGCTCCGGCCCGCAGGGCGAACTCGCGCGCGGTTGTTCCGGGGCTGACGCGAACGACCGTGCGTTCGGCCTGGCGCCTGGCGATCGAACGGTAGATCTCCTCGATCGCTGTCAGATAGTCGCCGGCCTCCGCCGCCACGGCCGCCGACGCGCGCAACTGTGCGGATGATCGGCGGTCGTCCGACCCGAACAGGGCGTCGACGCGGGTGGGGGCCTGGCGGTTGCGCCGCGGGCGTCCGAACACGATGAACGCCGCCACGATCAGCGCCAGCGCCACGACGACGCCGAGCGCCGGAACCAGTCCACCGAGGTTGCCGTCAGACGGCACGGTGAGCGAGGCGAGCCAGTCGCCCACGGCAGATGCCACGCGGTCGAGAAGCGTCGGCCGCGCCGCGGCGTACTCGGGTCTGCTGAGTTCGTCGAGCAGCAGCTGCCGGGCATCCGGAGCCGACGGGTCGACCGGCACGGCCGCACCCGTCGCGCCCAGCACCGCGCCACCGGCCGCTGCGCCGCTGGCCGCCGCGGCACCAGCCGCAGCCACGGCCGCACCGCCCGCCGCCACCCACGCCAGCACCGCTGTCATGCTCAGACTGCCGCTCCCGGGGTGGGAGCCTCGCCGCCCGCCGCCGGCCCAGCACCTGACGCCGGCCCAGCACCTGACGCCGGCCCGGCACCCGACGTCGGCCCAGCACCCGACGCAGCCCCGCCCCCCGCCACCGGCACCCGGAACGGGTCGTCGTCGGCGGTCACGAGCCCGGCCTGCCGGGCATCCACGTACCTGATCAGTTCGAGGTCGAGCCCCTCGCGGCGCATGCGCAGGTCGACGTAGATCAGCGAGATCGCGGCAGCCTGCACCACGGCCGTGATGGCGCCGAACACGATCTGCAGCACCCCGACCACGAGGTACACCACGATCGCCCCGACGATCGCCGTCGACGAGCCCGAATCAGAGCTGTCGTTGGGGCTCAGCAGCCCGAATGCCAGGCTGAGGATGATGTTGACCGGCTGCGTGACGACCTGGCTGGCCACGTACACGATCGTGGCGACGAGGGCCTCGACGCCGAACGTCTTCCAGAACGAACCGCGGGTGAGCCGCCACGACCGCGCGATGGCGGCCCGCACCCCGAGTCGCTCGAGCACGATCGCGCACGGCACCAGCGACGTCTTCGTGCCGAGCCACACCCACAGTGCCACGATGCCGAGCAGCCCGAGCAGCCCCACGATCACCGCGAACACGATGCCCACGGGCCCGGCTGTCGCCAGCAGCACCACCGCCCCGGTCACAATCGCAAGCACCACGGTGACCGCGGCGGCCTCGAGCAGAATCCACAGCACGAGGGGCCAGAGCCGCTTGCCCGCGGCCCGCCACAGCTCGCCCATGCGGCGCTTCTCGCCGAGCACCTCGCGTGAGACCTCGACGACGAGGATGCCCTGCAACAGCGCCGACGACACGAGTGCCAGCGCCAGCGGAACCAGCGCCGACAGCAGCACGATCGCCACAGACCCGGCGGCGATCGACCCGCGGTCGGCCGCGCTCGCCTGGGTCACCCGCGTGACGGCGAAGAACGCCGCGCCGCCGATGACCACAGCGGTGACCAGGAAGATGGCGAACTGGATGATCAGGGCGCTGCCGAGGGTCGGCCCCGGGTTGCGCCGCAGAACCTGGAACGGCGCGCCCAGCAGCGTGCCGAAACCCAGCGGTCGCAGCGGCACCAGCCCGGGCTTGGGCGGCGGCGCCCACCCGGCACCCGCGCCGGCGGGCGGCCCGTACCCGGCGGCGGCATACCCCGGCGCCACTGGCGCCACTGGCGGACCGCCGTAGCCTGCACCGTACCCCGGTGTACCGTACCCCGGCACCACCGGCGCCACTGGCGGCGGTGCATACTCTCCATAGCGCGGTGGCTCGATCGGCGCTGGCGCTGGCGCAGCGACCGGCGCAGGCGCAGGCCCAGCGACCGGCGGCGCAGAATCAGGCGCACCCGCACCCCCACCCGCACCCCCACCCGCACCCGCCTCAGGCACCGGCGCCCCCTCCGGCCCCGGCCACGCGGCCTGCTGCTCGTCACTCACCGGGCGTCCCCATTCAACGGCACGTTCACCCCCTCATGCTCGCACAGTCTGTCGACAGCCGCCGTGCAGGGCAGACACAGGCCGGCGGGCTACCGCTCCAGTACCCTATGAGCTATGGATGCTCGCATACTCGTGGTCGACGACGATCCCGCGCTCGCTGAAATGATCGGCATCGTTCTGAAGGCCGAGAACTTCGAACCGATCTTCTGCGCCGACGGCTCGCAGGCATTCGCCGCCTTCACCTCGTCGCGCCCCGACCTCGTTCTGCTCGACCTCATGCTGCCCGGAATGGATGGCATCGAGGTCTGCGACCAGATCCGCGCCGAGTCTGGCGTGCCCATCATCATGCTCACCGCGAAGAGCGACACCACCGACGTGGTGAAGGGCCTCGAGTCGGGCGCCGACGACTACATCGTGAAACCGTTCAACCCGAAGGAGCTGGTGGCGCGCATCCGCACCCGCCTGCGCCCCAGCACCGTCGTGGCGGCCGCCGTCACCGGGCCCCTGCTCATCGGCGACATCGAGCTCGACGTCGCGGGCCACGAGGTGCGTCGTGGCGATGGCCGCATCAACCTCACGCCGCTCGAGTTCGATCTGCTGAACGCCCTGGCCTCGAAGCCGCAGCAGGTGTTCACCCGCGAGATGCTGCTCGAGCAGGTGTGGGGCTACCACTACAAGGCCGACACGCGCCTCGTCAACGTGCACGTGCAGCGCCTGCGCGCGAAGGTCGAAGAAGACCCTGACAACCCGCGCATCGTGATGACCGTGCGCGGTGTGGGCTATCGGGCGGGCGCCGTCGTACAGCCGGCGACCAGCGGATGACCGGCGGAGCCACTCCGCCGACCGGAGCCTGATGGCCACCTCGGCCGCGCCGGCCCGCACGAGCCGTTCGAGCCGGTCTGGCCGCAGCCACATCGGCCCGTTCCTCGCGCGCGAGTGGCGCGCCTGGCCCCGTCAGATCGTGGGCTGGTGGCGGCTGTCGCTGCAGTTCCGCACCATCGTCATCACCATCGGCCTCACCACGGTCGCCCTGCTCGGCGCCGGCATCTACACCTCGGTGAGCATCGGAAACGACCTGTTCCACTCGCGGCTGAACCAGGTGCTGCTCGACGCAAACCAGGCCGCGAAGACCGCCCAGACCATCTTCGACGCATCAGACTCGAGCAACGACGGCTCGGTGAGCACCCTGCTCAACTCGGCGCAGACGAAGATCACGAGTTCGTCATCCTCGCGCCTCATCGCCATCTACGCGGCGCCCGGCCAAGACCAGACCGCCACCTCGTTCCTGCCCTTCGCGAGCCCCGCGCTCACCACCGGCGTGGTCTCCGACGACCTGAAGGCCGAGGTCACGGCGGGCGCCGGAACGCAGACGTTGTACTGGCAGTCGGTCGTGCTGCCGAACGGCTCGGGCGGCACCGACCCGGGCATCATCGTCGGCTCGCCCCTGTCAATTCCGAGCGGGGGCCAGTACCAGCTCTACCTCGGGTACAACCTCGCCGATTCGGCCCAGACCCTCAGCTTCGTGCAGCAGACCCTCTGGATCGCCGGCCTGCTGCTCACCTTGCTCATCGCCCTCGTGGCCTGGGTCATCGTGCGCCTCGTGATCGAGCCGATCAAGGTCGCGGCCGAGGTGAGCGAGAAGCTCGCCGACGGTGAACTCGAGGTGCGCATCCCCGAGAAGGGCGACGACATCATCGCCACCCTCGCCCGGTCGTTCAACGGCATGGCCGACAGCATGCAGGGCCAGATCACCCAGCTCGCCGAGCTGTCTCAGCTGCAGCAGCGTTTCGTCTCCGACGTCTCGCACGAGCTCCGCACTCCGCTCACCACCATCCGCCTGGCCGGCGACCTGCTCTACGACAAGCGCGAGAGCTTCGAGCCCGCCATCGGCCGCACCGCCGAGCTGCTGCACACCCAGACCGTGAGGTTCGAGCTGCTGCTCAGCGACCTGCTGGAGATCAGCCGGTTCGACGCCGGCTCGGCCGACCTGAACATCGAGCCGACCAGCCTCGTTCGGCTCGCCGTCGACGCCATCGACCAGATGCGCCCGCTCGCCGAGGCTGCGGGCTCCGAGATGCGCATCTTCGCGCCGGGCGGCCACGTCGAGGTCGAGATCGATGCCCGCCGTATCCGCCGCATCGTCACCAACCTGCTCGGCAACGCCATCGAGCACGGTGAGGGGCGCGCCATTCTCGTCTCGATCGACAGCAACGTATCGGCTATCGCCATCGCCGTGCGCGACTACGGCATCGGCATGAGCACCGAAGACGCCGAACGGGTCTTCGAGCGGTTCTGGCGCGCCGACCCGTCGCGCAAGCGAACCATCGGCGGAACGGGCCTCGGCCTCGCCATCTCGCTCGAAGACGCCACGCTGCACGGCGGCCAGCTCGAGGTGTGGTCTGAGCCCGGCGCGGGCAGCTGCTTCCGGCTCACTCTGCCGCGCGTGCACGGTCGCCCGGTGGGCACCTCGCCGCTGCCGCTGCCGCCCGAAGACACCGACGAATCCGATCCCGTCGAAGACACCGGAGCCCACCTGCTCACCCGCTCGTACGACCCCACGCACACCTTCGACGAACCCGTCGAGCTGCAGCCCGACGCCGAGAGGGCAGGCGGATGATCGCCCGGCGGTTCGGTCGTATCGGTGCGGTGCTCGCCGGCGCCGCCATCACCCTGCTCGCGGTGTCGGCCTGCACGGGCATCCCGAACTCGGGCGCAGTGCACTCGCAGGAGGTGAGTTCGACGCCGAACGACAGCGACGTCATCCTGCTGCCGCCCGACCCGGTTTCGGGCGCGAACCAGTCACAGATTCTGAACGGATTCCTGCAGGCCGCCGCGAGCCCGCAGAACGACTACGAGGTCGCCCGCAAGTACCTGACCAGCGACTTCTCGAAGACGTGGGATCCGAACGCGGGGGTGCTGATCGACGCCGGCCAGCCCGCCGAGCAGGCCACCTCGGCCACCACCATGAGCATCGGCGTCACCCCCATTGCCGAGGTCGATTCGACGGGGCAGTACGTCGAGGCCACGTCGACCGCGTCGGTGACGCTGCCGTTCACCTTCGCGCAGCAAGACGGCGAGTGGCGCATCAGTGCGGCGAACCCGGGCATCATCCTCGAACAGCTGCGGTTCAGCCAGGTGTTCAGCTCGCACGCGCTGTACTTCTACGACCCCACGTACACCTACCTCGTTCCCGACATCAGGTGGTTCCCGAAAGACGAGACCACCGGAACGCGGGTGGTGAAGGCGCTGCTGGCCGGCCCCGCACCCTGGCTCGGCGAGGGGGCGGTGGTGACGGCGTTCCCCGAGGGCACCGAGACGGCCTCGGTGGTGGTCGACTCGGGCAAGGCCGACGTTGATCTGTCGACCCAGGTGCTCTCGCAATCGCCGGTGTCTCTGCAGCGAATGCAGTACCAGCTCGATGAGAGCCTCGGCACGGTCGCGTCGATCGCGAGCGTGGTGATGAGCGTCAACCAGAACCCGATCGTGGTGGCGGCGGGGGTCAAACCGATCTCCGACCCGCGGGTGAATGCGCAGCCGCTCGTCGACATGGCCAATGTGTTCGGCTACCTGTCGAACAACGCCGCCACACCCATCCCCACCGTGAGCGACAAAATCCAGGCGCTCGGGCCGCTGTCGGTGACCTCGTCGGCGAAGGTGTTCGCGGTGGGTACGGCCGCCGGAGTGTATGCGGTGCAGCCCAACGGCAATGACCCCGTTCTGGTCGACAACCGGCCGGGGCTGATCGCGCCGTCGCTCGACCCGTCGGGGTACGTCTGGAGCGTTCCGGCCGCCTCGCCCGGGGCCGTGCAGGCGTACGGCAGCGATGGAACCGTGCACGCGGTCGCCGCCGACTGGGACGGCGCCTCCTCGATCACCTCGATCGACGTGTCGCGCGATGGTACGCGGGTGCTCGCCTTCACCATCGCCGACGGCGAGCCGAAGCTCGTCGTGGCGGCGATCATCCGCGACAAAGACGGGGCGCCCGAGAAGCTCGGCACGCCGGTCACGCTGGCCAGCGGATCGGGCATCCCCGTCGACGCGACCTGGGTCGACGAGTCGAACGTCGCCTCGCTCACGGTGTCGGCGAGCGGCGACGACCGCGTGGTGCTCCAGCAGATCGGCGGCATCAGCAGCAACCTGGGCGTGCCCCTCGCGGCGGCGACGATCGCCGGCGGAAACGACGTGAGCGGCCTCTGGCTGCTCACCACCGACGGCAACCTGCAGCAGCAGCGGGGCAGCGGCTGGCAGACCACCACCCCCGGCGTCGGCATGCTGGCGACGCAGACCTAGGCCGCCCCGCCGGCCTGGCCCCCCCCGAGCCGGCCCCCCGCCGACCCGCCCGCCCGAGCCGGCTCCCCGCCCGAGCCCGCCGCCACATGACACCGAGCCAGCTCCGCAGGGCCGGCCTCCCGCCGACCCTAACGATCATTCTCCCCAGGCGCTTGCAGCGCGCATTGTGCACAGATTCGCCACCTGCGCGTCAGGTGCGTCACCGTCCGCGCCACGATCGATGCATGATCCCTCGCACACTGACCCCGGCCCTGACCGCCGCGCTGCTTGACGCGCTCGCTCTGGTGCTACCCACCGAGTGCGCCTCGTGCGGCGCCCCCGACCGCCCCGTCTGCGTGGCATGCGCCAGCCTGCTCGCGCCCGACGTGACGCGCCTCGCCGCGACCCGGGCGCACGCCCCGCCGCTGTTCGTGACGTCGGCGATGCCCTACGGCGGGCCGGTGCGCGGCGTGCTCTCGAAGCTCAAAGAGTCGGGTCGCACCGACGTCGTGCCCGCCCTCGCACCGGCGCTGGCTGCTGCGGTCGCAGATGCGTATCGCCGCGTGTGCACGAACGACGTGGTGCTGGTGGTGGTGCCGTCGTCGCGCGCGGCGTTCCGAACGCGCGGCTACAACCCGGCCGAGCTTCTGGTGAGGCGGGCGCGAACCGGGCTGCCGAGCATCCGGCCGCTTCGTGTGGCGCAGCCGACCCGAGACCAGGCCGGGCTCACGATGCGTGACCGACAGAGCAACCTGGCGGGCTCGATGGCCGTTCGCACCAGATTCTCAGAAGGTTCATTGCGCGGCACAAGCCTGCTGCTCGTCGACGATGTCATCACCACCGGGGCCACCCTGCTCGAGTGCCGGCGGGCGCTCGAAACTGCGGGAGCCCGGGTTCTCGGCGCCGCCACCCTCGCCTTCGCCGAACGCCGCACCGGCCGCTCGTCGGTGGTTCGACTGTCACAGTTCGCGCCAGAGTGAGCCAACCTCACGGTTGCCGGGTGACAGCAGAGAGGGCGGCGAGTACGGTGGGGGAAAAGGCGCGGAGGAACTCGCTTTGGTCCCAAGGCGGCGCGTCTTTTTGAGACTAGGAGATCGCCATGGAGATCAACATCACGGGCCGCAACCTAGGGATCACTGATCGCTTTCGCAGTTACGCGACCGAGAAGGCCGAGAAGGTATCGCATCTCGCTGACCGCGCACTGGTGTTGGAGGTCAAGGTCTGCCGCCACAGTTCGGCGAACACCTCGGGTGGTGACGATCGGGTCGAACTCACCCTGATCGGCCCAGGCCCCGTGGTTCGGGCCGAGAGTGCCGGCAGCGACAAGTACGTCGCCTTCGATCTCGCGATCGGCAAACTCATGGAGCGGGTGCGCCGGGCGAAAGACCGCAAGAAGGTGCATCGTGGGCAACACAGACCCGTCTCACTGCGCGAGGCGAGCACGGCCGGTTTCGCCGTCGTCGATGTTGTTCCCGCCGAGGCCGAGGTTCTCGCAAAGGCAGCAACCGGCCCGATCGCCGTGCAGCAGCCGGCAGACGACACCCGGGGAGCCGCCGAGGTCGAGTCGACCGACGACTGGTCGCCCGTCGTCATTCGCAAGAAGGTGTTCGCGGCCTCCCCGATGACCGTGGATGATGCGCTGTACCTCATGGAACTCGTGGGCCACGACTTCTACCTGTTCATCGATGCCGAGACGCTGCGGCCGAGCGTCGTCTACCGCCGCAAGGGCTGGGACTACGGAGTGATCGGGCTCGACGACCACACCGCCCCCCTCGTCTCGGCTGCGCGTGAGACAGAGACGGTTCTCTCGTAGACCGCGCATCCGAATGATCGGTTTCTCGCAGGAGAAGCAGCCGATCGAATGAGACGCCTGGGGGCGTGGCGACCACTCGTCACGCCCCCAGCGCTCGTTCTGAAGACCTTCAGGAATGACAACTAGGATTGCTAGAATTACCGGCTGGATCATGGCTGGTTCGGTAGGAGATTTCACGTGGCTTCAGTTCTTGAAAAGGTACTTCGTGTAGGCGAGGGTCGAGTGCTTCGGCGCCTCGAGAACTACGCGAAGGCGATCAACGCTCTCGAAGAAGACTTCACGCACCTGAGTGACGACGAACTCAAAGAAGAGACCCCGCGCCTGCGCGAGCGGTTCGAAGACGGCGAGAGCCTCGACCACCTGCTTCCCGAGGCCTTCGCCGCGGTTCGCGAGGCCTCGCGCCGCACGCTCGGCATGCGCCACTTCGACGTGCAGCTGATGGGCGGCGCCGCACTGCACCTCGGCAACATCGCCGAGATGAAGACCGGTGAGGGCAAGACGCTGGTCGCCACGCTGCCGGCCTACCTCAATGCCATCGCGGGCAAGGGTGTTCACATCGTCACGGTGAACGACTACCTCGCCAACTACCAGAGCGAGCTGATGGGCCGAGTGTTCCGTGCCCTCGGCATGAGCACGGGTGTCATTCTGAGCGGCCAGACCCCGGCCGAGCGCCGCGAACAGTACGCCGCCGACATCACCTACGGCACCAACAACGAATTCGGCTTCGACTACCTGCGCGACAACATGGCGTGGCAGGCCAGCGACATGGTGCAGCGCGGCCACCAGTTCGCCATCGTCGACGAGGTCGACAGCATCCTGATCGACGAGGCCCGCACCCCGCTCATCATCTCGGGCCCGTCGTCAGGCGAGGCGAACCGCTGGTTCACCGAGTTCGCCTCCATCGCCACCCGGCTCGTACCCGACGAAGACTTCGAGATCGACGAGAAGAAGCGCACCGTCGGCATTCTCGAGCCCGGCATCGAGAAGGTCGAAGACTATCTCGGCATCGACAACCTGTACGAGTCGGCCAACACTCCGCTCATCTCGTTCCTGAACAATTCGCTGAAGGCAGCGGCGCTGTTCAAGAAAGACAAAGACTATGTCGTGATGAACGGCGAGGTGCTGATCGTCGACGAGCACACCGGCCGCATCCTTGCCGGGCGTCGCTACAACGAGGGCATCCACCAGGCCATCGAGGCCAAGGAGGGCGTCACCGTCAAGGCCGAGAACCAGACCCTGGCCACCGTCACGCTGCAGAACTACTTCCGCCTCTACAAGAAGATCGCGGGCATGACCGGCACGGCCGAGACCGAGGCCGCCGAGTTCATGAGCACCTACAAGCTCGGCGTCGTCGCGATTCCCACGAACCGGCCGATGCAGCGCAAAGACCAGCCCGACCTCGTCTACAAGAACGAGCAGTCGAAGTTCGAGCAGGTCGTCGAAGACATCGTCGAGCGCCACGCGACCGGCCAGCCTGTGCTCGTCGGTACCACCAGCGTCGAGAAGAGCGAGTACCTCTCGCGGCTGCTGGCGAAGAAGGGTGTTCGGCACGAGGTGCTGAACGCGAAGAACCATGCCCGCGAGGCCGCGATCATCGCCCAGGCCGGTCGGCTCGGCGCCGTCACCGTGGCCACGAACATGGCCGGTCGAGGCACCGACATCATGCTCGGCGGCAACACCGAGTTTCTCGCCGTCGCCGAGATGAACGCCCGCGGTCTCAGCCCGATCGACACTCCGGAGGAGTACGAAGAGGCGTGGGACGACGTGCTAGCCGAGGTCAAGGCCGGCGTCGAGAAGGAGGCCGAGAAGGTCGTCGAGGCCGGCGGCCTCTACGTGCTCGGCACCGAGCGTCACGAGTCACGCCGCATCGACAACCAGCTGCGCGGCCGTAGCGGCCGCCAGGGCGACCCGGGCGAGAGCCGCTTCTACCTGTCGCTCACCGACGACCTGATGCGCCTGTTCAACGCCGGGGCCGCCGAGAGCCTGATGGGCCGTGGCAACGTTCCCGACGACCTCGCCATCGAGTCGAAGGTCGTCTCGCGTGCCATCCGCAGCGCGCAGTCGCAGGTCGAGGGCCGCAACGCCGAGATCCGCAAGAACGTTCTGAAGTACGACGACGTGCTGAACCGCCAGCGCGAAGCCATCTACAACGACCGACGGGCGATCCTCGAGGGTGACGACCTGCACGAACGGTCGCAGAAGTTTCTCACCGACGTGATCGACGACGTGCTCGAGACGCACGCCGGCGAGGGCAACGGAGACGACTGGGACTTCGATGCCATGTGGACCGAGCTGAAGACGCTGTATCCCGTCTCCATCTCGATCGACGAGGTCATCGCCGAGGCGGGCAGCCGCGGAAAGATCAGCCGCGAGTTCGTCGGCCGCGAGATTCTGTCGGATGCCCAGATCGCCTACCAGAAGCGCGAAGAGACGCTCGGCGAGTCGGCCATGCGCGAGCTCGAACGCCGCGTGGTGCTGACGGTCATCGACCGCCGCTGGCGTGACCACCTCTACGAGATGGACTACCTCAAAGACGGCATCGGCCTGCGCGCCATGGCGCAGCGCGACCCCCTGGTCGAGTACCAGCGCGAAGGCTACCTGCTCTTCCAGCAGATGATGGGCCAGATTCGAGAAGAGGCCGTCGGCTTCCTGTTCAACCTTGAGGTCGAGGTCAACACCCCCGCCGGCGAAGTGGATGCCCCCAGCGTTCAGGCCAAGGGCCTCGAGACGGGCCACAACACCGAGGGTGCCCAGCTCAGCTACACAGCCCCGAGCGACTCCGGTGGAGTCGAGGTGCGCAACCAGCGAGGCCAGCTCGAGCAGGCGGCCACCGCCCGCGCACAGCGTGCACAGGAGGAGGCTCGCGCTGCGGGCGCGCAAGACGGTGCGGGTGCGAGTGCAGGCGCTCCCGGCGCGGGTGCCGGTGCTCCCGCCGTCGTGCCGCCCGCGGCCCGCAACCCGCGCGGTGGGGCTGCGCCGCAGCGCCCGGCTCCCACCACCACGGGTGCCTTCGGCCAGAAGACCCCCGCAGGTGCTCCGCCCGCCGCCAACCGCGCCGAACGCCGCGCAGGCCAGAAGAAGAAGTAGCCGCCGCCTCGCCGCCGCCTCGCAGGCCGGCTGCAGGGCCGGCAGCGGAGTCTGGTGGCGGAGGCCGCATCAGTGGTGCCGCAACGGCGTCCGCTCATGTACTGCGGCAGCCCTCCATCTCACAGGTGGCCGCGCCGGCAGAGAGCCGCTTTCGGTCGGCGCCGCATCGAGCCCGGTGTGCGGCGACAGTCGTGTCGGCCACAGACGCGCGCTAGAGCACATTGATGGCGCTGGCGCGCCAGCGAGAGCCCCAGCGTTCGACGCGCAGAGCCACGGCGCGCGTGCGGGCCTTGCCGTGCACGATGACGACTCCCTCGAAGACCGCGGGTGCGGGCTCGCTCAGCAGCACGCGGCCGATGCTGAACGTCGGACGCACGGTACGCTGCCCACGCACCTGGCGCGCCCGAGACGACAGTGTCACCCGCTTCGACAGGTTCTTGTAGACCTCGTCGGTGACCCAGCGCCCCAGCTGGTCGAGGTCGCGCACCCCAGCGAGCACCTCCAGCACGCACCACGTGAGCCTCTCGACGAACTCCACGGGCCCGGGGTCGTCTCGGGCCGCCCCCTCGCCCGTCTCCTGCTCTCCCGCGGCCCCGTCGCGCACGACCGCCTCGCCCATGGCCCCGTCATGTACGACCGGCTCGCCCGCGGCCCCGTCGCGCACGACCGGCTCGCCCATGGCCCCGTCGCGTACGACCGGCTCGCCCATGGCCCCGTCGCGCGCGACGGCCGCGCCCACAGACCTAGCGAGTACGACCGCCTCGCCCGCGGCCCCATCGCGTACGACCGCCTCGCCCGCGGCCCGGCCTCGCACGGCAGCCGCGCTCTCGGCCCCGTCGCGTACGACCGGCTCGCCGGCGGCCCCATCGCGCACGGCAACCGCCCGCACTTCCGCGCCACCCGCTCGCACTTCGCTCAACGCATCAGCGTGTGACGGCGCCGCATCACGCGCCGCATCAGCGGGTGGCATCGTCTGAGCACCACACGCCGGCGTCACCTCCTCGCCAGGGGTGAGCTGCCTGCCGCCGTCAGCAGCTCCGGAGCGCGCGACCGCCCCTCTGCAGGCAGCAACGCCCGGCGGCACCACCTCCAGGCGCGGCGAGCGGCAGGCCGGCGCGGTTCGGGGGGATGCCGATACCAGTTCTTCGACGGGCACGGGTTGGCTCATTGTGGGCTCCGGTAACGTGGCTGTCTCCGGCGCCGCAGCTGGGTCTGCGTCGGCGCCGTGATCAGCGTGACTTCGTGAGAGTTGCTCGAGTATCGGGTGAGGCAACTAAAGCAGGTGCGTCAGTGCGTGTAAAGCGCGGCCCGACGATTGTGGATAAGACCGAGCGCCCCCGGGCTGGGAGCGACGGGCATCCTGAACCGAGCATTGCGCCGTAGGCTAGAAGCCGTGTCTACTTTGAGCGATCTTGTGCTGGCGCAGGGCAATTCCACCGATGCCGACATCGAATGGCTGCACCTGCTCGTCGGAGACTGGCAGTTGCTCGCCGACCTCGCCTTCGCCGACATCGTTCTGTGGGTTCCCTCGAGCGATGGCAGCTTCGTGGCGGTCGCCCACGCCCGCCCGTCGGGATCGGCGACCCTGTTCTACCGCGACTTCGTCGGCCAGGCCGTGAAGGCCGAGTGGCGCAAGCAGGTCACCGACGCCTACCAGAGCGCGCAGATCGTCGACACCGCCGCCCCCGACTGGTACGAAGAGACGCCGACCCGCGTGCGGGCCGTTCCGGTGCTGCGCCGGCTCTCGCCGAGCGACACGAAGACCACCGACAAGCCCATCGCGGTCGTCACCCGCCACACCAACCTGAGCGAGGCGCGCACCCCCAGCCGCCAGGAGCTCACCTTCAACGAGTGCGCCAACGACCTCTTCGCGATGATCGCGGCCGGCGACTTTCCCGACCTCGGCGCCCCGACCGGCCCGCGCCGCGGCGCCCCCCGTGCCTCCGACGGACTCATCCGCCTCGACGCCGACGGAACCGTCACCTTCGCCAGCCCCAACGGCCTCAGCGCCTTCAATCGCATGGGCTTCGGTGAAGAACTAGAGGGTCAGTCGCTCGCCGAGGTCACGACCCAGCTGCTCAACGGCACCCTCGTCGTCGACGAGTCGCTGCCGCTGGTGGTCACCGGGCGCGCACCGTGGCGCACCGACGTCGAAGCGAAGGGCGTCACCGTCTCGCTGCGGGCGATTCCGCTGCGCACACGCGGCCAGCGGTTCGGCGCCATCGTGCTCTGCCGCGATGTCACCGAGCTTCGCCACGACGAGCGCGAGCTCATCACGAAAGACGCGACGATTCGCGAGATTCACCACCGCGTCAAGAACAACCTGCAGACCGTGGCGTCGCTGCTGCGCATCCAGGCCCGCCGCACGCACTCCGACGACGCGAAGGATGCCCTCTCCCAGGCCATGCGCCGGGTCGCCGCCATCGCGGTGGTGCACGACACGCTCTCGGAGGGCCTCAGCCAGCGCGTCGACTTCGATGTGGTGTTCGAGCGCGTGCTGATGCTCGTCACCGAGGTTGCGAGCGCGCACAACACGACCGTGCATCCGAAGTTCAGCGGAAGCTTCGGCGTGCTGCCGAGCGAATACGCCACGCCGCTGGCCCTGGCGCTGACCGAGCTCGTCACGAATGCCGTCGAACACGGCCTCGCGGGCCAGGAGGGTCGCGTCGAGATCGTCGCGAGCCGCTCAGAAGAGACCCTGACTGTCGAGGTGCGCGACACCGGCTCGGGCCTGCCCGAGGGCAAGGTGGGCTCGGGCCTCGGCACCCAGATCGTGCGCACCCTGATTCAGGGCGAACTGGGCGGCATCATCGACTGGCACACCATGGTGGGCAGCGGCACGGTCGTGACGATCGAGATTCCGTTCCGCTGGCTGAAGAAGCGCGCGGCCTGAGTTCTGAGGCAGGCCGCGGGCTTCAGCGACTGCTAGGAGGCGCGACGGGCGCGAGCGGCGCGACGCTTCAGGGCGCGGCGCTCGTCTTCGCTGAGGCCACCCCATACGCCCGAGTCTTGACCCGTCTCGAGCGCGTACTGCAGGCAGACCTCTGTGACCGAGCAGCGTGAGCAGACGGCTTTCGCCTTGTCGATCTGGTCGACGGCCGGCCCGGTGTTGCCTACGGGAAAGAACAGTTCAGGGTCTGCGGTCAAGCAAGCGGCTTTGTCGCGCCAATCCATCGGGGGTACTCCTTGGTGTTGCGGTGCTTCGGTCGTCAGACCTCAGTTCGGGTTTCGCTCGACCGCTCATGCTTTAATGGTTCAACGCGTGTATCGGCTCAGTGTGAGGTGACACACCGCGCCGCACGCGTCAACACAGCAAGTGGGAATGACCCGCCGTGCGTTCTGCGCGAACGCACTCACAATGAACGCGTCAGCGTAGACCAGCATTGGGTGCTTGGGATATTTCTCACGTCGCACCCCCACGACATTGTGAGCAACAATCGACCTCAAATATGGTCGCATACTGGTACGGGCAAATCAAGGTTTTTCTGAAGGTACGGAGCTAATGGGCAACACCGACGAACATGAGAATTCCGCCGAATTCCAGGCTTCGGATGCCCGTGCCCGCCGCCCGGTGATGCTGGTGCTGCTCGGCATCCTGCTGCTCGCCGAGGCCGCCGTCGTGCTCGCCGTGGGGGTGTGGCAGATCGGTCAGCTGCCCACCATCGCGTCGGATTCGCTGCCCACGGGCATCGCGTTGCTGGTGCTCGTGCTGGCCGCCGGCCTCTGGGTGCTGGCCATCGCGGTGGGGGTCTTCCGCATGCGCCCGTGGACCCGCGGCGCCGCCCTCACCTGGCAGGTTCTGCAGATCATCGTCGCCATCTGCTGCTTTCAGAACATCTTCGCCAGCCCCGACGACGGCTGGCCGCTGCTCATCGCCGGGTTGCTCGGCATCGGCCTCGTGCTCTCGCCGTCGGTCGTCGCAGCGACCCGCCGCGAGCTCTGACGAACCCCAGCCCTCAGCCCGCGTTGATCCCGAGCTTCTTGCGCAACGACGCCACGTGCCCCGTCGCCTTCACGTTGTACAGGGCCAGCGTGACGGCCCCCTCTTCGTCGACGACGAAGGTCGAGCGCAGCACGCCGGTGACGGTCTTGCCGTACAGCGACTTCTCGCCGTAGGCCCCGTACGCCTTGTGCACCGCGAGGTCGAGGTCGGAGAGCAGCGGGAAGTTCAGCCCCTGCTCCTCGGCGAACGTCGCCAGTGCCGGCACCGGGTCTTTCGACACGCCCAGCACCTGGTACCCGGCGCTCTTCAGCGAGTTGATGTTGTCGCGGAAATCGCAGGCCTCGGTCGTGCATCCGGGGGTGCCGGCGGCCGGGTAGAAGTACACGACCACCTTCTGGCCGCGGTAGTCGGAGAGGCTCACGGGGCTGCCGGTGGAGTCGTCGAGGGTGAAATCGGGGGCGACCGACCCGGCCGCCAGTCGTTCTGAAGTGTCGGTCACGGTGCTCTCACATCTCTCTGAGAGAGGCTCTCTGGCCTCTGTCGAACGCCGGTTCGACCCGGCTGTATCCTCATGCTAGTGTTTATCCTCGGCTCCGTTGTTCGCTTCGGAGGCGCATGCACCTCTAGCTCAATTGGCAGAGCAACTGACTCTTAATCAGTGGGTTCCGGGTTCAAGTCCCGGGGGGTGCACTCTTCAAGGACGTGATGTGACACCTCTCGCCACCCGCCGCCCCGACGTGCTGGTTCTCGCGGGCATCCTCGTCGTCTACCTCGCCCTCGCCGGCATCACGCTCGTCACCTGGCAGTCGGCCGGGTTGCCGCTCACCGGCGACGAGCCGCACTACATGGTGATCACCCGTGGAATCGTGGTCGACCACACCCTCGAGCAGACCGCGCCCTACCGCGAGGCGTTCGCCCAGGGGCTCTTTCTCGGCCCGGGCATCACCGACCCGCCGTCGCCCGCGAACACGCACGCCTACCTCGGGCCGCACGGACTGTTCAACATCCACAGCTTCGGGCTGCCGCTGCTGCTCGCGGTTCCGTACGCCCTGCAGGGCGTCGTCGGCGCGAAGGCCTTCCTGGTGCTGGTGGGTGCCGTGGGCGTGGCGCTGATGTGGATGATCGGCGGCGTGTTCACCGAGCGCCGAGCGATTCGCGGGTTCGCGGTCGCGGCCGTGGCGATCGGCATGCCCCTGCTGCCGGGCGCGAACCAGATCTTCCCCGACCTGCCCGCGGGCGTGCTCGCCCTGGTCGGGCTGTACTGGCTGCTCACCGTCGCGAAGCGCCGGCCGGTGTGGGTCGAGGTGCTTCTCGGCCTGTGCGTCGCCTACCTGCCGCTGCTGCAGATCAAGTTCGCCGCGCCCGCGACGATCCTCGTGGTCGCACTCGCCGTGGCGCTGTACCGGCGTGACCCGAAGGGCGCGCGGCGCTTCAGGTCGGCGCTCGTGGTGGTCGTGCCGTTCGCGGTGCTGCTGGGCATCCTGTTCGCCTTCAACGAGTACGCCTTCGGCAACCTCACCGGGCCGTACGAGGCCGGCGCGTTCCAGCTCGGGCCGCAGGCCGTGATGGTGTTCATCGGCCTGGCGCTCGACCAGAACCAGGGGTTCGTCTTTCAGAACCTCATCGCCCTCGCGGGCCTCGTCGGCGTGGGGTTGCTGTTCGCCCGCCGCGCCGGCTTCACGGTGGTGTGGATGCTCGTGCTGCTGTCGCTCATCGTGCCCAATGCCGTTCTGGCCAACCAGTACGGCGGGTACTCGTTCATCGGCCGCTTCGGGTACGCAGCGGCTCTCGTCTTCACCGTCGCGACGCTGTGCGCCCTGGCGCGGTTGGGGGAGCGCAGCCGCCTCTGGTTCGGCATCGTGGCCGGTGTCGCGCTGGCGCTGCAGCTGGCCTTCTGGCTCTACTACACCTTCTCGCAGGCCGTGCTCGGCAATGCGGGCCGGGTGCTCTACAACCACGGCGCCGACGCCTGGCTGCAGAACTACACGGCGTTCTACTTTCCGCTGCAGCAGTGGCTGCCGGCCCTGTACGACACGACGTGGGCGTTCACGTTCCTGCCGAACTACGCCTGGGCGCTCGCGGCCTGCGCCCTGGTTGCTTCGGGGTTCGCCCTCGGCTTCGGGCACCGCTCGCGGCGCCGGCGGGTGTGGATGCCCGGGGTCGCCGTGGTCGCGGCCGTCATCGTCGTGGCGGGCTTCGTGAGCGTCGCGCCGACACCGCCGCGCGTCTACGCGGCCTCCGAGCTGCTCGTCGCGCAGGGAACGACGTCGGAGGCGGGCATCACCGCCTCGGCCGAGACCGGCAGCGCGGCCGGCTACGTGACGTACGGGCCGCTGGCCCTGCTGCGCGAGGGCACGTACACGCTGTCGCTCACCTATTCGAGCCCGGCAGACCCGACGACCGTGGTGGGTGGCTGGCAGCCGAAGCTGGCCGATGACCCCTCCCAGTGGACGGCCGACCTCATGGGCACCGACGGTGAGGTGGTGACCGTCAGTCGAGACGTCGACCTGACCAACTTCTCGCCGGCCACTCTGCAGGCCCGAACCCTCTGGAACGGCGTGTCGAGCATCACTATCGCGTCAGTTACGTACGCGCCGCGACAGTAGGGCCGCGCCGGCCGGCCGACCTGCTACGCTCACCTTCGGTGCTTGATCCGAGACCCTGAATTCGCACCCGCACCAGCATCGCCCGCTCCACCTGCACCGCCCCGATCAGCCCGAACCATGTGAACCATTTGACCGGTCAAAGGAGACCGACATGACACAGAGCGAAATCGCCCACTCGAACGATCCGCACGCCGGGCTCAAGCGTGCCTTCACCGCGACGGGCCTCACCGTGCTGACAGCCGTGACCGCGGTTCTCGTCGTCGTCGCCGTCACGCACTGACGCCCGCCGCTACTCGCCGACGCGTCGACCTCCGTCGGCCCGCTAGGGTCGACGTATGTCTTCGGCAGCCGACCCGTCGCCCCGCGCGCACGGTGTCGGTGGCACCACAGAGGAGCTGCGCCGCAGCAATCTCGCGCGCATCCTCGGCTTGGTGCACCGCCGGGGCGAGCTCTCGCGGGCCGAGCTGACCCGTCTGACGGGCCTCAACCGGTCGACCATCGGCAACATCACGAGCGAGCTGCGTGACCTCGGTCTGGTCACCGAGAGCATGCCCGAGTCGGGAGTCTCGTCGCGTGCCGGGCGACCGAGCCCCATCGTCGCCGCCTCGGGTGACGTCGCCGCCATCGCGGTGAACCCCGAGGTCGACGCCATCCACGTCGGCCTGGTGACGCTGGGTGGTCGTGTCTCGCGACGGGTTCGCATCGAGACGAGCGCGGCCCCCAGCTCGGCCGACGTGGTCGAGCTGGCCCGTGCAGCCATCGCCGGACTGCTCGCGCTGCAGCCGACCCCGTTGAGAATCGTGGGCGTCGGCCTGGCGGTACCCGGGCTCGTTCGCACCGCCGACGGCCAGGTGCGCAGTGCCGACCACCTCGGCTGGGTCGACGAGCCGCTCACCGAGATGATGGCCGAGGCCACGGGCTACCGCACCGTCGCCGCCAACGCGGCCCAGCTCGGCATGCGGGCCGAGAGCGTCTTCGGGGCCGGCAGGGGAGTCGACGACCTCGTCTACCTGATCGGCGGCGCGAGCGGCATCGGCGGCGGGGTGGTCACGGGCGGCCAGCTGCTCACCGGCGCAGAGGGCTACGCGGCCGAGTTCGGCCACACCTTTGTGGCCAGTGACGGCGTCGCCTGCACCTGCGGGTCGACCGGCTGCTTCGAGGCCGAGGTCACCCAGGGCGCCCTGCTCGACTCGGTGGGTCTCGGGGCGAGTGAAGTGGATGCCCTGGCCGGCCGCCTGCGCGAATCGACCGACCCGGCGGTGCTCGACCTCGTGCGCCGCGACCGCGAACTCGTGCGCATCGCCCTGCGCAACGCCGTCAACCTGTTCAACCCCGCGATGGTCATCGTGGGCGGATTTCTCGCCGCGCTCTACGCCGACGACGCCATCGCCGACCTCGCCGCCGACTCGATCGCGGCCTCGCGGGAGTCGCTCGCGGTCGCACCCGCCCTGCTCGGCCCCGACCAGCTGATGGTCGGCGCCGCCGAGCTCGTCTTCTCGGAATTATTGCTCGATCCGGCGGCCATTCTCGGGGTGTAACCGCTCTCATGCATCGGCGTGTCGCCGATTGTTTCTGTAACAAACTAATCTCGATTTCGGGGCAGCATCAGCGCCAGATCGCCGTCATTGCAACGATCGTGCCCAGCGGGCATCCGTTCGCCCGCACCCACTGCCGACGGCATGACTTGCATTACACCCCGACTCGTGCGTATGTTGTGGAGGTCAACAAACGGCATCGGAGTGGCTGCCCCTCACCAGCACACGCAGCATCCACTCCTCTACAAGGAGGTATTTGATGCGCAAGAGGCTACTCGCGACAGGCGCCATACTGGCCGCCAGCGCGCTTCTGCTCGCCGGCTGCTCAGGCGGCTCGAGCAGTTCAGACAGCAGCAGCGACGCTGTGAACACCAACCCCGACGGCAAGGGCCAGACCCTCACCCTCTGGGACTACGAAGACGACACCAGCGCCATGGGCATCGCGTGGAATGCTGCCATCAAAGAGTTCGAGACCGAGACCGGCGCCACCGTCAATTTCGAGGCGAAGAGCTTCGAGGGAATCCGTTCGACCGCGAGCCAGGTGCTGAACTCGGATGCCGCACCCGACATTCTCGAATACAACAAGGGCAACGCCACTGCCGGCCTGCTGGCCAGCCAGGGCCTGCTGTCGAACCTCGACGCCGCCGTCTCGGCCTACGGGTGGGACAAGAAGCTCGCCCCCTCGCTGCAGACCACCGCGAAGTACGACGACAAGGGCGTCATGGGTTCGGGCAGCTACTACGGCATTCCGAACTACGGCGAGTTCGTCGACGTCTACTACAACAAAGACATGTTCGCGAAGTACAACATCGCGGTGCCGACCACGTTCGACGAGTTCGAGGCGGCCCTGGCCACCTTCAAGGCGAACGGCATCACGCCGCTGGCCGAGTCGGCCGCCGAATACCCGCTCGGCCAGCTGTTCTACCAGCTCGCCCTGACCAACGCGACGCGCCAGTGGGTCACCGACTACCAGACGTACACCGGCACCGTCGACTTCCACGACGCCGACTTCACCTTCGCGGCGAACACCATCAAAGACTGGGTCGACAAGGGCTACATCTCGTCTGACGTAACAGGGCAGAAGGCAGAGGATGCCGGAACCGCGTTCGAGGCGGGCACCAACCCGATCTTCTACTCGGGTTCGTGGTGGTACGGCCGGTTCGTGAAGGAGATCACGAACTTCCAGTGGTCGTCGTTCCTCTACCCGGCCACGATGGCGCCCGGCTCGAGCGGAAACCTGTGGGTCGTGCCCGAGAACTCGAAGAACAAAGACCTCGCGTACAAGTTCATCGACATCACCATGAGCGCCCCCATCCAGGCCCTGATCGGCAACAACGGCGGCATCCCGGTGGCGGCGAACTCGGCCGACATCACCGACCCGAAGAGCAAAGAGCTGATCGACAACTTCAACACGCTCACGGCTCGGGACGGTCTGGCGTTCTACCCCGACTGGCCCACCCCGACCTTCTACGACCAGCTGAACGCCGGTCTGCAGGAGCTCGTGAACGGCTCGAAGTCTCCAGACGACTTCCTCACCGAGATCGGCGGCGAGTACCAAGACGGGGTCGACACCATCACCAAGGGCTGACCTGGCGGGGGTTTCGATACGCGGCTGCGCCGCGGGGGTTTCGATACGCGGCTGCGCCGCTACTCAACCGCCGCGGCTGCGCCGCTACTCAACCACCGCGGCTGCGCCGCTACTCAACCACCGCGGCTGCGCCGCTACTCAACCACCGCGGCTGCGCCGCGAC
>NZ_JAZHPE010000033.1:0-43528 GCF_036553535.1 Subtercola sp. YIM 133946
CAGGTGAGCAGGTCGACCGCGGCGAGCGACAGAGCGGCGATGAGTGCCCAGGAGGCCAGCCCCACGATGAGCGCGCGCCACCCGGTGCGGGCGAGCTTCGCGAACCGGATGTTCGAGCCGAGCGCGAACAGCGCCATGGCGAGCAGCGCGGTCTGCAGGGTATCGGCGATCGACAGCAGCTCGCCGGGCAGCGGCACGAACGTGCGCAGCACCACAGCCGCGAGGAAGCCCGCGATGAACAGCGGAACGATCGGCGGCCGCTTCGGCCGCACCACGGGCACGGCCCCGGGGTCGAGAGCGAGTGCGGCGCGGTCGGCGCGCGTGTCGCGGCCGCGTTCGACCAGCCCCACGATCGCCACCATCGGCGCCAGCGTGAGCACCCGCGTCAGCTTCACGACCACCGCGACGGCGAGCGCTGTCGGCCCGGCGATCTGCGCGGTCGCGACCACCTGGCCCACGTCGTGCACGCTGAGGCCCACCCAGAGCCCGAACTGGTCGACGTCGAGCCCGAGCGGAAAGCGCAGCACGGGCAAGATGAAGATGGCCAGCGTTCCGCACAGCGTCACCAGCGCGATCGGGGTCGCCTGGTCTTCGTCGCGGCTGCGCGTCACGGCGCTCATCGCGCCGACCGCCGAGGCGCCGCAGATCGAGAAGCCGGCCGCGATCAGAATGGGCTGGGTGCCCGGCAGGCGCAGCAGCTTTCCGAGGCCGAGGGTGGCCGCGAAGGTGATGCCCACGATCAGCACGATGACGACGATGGTCGCCCAGCCGAGCCCTGCGATGTCGAAGAGCGAGAGCTTGAGGCCGAGCAGCACGATGCCGATGCGCAGCAGCCGGCGCGCGGCGACGGCGATACCCGGCTTCAGCACCGAGTCGAGCAGCCGCTGCGTGGCCGGAATCTGGCCGACCACCATGCCGAGCCCGACCGCCGCCGTGAGCAGGGGGATGCCCGGCAGCACCAGGTGCAGGCCGAAGGCCGCCAGCGCGGCGAGCCCCGCGACGGCCACGCCGGGCAGCCACCGTGGCACGCGCGGGCCGCGCGTCGCGCCGTGCGCTGCCCCACCGTACGCCGCGCCGCCGTCTGCGCCACCCGCGCCGCCGCCAGCGCCGTCGGCTACCGCCACGAAGGCAGCCAGTAGTGCAGCGTGAGCAGCCAGCCGGGGATCGGCTGCGCGGTCCACACCGGGTAGAAGAACACGGTCACGAGCGAGGCGAGCACCAGGTACGCCGCCACGACCCAGAGGGCGCGGGTGCGTTTTCGCCGGGCATCCGTTCGCCTGCCGAGTGCCATGCCGATCACGAAGGTCAACCCGAGAATCATGTAGGGCTCGAACGCGATCGTGTAGAACTGGAAGATCGTGCGGTTGATGTACAGCAGCCACGGCAGGTAGCCCGCCACCATGCCCATCAGAATGAGCCCGACCTGCCATTCGCGCTTACGGATCAGTCGGTAGACGAGGTAGAAGACCGCGGCCGTCGCCGCCCACCAGATGGCCGCGTTGCCCACCGAGGTGATGTTCGCGTAGCAGGTGTCGGCGCCGCAGCCGCCCGTGCCGCCGGTGGTCGTGCCGACGTACATCTGCGTCGGCCTGATCATGAAGAGCCAGGTCAGCGGATTCGCAGCATACGGGTGCGGATCGTGCTCGTTGACGTTGAAGTTGTAGACCGACACCTCGAAGTGCCAGAAGTTCTGCCACACCAGGGGCACCCAGGCGAGCGCACCCGTCCACGGTTTGCCGTCGGTCTCGGCCCAGTTGCGGTAGTAGCCGCCCGAGGTGGTGAACCAGCCGATCCAGGTGACGAGGTAGCTGGCGAGGTAGAGCGGCACGGTCAGGAGGAAGACCGCAGGCCCCTGCTTCAAGATCGACGCGCTGATGTAGAACGGAATGCCCGCCCGTCGCCGCGCCAGCAGGTCGACCAGCACGGTGTAGAGGGCGAAGGCGACCAGAAAGTACAGCCCCGACCACTTGACGGCGCTCGCGAGTCCGAAGGCGACGGCCGCCGCCATCAGCCAGGGCCGCCACCACATGGTCGGGCCCCAGGTCGGTTCGCGGCCCTCCGCCTCGCGCCGGGCCACCCAGTCGGCGAGCCGCCGCAGGTGCCATTCCCGGTCGAGCAGAATCGCTCCGAACCCGAGCAGCAGAAAGAGCATCAGGATGCCGTCGAGAATGCCCACCCGCGACATCACGATGGCGTGCCCGTCGATCGCGAACAAGAAGCCCGCGATGGTGCCGAGCAGGGTCGACTTGAACAGCTTCGTGCCGATCATCGCGATCAGCAGAACGGCGAGAATGCCGCAGATCGCCACCGACAGCCGCCAGCCGAAGCTGTTGCCGGCGCCGCCCGCTGCCGCCTCGCCGAGGGCGATGATCCATTTTCCGAGGGGCGGATGCACGACATACGACCCGGCGCTGGTGAACTGGTTCACGTCGCCGGCGTTGAACGCCGCGTCTGCGCCCGAGGGCCAGCTGCCCTCGTAGCCGAGGTGCAGTAGCGACCAGGCGTCTTTCACGTAGAAGGTCTCGTCGAAGACGAGGCTGTGCGGGTTGCCGAGGTTGTAGAGCCTCAGGATGGCCGCCAGGATCGTCACGGCGATCGGGCCGCCCCACCGCCACAGCCGCTGGCGCGCCGGGCTGTAGAGGGTGCGCGCCCACCAGGCGTCGATCCTCGACCCGAGCGTCTCGCCGCTGTGCTCGGCGTCGGCGAGGTCGCGTTCGCTCGGTGGGCCCGTCCAGGGCAGCGTGTCGACGCCGCGGGCGCCGGGCTTCGGCGGCGCCTCGAGCACGGTGCCGGTCACGGCGGTGCCGGTTGGTGCGGCGATAGTTGGTGCGCTGCCGGTCGTTGGAGCGCTGGTCGCTGCGGCGCCAGGTGCTGGGCTGCCCGCCGCCGAGGGCCCGCCGGAGGAGTCGCTGTCTGGCGCCGGCACGGGCGGTTCTGAGTCGGTCGCTGGGCTCACCCGCCCCATGCTATCCAAAGCAGGCTGAATGCCCTGTTGGGCTCGGGCTTCCTGTGCAAACTCTCGACCGCTGCCGGGCTGTGTCCGCTGACGTGGGTGCCCGCGCGTTGGCGCGACGAATCGGCGGTGCTCAGCGAATCCTCGCCGCATATGGGCTCGGTGTCGCTGAACGCCGCCGATTCGCGCGCCGCGCTGGCGGCATCGGGCAGACTGGGGCCATGATCATCCTCGCCGCCACCCCCATCGGCAACCTGAAGGATGCGTCGGCGCGACTGATCGAGACCCTCGAGGCCGCCGAAGTGGTCGCCGCAGAAGACACCCGCGTCACCGCCAAGCTGCTGCGAGCCCTCGGCGTCGCGAACCGTCCGCGCCTCATCGCGCTGCACGACCACAATGAGCGCGAGAAGGCCGCCGAACTCGTCGAGCTCGCCCGCGGCACCGACCTCGTGGTGCTCAGCGACGCCGGAATGCCCACCGTCTCAGATCCGGGCTACCACCTCGTGCAGGCCGCGGTCGCGGCAGGAGTGGTCGTCACGATCATCCCGGGCCCCTCTGCTGTGGTGTCAGCGCTCGCCGTCTCGGGGCTGCCCACCGACCGCTTCACCTTCGAAGGGTTTCTGCCGCGCAAGCAGGGCGAACGGCGTGCCGCCTTGGCCGAGCTGGCGCGCGAACGTCGCACGATGGTCTTCTTCGAGTCGCCGAACCGCCTCGCCGCCTCGCTCGCCGACATCGCCGCCACGCTCGGCGACGACCGGCTCGTCGCGGTCTGCCGCGAGCTCACCAAGCTCTACGAAGAGGTGAAGCGCGGGGGAGCGGCCTCGCTCGTCGCCTGGGCCGAGGCGGGCGTGAAGGGCGAGATCGTGCTCGTCGTCGCCGGCGCAGAACCCCTCGAGGTCACCCTCGAGACCGGCCTAGCCCAGGTTCTCGAGCTCGTCGCCGACGGCTCCCGCCTGAAAGACGCCACCGCCGCCATAGCCGAGGCCACCGGCCTCAGCCGCCGCGCCCTCTACGAGTCGGCCCTCCAACGCCGCCCGCCCCGCCCCGCGCCCTGACCCTCCTGGAGGATGTACTGGTCACGCATGGGCCAGCGGTGACCTGCGGCCTGTCACGAGTCACAATCCTGATGGGTGAACCGACAGCCATTCAGTGTGTTCTGATCGCAGAACGTCTCTCAGGTGCGCTGTCGGCGCGATCACGTCGGCGCCCCCAGCGTACGGAGCATAGAGCCACGCCAGCGACGGCACCGTCAGGATGCAGCTCCCTGCTTCGCCCTCGTCGTCTGCGATGCTCCTGAGAAGTGGGTCGATCTCTGCCCGGTCGACCGCACGGCTGACGCGAATGTAGGACTCGAGCACGTCATCATCGTCGGGCGCCAGCGTCTTCCATAGCCAGGAACCCGGCAGGGCCTTCTTCGTCCAACCGTGGAACAAGTCTGACTTGGGGTAGTCCTGAGCGATGACGATGACCGGCCACGAGGTTCCGGTCGCAGCCATCAGCTCGTCGATCACCCTGTGGTGACGCGCGAACAGTTCGCGCCATTCACTGCCCGTCTCCGCGTACCGCTTCGAGAGAGGCAGGCTGTGGAAACGAACCCACCGTGCTGCCAGATCGTTGCGGAGGTGATGTCGCACCGGTCGGGCAGAGCCCCACCGCGCCGCCCAAAGAGCCGACAACTGATCGGATCGAGACAAACTGACCATAACTCAGTATAGCGACGCATCGAACCGGGCCCCACCTCACCTGAAGTGCACAGACGGCGTAACAGGGCGCCCGGCGGGGGCGCGCGGCTTTAGGATGATCGGTATGTCTGACGGCTCCTCGTTCTATATCACCACGCCTATTTTCTACGTCAATGACGTGCCGCACATCGGCCACGCCTACACCGAGGTGGCGGCCGACGTTCTCGCGCGCTGGCACCGTCAGGCCGGTGACCCCACCTGGTTTCTGACCGGCACCGACGAGCACGGCCAGAAGATCCTGCGCACGGCCACCGCGAACGGCGTGACGCCCAAGGAGTGGGCCGACCGCCTCGTCGAGACGGCGTGGCAGCCGCTGCTTGCGACCATCGACATCTCGAACGACGACTTCATCAGAACGACGGATGAGCGCCACGAGGTCAACGTGCAGCTGTTCCTCCAGCGGCTCTTCGACGCCGGGTACATCTACACCGGCGAGTACGAGGGCTTCTACTGTGTGGGCTGTGAGGAGTACAAGCAGCCGAGCGACCTCGTCGACGGCACCGGGCTCTACGAGGGCCAGCAGGTCTGCGCCATCCACTCCAAGCCCGTCGAACTGCTGCAGGAGCGCAACTACTTCTTTCGCATGAGCGACTTCACCCAGCCGCTGCTCGACCTGTACGAGGCGAACCCGAACTTCGTGCAGCCTGAGAGCGTGCGCAACGAGATCGTGAGCTTCGTCAGGCAGGGCCTCACCGATCTCTCCATCTCGCGCCAGACCTTCGACTGGGGCGTGAAGGTGCCGTGGGACGACACGCACGTCGTCTACGTGTGGTTCGACGCGCTGCTGAACTACATCACCGCGGCCGGCTACGGCTACGACGACGAGAAGTTCGAGCGGCTCTGGCCCGCCACGCACATCGTCGGCAAAGACATCGCCCGCTTCCACGCCGTCATCTGGCCGGCGATGCTCATGGCCGCCGGGCTCGAGGTGCCCACGCAGGTGTTCGGCCACGGCTGGCTGCTCGTCGGCGGCGAGAAGATGTCGAAGTCGAAGCTGACGGGTATCGCGCCGAACCAGATCACCGACACCTTCGGTTCGGATGCCTTCCGGTACTACTTCATGAGCGCCATCAACTTCGGCCAAGACGGCTCGTTCAGCTGGGAAGACCTGTCGGCCCGCTACCAGGCCGAGCTCGCCAACGGCTTCGGCAACCTCGCCTCGCGCGTCATCGCCCTGGTGAACCGGTACTTCGACGGCGAGATCCCGAACCCCGGAGTGTCTGAGGGCGCCGACGAGCGCGTTCGCACGGTCGAGCGTCGCGTGGTCGCCGAGGCAGACGAGGCCATCTCGCGCCTCGCCATCCACGAGGCCCTGTCGACGATCTGGCAGCTGGTCGACGAACTGAACGGCTACATCACAGCGCAGGAGCCCTGGGCCCTTGCCAAGAAGCCAGAGATGCTCGACCGCCTGCAGACGGTGCTGTTCACGGCCATCCGCGGCCTCGGCACCCTCGCCGTGCTGCTCTCGCCGATCATCCCTGAGGCGGCGACCAAGCTCTGGACCACGCTCGGGGGCGTCGGCGACATCACCGACGTTCCGCTGCGCACCGCCTACCACTGGGAGACCGACGGGAAGGTGTGGCCGCTCGAGCCGCTCTTCCCGCGCGTCGAGACGATCGACGGCTCCGACGGCACGGCTGCGGCCGCGGCCTCGGCTGCCCCGAATGGCCCGAAGGGTCCGAAGGCTCCGGCAGGCGGCGGGGCGAAGCGCGGCCCCGAGTCGATCGACGCAGCCACGAAGGCGCCGGCCGTTCATCCGGTCGGCACCGACGCGTCGTGACGAGGGTGGGCGGCCGGCACGCTCTAGGCTCGAAACATGAGTGAAGGTTCGCCGTACATCCGCCAGCGCGACCCGTCGCCGGGCCGCGACCTCAGCTACCCGCCACTGCCGCAGGCGCTCGTCGTTCCGGTCTACGACAACCACACTCACCTCGAAATTGCAGACGGCGACGACCCCCTGACCTACCGCGAACACCTCGACCGCGCCTCGAGTGTCGGCGTGCGCGGAGTGGTGCAGGTCGGTGGCGACGTCGAGACCTCGCGCTGGTCGGCCGAGCAGGCCCTGCGCGAGCCACGGATGCTCGCCGCCGTCGCCCTGCACCCCAACGAGGCTCCCGTGTACGCCGAGAAGGGCGAACTCGACGACGCCCTCGCGGTGATCGCCGAACTCGCCACCCGGCCGCGGGTGGCCGCGATCGGTGAGACCGGGCTCGACTTCTTCCGAACATCCGGCGACGAGGCCCTTGCCGCGCAATACCGGTCGTTCGAGGCGCACATCGAGATCGCCAAAGAGAACGACCTCGCCATGCAGATTCACGACCGTGACGCCCACGCCGAGGTCATCGCCACCCTGAAGCGGGTCGGCGCCCCCGAGCGCACGGTCTTCCACTGCTTCTCGGGCGACGTCGAGCTGGCCGAGATCTGCGCCGAGAACGGCTGGTACATGTCATTCGCGGGCAACGTCACGTTCAAGAATGCCGGCAATCTGCGCGAAGCCCTCGAGGTCGCCCCACGCAACCTGCTGCTCGTCGAGACCGACGCGCCGTTCCTCACACCCGTGCCGCACCGCGGCCGCCCGAACGCGCCCTACCTCATTCCGTACACGCTGCGGGCGATGGCCGACCACCTCGGCACCGACGTCTCGATGCTCGCCGCCCAGATCTCCTCCAACACCGAGCTGGTCTACGGTTCGTGGAACGCCGAACCCGTCGTTGTTCCCGACTGGAACGACTGATGCCCCCTGCCCCGCCAGCCCACCCCGCCGGCTCGCCCTCGGTCGGCCCCGAGAAGAGCCAGCTGCTCGGCCCCGCCGAGGTGCGCGACCTCGCCGAACTGCTGAACCTCACCCCCACAAAGAAGCTCGGCCAGAACTTCGTCATCGACGGCAACTCGGTGCGCCGCATCGTGCGTATCGCCGGTGTGCAGCCCGGGGAGACGGTGGTCGAGATCGGCCCCGGCCTCGGGTCGCTCACCCTCGGCATCCTCGAGACCGGTGCCGAGGTCATCGCCATCGAGATCGACAAGCGCCTCGCCGAGCAGTTGCCGCACACGGTCGGTCTGCTGCAACCGGATGCCCGGCTCACGGTCATCCGCGACGATGCGTTGCGCATCATGTCGTTGCCCGGCGCTCCCACCCGCCTGGTGGCGAACCTGCCGTACAACGTCTCGGTTCCCGTTCTGCTGCACTTCCTCGAGCACTTCTGGAGCATCCTCTCGGGTGTGGTCATGGTGCAGGCCGAGGTCGGGCACCGCATCGCAGCCACGCCCGGCTCGAAGGTCTACGGCAGCCCGAGCGTCAAGGCGGCCTGGTACGGCACCTGGCGCACCGCCGGCTCGGTGAGCCGCCAGGTCTTCTGGCCCGTGCCGAACGTCGACTCGGTGCTCGTCGCATTCGAACGGTCTGCCACCAGCCTGGCCAGCGAAGAGCTGCGCATCGCCACGTTCACCCTCGTCGACGCGGCCTTCCAGCAGCGCCGCAAGATGCTGCGCCAGTCGCTGTCGAGCGTGTTCGGCGATTCGCGAACCGCCGCGGGCATCATCGAGGCCGCCGGGCTCGAACCCACGGTGCGCGGCGAGCAGCTGACCGTTCACGACTTCCTCGCCATCGCCGAAGAGGCCATGCGCGACTAGCGTGCGCTCAGCGCAGGGCGACTTGCGCGAATGGCGCACACTCAGCTGTGCACACTTAGCACAGGGCAAGCAGAGCGAAAACCCTGCCCCGGGCTGGGCTAGGTTAAATGCATGACAGTGAACACGGGTCTTCGAACGGTTCATGTCAGGGCCCCGGGCAAGATCAACGTGTTTCTGAAGGTCGGCGCCGTGATGGAAGACGGCTACCACGACGTGGCCACGGCGTACCAGGCCGTCTCGCTCTACGAGGAGGTGCGGGCGACTCCGGCCGACGACTTCTCGGTCTCGTTCTCGGGATCGATCGACACCTCCAGCCTCGCCACCGACGGCTCGAACCTCGCCATCCGGGCCGCCCGCATGGCCGCGCACAAGGCCGGCTACCGCGGGGGAGTGCACCTCGAGATCGTCAAGAACGTGCCCATCGCCGGCGGCATGGGCGGCGGGTCTGCGGATGCCGCGGCCACCCTGCTGGCCTGCGACACCCTCTGGGGCACCGAACTGGGTCGCGAAGAGCTGCTGCTGCTCGCGGCGCGGCTCGGCGCCGACGTTCCGTTCGCCTTCACCGGTGGAACGGCCATCGGCACCGGCCGCGGCGACCAGCTGAGTCCGGCGCTCGCGAAGGGCCAGTTCCAGTGGGTGCTCGCGATCGCCGACTTCGGGTCGAGCACGCCCGAGGTGTACCGCGAGCTCGACCGGCACCGCGACAGGCACGCGCAAGACATCTTTCCCGCCCAGATGCAGCCGACGGTCGACGCCGATGTTCTGCAGGCGCTGCGCGCCGGCGACCCGCACATGCTCGCCGAGTCGCTCTACAACGATCTGCAGGCGCCCGCCCTGCATCTCGCCCCGGCTCTCGGCACCGTGCTCGAGCTGGGCGAGGCCAACGGCGCCCTGGCCGGCATCGTCTCGGGGTCGGGCCCCACGGTCGCCTTCCTCGCGGCAGACCTCGACGGCGCCCTCGAACTGCAGATCGCGCTCTCGACCGCCCGCTACACCGTCGTGCGTGCCACCGGCCCCGTGCACGGCGCCCGCGTCATCTCCGACTGACCCCGCCGCGAGCATCCGCACCCCCCACCTCGCCCCCCCCGCCCCGCCCGGCCGCCCCCCGTCTGCAATCGATTCGCGGATTGAGAACAGTGGGCGGCGTAGCTACTGTGCCGAACACGTGAATGGATCGCGGCTCGGCACGCGGGGCGCCGGCCCAGCCCAGGCCAGGGCGGATGCTCGCCGTCAGTCGATGGCGAGCAGGGCGTTCACGGGGTAGCCGGGCACGGCCGCGCGACCGCCGAGGGCGGTGAGCTCGATGGCGACGCCGAGCCCGACCACGACGTACCCGGCGCGCTCGAGCAGCCGGATCGCGGCGGCCATCGTTCCGCCGGTCGCCAGCACGTCGTCGAGCACGTAGACGCGTGATCCGGGCGCCAGGGCGGCGGGTTGCAGCTCGATCGTCGCGCTGCCGTACTCGAGGTCATAGGTCTCGGCGAGCACGTCGCCGGGCAGCTTGCCGTGCTTTCGAATCGGAAAGACGCCGATTCCCCTGGCGATTGCCGCGGCCGAGGCGAACAGGAAACCCCGCGCCTCGACGCCGACCACGGCGTCGACGTCGTTCGGTATGGCGTCGAGCAGAGCATCCGTCACGGCGCGCAGTGTGGGCCCGTCGGCCATCACCGCGGTCAGGTCGCGAAACAGGATGCCCGGCTCGGGAAAATCGGGCGTCGTGGTCATTCTGGCGCTGATCAGCTCGCTGATGCTCGTGTTCGTCACCGCTTCACGGTAGTGCACGCGCGCCAGCCCCGCCGAAGCCGACGTCGATTCGACGACAGGATGCGCCCGCGACGTCAGACGCCCACGACGTCAGACGCCGACCTCAGACGACGTCGTCGCGGCGCTCGCTGCGGGTGACCTGCTGGCCGTTCGCGTCGATTCCGCTGCGCGTCGTCGACACGCTCGATCGCTTGCGCGCGATGAGCACGATGCCGAGGATGACGATCAGAACGCCGGCCGCCATCAGGATGTAGCCGACGGTCGCCAGGTCGATCCAGGCGACGGTGACGTTCACGGCGAAGGCGAGTATGGCGCCGACGGCGATCAAGAAAATGCCGAGTCCGAGACTCATCTGGTCCTGCTTCCTTCGGGTGGGGCGGGTGTGGTGTACCGTGCGACCGACCCTACTCTGCTCTCGCACCAGAGCATCGGATGACCGTGGCGGGTCTTGCTCCCGCCCTTCGCCTGCGGCATAATCGCCGGGCGCGGCGCCCCGGCGTACCGCGGGTGTGGTCAACTTGAGTAATGGCACATCTTCTGGGAGCCGAGTCTCTCCACCTCGAGTATCCGACCCGAGTCATCTTCGATCGTCTCACGCTCGGCATCGACGAGGGCGACCGCATCGGCATCGTGGGCCGAAACGGAGACGGCAAGTCGACGCTGCTCCAGCTGCTGTCGGGCAGCCTCGAGCCCGACTCCGGCCGGGTGACGCGGCGCGGCGGTGTGACCGTGGCCGTGCTCGACCAGTCCGACACGCTCGACGACAGCCTGAATGTCGGCCAGAGCATCGTGGGCGACCTCGACGAGCACGTCTGGGCGGGCGACCCGATCGTGCGCGACGTGATCGCGGGCCTCGTCTCCGACATTCCGTGGGAGGCGAACGTCGCCGACCTCTCGGGCGGCCAGCGCCGCCGGGTGGCGCTCGCGTCGCTGCTGATCGGCGACCACGACATCATCTTCCTCGACGAGCCCACCAACCACCTCGACGTCGAGGGCATCGCCTGGCTCGCCGGTCACCTCAAGCGGCGCTGGTCGCCGAACTCGGGCGGACTCGTGGTCGTGACGCACGACCGGTGGTTCCTCGACGAGATCTGCACGGCCACCTGGGAGGTGCACGACCAGGTCGTCGAGCCGTTCGAGGGCGGTTACGCCGCGTACATCCTGCAGCGCGTCGAGCGCGACACCATGGCGGCGACGATGGAGTCGAAGCGGCAGAACCTGATGAAGAAGGAGCTCGCCTGGCTGCGCCGCGGTGCACCCGCGCGCACGGCGAAGCCGAAGTTCCGCATCGAGGCGGCCAATGCCCTCATCGAGAACGAGCCGCCGGCCCGCAACTCGATCTCGCTGGCGTCGATGGCGATGCAGCGGCTCGGCAAAGACGTGGTCGACCTCGAGAACGTCTCGGTGGTCTACGACGGAGCCGCGGGGCCGCGAAAGGTGCTGCACGACATCACCTGGCGCATCGCCCCCGGCGAGCGCACGGGCATCCTCGGCGTGAACGGTGTGGGCAAGAGCACGCTGCTCAGCCTCGTGTCGGGCTCGCTGCAGCCCACCAGCGGGCGCGTCAAGCGCGGCAAGACCATCAAGGTCGCCACCCTCACGCAGCAGCTGTTCGAGCTCGAAGAGATTCAGAACGACCGGCTCAACGACGTCATCTCGAGGCAGCGCAGCACGTACATCAGCGGCGGAAAAGAGATGACCCCCAGCCAGCTGCTCGAACGTGTCGGCTTCTCGAGCGCCCAGCTCTCGACCCCCGTGAAAGACCTGTCGGGCGGCCAGAAGCGGCGGCTGCAGCTGCTGCTGATTCTGCTCAGCGAGCCGAACGTGCTGATTCTGGATGAGCCGACGAACGATCTCGACACCGACATGCTCGCCGCCATCGAAGACCTGCTCGACACCTTTCCCGGCACGCTGCTTGTCGTCTCGCACGACCGGTACCTGCTCGAGCGCGTCACCGACAACCAGTACGCGGTCATCGAGGGTGGCCTGATCCATCTGCCGCGAGGCGTCGACCAGTACCTCGAGGTGCGCGCGTTGCAGCAGCGCACCGAGCCACGCGGGTCGAGCAGTGTGGGTGCGAATCCGTCGACGGCGGGTGCGGCATCCGCAGCGGGAGGGTCAGGCGGCGCGGCACATGCGGCCGGCGCGGGCGGCGGAGCGGGCGGCACCTCGGCCGGCAGTGCCCCGACGGCCCCGAAGCTGGGCGGCGCCGAGCTGCGCTCGGCCCAGAAGGAGCTCGCCTCGGTCAACCGACGGCTCGAGAAGTACGGCGCGCAGGTGACCGAGATCCACAGCCGCATGGCCGCGCACGACCAGAGCGACTACACCGGCCTCGGCGCCCTGTCGGCCGAGCTCGACGCCACGCAGAACACGCTCAGCGACCTCGAGGTGCGCTGGCTCGAACTCTCTGAGCTGCTCGCCTGATACGGCGGGCCCGCCCCCGCCCGACAGGTCAGCCGAAGTCGCGCGAGAGCTTGCGCAGCAGGGCGGCGAGGCGGTCCTGGTCGGGCTTGCTCAGTCCTGAGAGCAGCGCGCCCTCCGAGGCGACGAGTTCGGTGATCGCGGCGTCGACGCGCTCCACGCCGTCGGCGGTCATCGTGACGAGGATGCCGCGCCCATCATGCGGGTCGGTACGCCGCTCGACGAGCCCCCGTGCCACCAGCCGGTCGATGCGGTTCGTCATCGTTCCCGACGACACCAGGGTCTCCTCGAGCAGCGCCTTCGGGCTGAGCTGGAACGGCGTTCCGGCGCGGCGCAGCGCCGACAGCACGTCGAACTCCCACGACTCGAGCCCGCTGGTCGAGAACGAGTTGCGGCGGGCGCGGTCGAGGTGCCGCGAGAGCCGCCACACCCGCGACAGTACCTGCAGCGGGGCGAAGTCGAGATCGGGCCGCTCGCGCCGCCAGGCGTCGACGATGTGGTCGACGGAGTCGGCTGGTTCGAGGTCGGGCATCTGTTCATTATCTCGGGGCAGCGGGCGCATTTCACTGCATCTCGCCCGCACGGCGTGCGCGCCACCCTCGAAGCTCTGGCAGACTTGTGTACTGCACGCGCTCGTTCGTGCGTGCATTCCGCCTTGGTGTAACGGCAGCACGACAGCCTTTGGAGCTGTTAGGACTAGGTTCGAATCCTGGAGGCGGAGCGCACCGCCAAGCCAGAACTGGGAGATTTCGTGACCGACTCCAGACTCGCGATCATCATCCTGGCCGCCGGCCAGGGAACGCGAATGAAATCCGAAACCCCGAAACTGCTGCACACGCTCGCGGGGATACCGATCGTCAGCCACGTGCTGGCCACGGCGCGCGAGCTCGACGCCGCCTACACCGTCGCGGTGGTGCGGCACGAGCGGGATGCCCTGGTCACCGTCATCACCGACGAGTTGCCGAACGGGCTCATCGTCGACCAAGACGAGATCCCGGGCACCGGCCGCGCGGTCGAGCAGGCCATCGCGGCCCTGCCCGACGACTTCGACGGCGACGTGCTGGTCGTCAACGGCGACACCCCCATGCTCGACGTGCAGACCCTCGCCGGACTGGTCAACGAACACCGCCAGGGCGGCGCGGCGGCCACCCTGCTCTCGGCCTACCTCGACGACCCGTCGGGCTACGGCCGCATCGTGCGCGCGGCCGAGACCGAGGGTGACCGGCCGAACGGCCGCATCGGCCGAAACGGCCGGGTCGACCGCATCGTCGAGCATCGCGACGCGACCGACAGCGAGCTGGCCATCGCCGAGATCAACGCCGGCGTCTACCTGTTCGGCGTCGCCGAGCTGCGCGACCTGCTGCCGCAGCTGACCATGCACAACGCCCAGGGCGAGAAGTACCTCACCGACATGATCGAGCTGCTGCGCAGAGCCGGCTCCGACGTGACCGTGCTGCCGGTGAGCGAGTCGTGGCTGGTGGCCGGCATCAACGACCGCGCCCAGCTCAGCGAGGCTGCGGCGAAGATGAATGCCCTGATCATCCGGGGCTGGCAGCTCGCGGGCGTCACCGTGCAAGACCCGGCGACCACCTGGATCGACCTCAAGGCCACGTTCGAGCCCGACGTGACGCTGCTGCCCGGCACCCAGATCAAGGGCGCCACCGTCATCGCCCGCGGCGCGATCGTCGGCCCCGACACGACACTCGTCGACTGCGAGGTGGGCGAGGGCGCGATCGTGAAGCGCACCGACGCCACGCTGAGCGTCATCGGGGCCGGCGCCGAGGTGGGCCCGTTCTCGTACCTGCGGCCCAACACGATCCTCGGCGCGAAGGGCAAGATCGGCACCTTCGTCGAGACGAAGAACGCCCAGATCGGCGACGGCAGCAAGGTGCCGCACCTGTCGTATGTCGGCGACGCGCACATCGGTGTCGGTTCGAACATCGGTGCCGGCTCGATCTTCGCCAACTACAACGGTGTGGTGAAGAGCGAGACCGAGGTCGGTTCGCACGTGCGGCTGGGATCGCACAACGTGTTCGTGGCCCCCGTTACAATTGGTGACGGAGCATACAGCGGCGCCGGAACAGTGGTGCGCAAGAACGTTCCGGCGGGCTCGCTCGCCATGAACATCGCTCCGCAGCGAAACCTCGAGGGGTGGGTGCAGGCGCACCGTGCCGGCAGTGCAGCCGACACAGCCGCGCAGGCGGCCCTCGCGGCCCAGGCGGCAGAGGCCGCGCTGGGCGAGAACGGCAAGTCAACAACAACGGGCGAGCGCGCCGACAGAACCGGAGAATAAGTGTCTGAGATCACCTCGAACGGCGAAAAGCACCTGGTTCTGGCAACCGGCCGGGCGCATCCCGAGCTCGCGAGAGCGATCGCCGACGAGCTCGACACGACCCTGATCGGGTCGACCAGTCACACCTTCGCCAACGGCGAGCTGTACGTGCGGTTCGACGACAGCGTTCGGGGCAGCGACGTGTTCGTCATCCAGTCGCACTCGACCCCCATCAACGAGTGGTTGATGGAGCAGCTGATCATGGTGGATGCCCTCAAGCGCGCCTCGGCGAAGAGAATCACCGTCGTGGCGCCGTTCTACCCCTACGCCCGGCAAGACAAGAAGCACCGCGGCCGTGAGCCGATCTCGGCCCGCCTCGTCGCCGACCTGTTCAAGGCGGCCGGAGCCGACCGCATCATGTCGGTCGACCTGCACGCCCCGCAGATCCAGGGTTTCTTCGACGGCCCCGTCGACCACCTCTTCGCGATGCCTGTGCTCATGGAGCACATCCGTCAGAACTACGACATGGGCGAACTCACCGTGGTGTCGCCCGACATGGGCCGGGTGCGGGTCGCCGATGTGTGGAGCGACAAGCTCGGCACACCGTTGGCGATCATCCACAAGCGCCGCGACCCGCTGGTGCCCAACCAGGTCACGGCCCATGAGATCGTCGGCGACGTGAGTGGGCGCTGGTGCCTGCTCGTCGACGACCTGATCGACACCGGCCGCACCATCGTCGCCGCCTCAGAGGCGCTCAAGAACGCCGGCGCGAAGGGCGTCATCGTCGCTGCGACGCACGCGGTGTTCTCCGACCCGGCCACAACGATCCTGCAGTCAGACTTCATCGACTCGGTCGTCGTCACCGACACCCTGCCCGTTCCCGCCGAGAAGCGTTTCGCGTCGCTGACCGTTCTGCCCATCGCGCCGCTGCTGGCCCGCGCCATCCATGAGGTGTTCGACGACGGGTCGGTCACCTCGATGTTCGACGGCGACGCCTAGAACCGTTCCAACGAAATATTCGCGCGCATCCGGCGGTTGAGAAGAGCATGACCACGACTACCGACTTCGTTCCCGCGGCCGACTCCATCACGATGTTCTCCACCTCGTGGTGCGGCTACTGCAACCGCCTCAAGAAGCAGCTCGACAAAGACGGCATCGCCTACACCGAGGTGAACATCGAAGAGGTCGAGGGCACCGCCGCCCTCGTCGAGTCGCTGAACGGCGGCAACCAGACGGTTCCGACCGTGCTCTTCCCCGATGGCAGCAGCGCCACCAACCCCTCGGCGCACGAGGTGAAGAGCCGCCTCGGCCGCTGACGCTCGACCCGCTGCCGATGTGCGCGGCAGTTCGGCATGACCGCGGTCGTTCGAACCACCGCGGATCTGCCGAAGTACCGCGGATGTGCCCCGCGGCAGCCCGACGCGACCCGCCTCACGTTCCGACGGTCGGATCCTGCACTGTCGGATAGCTGGGAATCAGGCCGAGCGGCGCCACTGGCTGCCTGTCGCCGCCGTACGCGCCGACCGTGTAACACTGCCAGCCGACCCCGCCGGGGCCGAAGAACTCGAACTGCACCCGGCTGCCTGACGCGGTGAGGGTGCGCGAGAGCGAGGCCACGGTCGCGGCACACGCGGCCTGCGCCGTCGACTTCGCCAGGCTGTAGGTGGTGAGGATGCCCGGCAGCACCAGCGCGACGATGCCGAGCACGACGAACGCACGCATCACCCGCAACCGCCGCCGGCTTCGCACGGGCCGGGAGTGCGGCTCGTACCCGGCCAGCTCTGGATGGTCGTCGTACTCGCTCATCGCACCCTCGCCGCCATCACCGTCGCGCTCGCCGTCAGGCGATCCAGCCCGCCGTCAGCTGCGTGACCGCGCTGCCGTCGAGGTCGCGCAGCTTCAGGCCGGCGAATGATGTCGCACCGTCTGACGATTGCACGCGCAACGGAACATCGTCGCCCACCAGCGCACCGACGATGACGTCGGCCACGCCGCCCGCCTCCTGCGCCGCTGCGAACGCACCGCGCGTGCGCTCGATGTAGTGGTCGAACGCCTCGGCGTAGGGCCCGTCGGCGTCGACAGCCGCCCCGCCGATACCGACGTTGTCGACGAAGCTCGTCGCCACAGCTCCCGGTTCGACGATCACGACGCGAACGCCCACCGCCGCCGCCACCGGATGCAGCGACTCCATCATGCCCTCGACCGCGAACTTCGCGGCGCAGTACGCCTCGTTGAACGGCTGCCCGACGACCCCGCCCACACTCGAGACGGTCACGAGCGAGCCGCTGGATGCGCGCAGGTGCGCCATCGCGGGCTTCGTGACGTTGATGACGCCGAAGTAGTTGACCTCCATGACGCCGCGGATGGCGTCGACGGAGTCTTCTTCGACCGTTCCGACGTGCCCGGCTCCCGCGTTGTTCACGACGGCGTCGAGGCGACCGTACTGGGCGGCGACGTCGTTCACGAGCGACTCCGCGGCTGCGGCGTCGGTGGTGTCGAGCATCCGCACCTCGACGCGGTCTGCCACACCGAGTGCTTCGGCCGCGCTGCGCAGTTCTGCGTCGCTGCCGGCGCGCCGCACGGTGGCCACCACATGGAAGCCCACCTGCGCGGCCGCCACCGCCGTCGCCAGGCCGATGCCCGTCGACGTGCCGGTCACCAGGGCCACCGGGCGCTGTGCTGCAGAGGAGCCGTCGTCGCTCTCGTCGCTCACGTCGCTCATCAGTGCGAGCTGCCCTCTGACTCGATCTCACTGCGGTCGCCCGACCACAGGGTGTGGAACGTGCCCGGCATGTCGACCCGCTTGTACGTGTGCGCACCGAAGAAGTCGCGCTGCGCCTGCACGAGCGACGCCGGCAGCCGCTTCTCAGCCAGCGAGTCGTAGTAGCTGAGCGCCGAGCCGAAACCGGGAACCGGGATGCCCGACAGTGCGGCCGTCGACACGATGCGGCGCCAGGCGGCCTCGCCATTCGCGACCGCCGAGGCGAAGTAGGGGTCGGCGAGCAGCGTCTTCAGCTCGGGGTTCTTGTCGTAGGCCTCGACGATGCGGTTCAAGAACTGCGCGCGGATGATGCAGCCCCCGCGCCAGATCTTCGCGATGTTGCCCTTGTTGATGTCCCAGCCGTACTTCTCGGCGCCGGCGATGATGGCGTCGAACCCCTGCGCGTAGGCGACGACCTTCGAGGCGTAGAGTGCGGCGTTCACGTCGTCGGCGAACGAGTCGCCCACCTCGACCGGGGTCGGGCGCGACTCGATGACCGCCTGCGCGGCCTCGCGCTGCTCGGGGTGGCTCGACACGGCACGGGCGAACACGGCCTCGGCGATGCCGCCGACCGGCACGCCCAGGTCGAGGGCGTTCTGCACGGTCCAGACACCGGTGCCCTTCGAGCCGGCCTGGTCGAGCACGATGTCGACGAACGGCCTGCCGGTCTTGGCGTCGACTTGCTTCAGAACCTCGGCGGTGATCTCGATGAGGTACGACTCGAGGTCGCCCGAGTTCCACTCGGTGAAGACGTCGGCCGCCTGAGCGGGGGAGAGGCCGCCGATCTTGGTCAGCAGGTCGTACGACTCTGCGATCAGCTGCATGTCGGCGTACTCGATGCCGTTGTGGATCATCTTCACGAAGTGCCCGGCACCGCCGGTGCCCACGTGGGTGACGCACGGCTCGCCCTCGGCGACGGCAGCGATCGACTCGAGAATCGGGCCGAGCGTCTCGTACGACTCGTTCGAGCCGCCGGGCATGATCGACGGGCCCTTGAGCGCCCCCTCCTCGCCGCCGGAGATACCGGTTCCGACGAAGTGGATGCCCTTCGCCGTCACGGCCTCCTCGCGGCGGATGGTGTCGGTGAACAGCGCGTTGCCGCCGTCGACGATGATGTCGCCCTCGTCGAAGAGGTCGGCGAGCTGCGAGATCACTGCGTCGGTGCCCTTGCCCGCCTGCACCATGATGATGGCGGTGCGCGGCTTCTGAAGCGACGCCACGAAGTCTTCGATCTTCTCCGAGGCGACGAATCCGGCCTCCGGATGCTCGTCGACGAGGAGCTGTGTGCGCTCCGGCGACCTGTTGTACACAGCCACCGTGTTTCCTTCGCGACTGGCAAGGTTTCGCGCTAGGTTTGAGCCCATCACCGCTAGTCCGACAACACCGATGTTCGCCGTCGCTTCGCTCGTTTCAGCCATTGTTCTCCTTCTGGGTACGTCGGTTTCCAGCGTAGCGGGTCGGTCTCGTCGCAGCTCGGGTGGGGGCCGGCTGGCGCAGGGGATTGACCCCCGAATGAGGGGTGATATGTGGGGAGTTCTCCCCACTACGATCGACAACGGGTGGGGGGATCCTGCGCCCGTCAACTGAACATGAGCGAAGGATTTGATTTAGTGACCACTCACGCCATCCGAGGAACTTTTTTCGACTTCGTGGACGACCCCTGGAAACATGTCGGCGATGAGGAGGCTTCTGCCCGCTTCGTCTCCGACGGCCTCCTCGTCGTCGACGACGGCATCATCGTCGCGTTCGGCCCGTACGACGAACTGAGCGCCGAGTACGGCGACGTCGAGACCACGCACATCGAGCACCGCATCATCACCCCGGGTTTCATCGACGGTCACATCCACTTTCCGCAGACGCGTGTTCTGGGGGCGTTCGGCGAGCAGCTGCTGCCCTGGCTGCAGAAGTGGATCTTCCCCGAGGAGGCTCGCTACGCCGAGCGCAGCTACGCCCACGAGGCGGCTGGGCGATTCTTCGACAATCTGCTCGCCTCGGGCACGACGACGGTTCAGGCTTTCACCTCGAGCGCCCCGGTGTGCACCGAAGAGTTCTTCGAAGAGGCCACGAGGCGCAACATGCGCGTCATCTCGGGCCTCACGGGCATCGACCAGAACGCTCCCGACTACTTCGTCGACACTCCCGAGAACTTCTACGCCGACAGCAAGGCGCTGATCGAGAAGTACCACAACGTCGGCCGCAACCTGTACGCCATCACGCCCCGGTTCGCGTTCGGCGCGAGCCCCGAGCTGCTGCAGAAGTGCGCGCAGCTGAAGACCGAGCATCCCGACGCCTGGGTGCACACGCACATCTCAGAGAACCCCGCCGAGGTGCGTGGCGTCGGCGCCGTGCACCCCGGTGCCGACGACTACCTCGCCGTGTACGAGAAGTACGACCTCGTCGGGCCCAAGTTCACCGGCGGTCACGCGGTGTGGCTGTCGAACTCGGAGTACAAGCGCATTCACGACGCCGACGCGGCCGTCACCTTCTGCCCGAATTCGAACCTGTTCCTGGGCAGCGGAATGTTCCGGCTCGGCAAGGCCACAGATCCCGACGAACGCGTGCGCATGACCTTCGGCACCGACATGGGCGGCGGCAACCGCTTCAGCATGCTCGCCGTTCTCGACGGGGCCTACAAGGTCGGCATGATCAACAACACCCTTCTCGACGGCAGCGTCGACCCCTCGCTGAAAGACACGGCAGAGGCTGAGCGCAACAAGCTGTCGGCGTACCGTGCGTTCTGGTCGATCACCCTCGGCGGCGCCGAGGGTCTCTACATCGACGACCGCGTCGGAAGCTTCCAGGTGGGCAAGGAGGCAGACTTCGTCGCCCTCGACTGGACGGCGGGCCCTCCCGGGGCCGACTGGCACTCCAGCCTGATCGCCGACGGTGGCGACCCTGTTACGGTCGACGATGCCGCGAACATGCTCTTCGGCATCATGATCGTCGGCGACGAGCGCGCGGTCGACCAGACCTGGGTCATGGGCACGAAGGTCTACCAGCAGTCGATCGTCGACGAGTCGACCTACTCGGCGGTCTGACCCACTGTGACCACGACCGACACCCGGGCCGCTTCTGCGGCGCTCAGCCAGCCCGTCTCGCTCATCATCGAGCGCAGGGTCATTCCCGAAAGCAATGACCTGTACCGCGAATGGCAGAAGCGGCTCGGGGTCGTCATGGCCACCTGGCCCGGCTTCATCGACCGCAAGGTCATCGAGCCGTCGCCGCCGACCCAGGACGACTGGATTCTCATCCAGCGTTTCGTCAACGCGCAGGCCGCGCGCGACTGGCTGCAGAGCGCCGAGCGTTCGGCGTTCATCGACGAGATCAAGGGCCACTTCGTCGGGCAGGAAGACGTGCACCTGGTCACCGAAGACGAATCGACGGCCAAGGCTGCGTCGATCATCGTGACCAGCCACGTCGAGCCGGGCGGCGAAGACGCCTTCCTCACCTGGCAGCGCAAGATCTCGGCGGCCGAGTCGAGCTACCCCGGCTTTCTCGGCCACAAGATCGAGCGCCCCACGCCCGGTGTGCAAGAAGACTGGACGGTCATCGTCACCTTCGACACCGACCAGCACCTCGAGGCGTGGCAGAACTCGCAACAGCGGGCGCGGCTGCTGAAGGAAGGCGAGGCCTACAACTCGAACATGCGTGTCTCGCGGTCGAGCTACGGCTTCAACTTCTGGGCGCCCGGTCGGCCGAGTCGCGCGACCATCTTCAAAGACAATCTGCTCGTGCTGCTGGTGCTGTATCCCATCGTGTTCCTGTGGGGGTACTTCATCGGCGGCCCCCTGCTCGAAGACAACGGCGTGCCGTTCTGGGCGAGCCTGTTCATCGGCAACGTCGTGAGCACCCAGCTGCTCGGCTGGTTCGTCGCGCCCTGGATCTTCAAGGTTTTCGACTGGTGGCACAACCCGGGGGCAGGGGTACGGCGGAACGTGTACGGCTACCTCATCCTCGCCGTGCTCTACGCCGCCCTGATGGGGCTCGACGCGTGGCTCATCTCTCTCAAGGTGTAGTAGGCTGAACAACTGACTTCGGCGAGGGATGCCCTGCATCCGTGATCGACGCGGTGGACGACGCTTTTTCGCTCTTCGAGCTGGCTCTTCCTCACGCTGACGCGTTCGAGTTGAACACCCACCTTTGAGGAGAAGAACCATGACTGACGAAGACAACAAGATCATCGCCGAGCCGCGCACGTCGTTCGGCAAGGGCGCTGCCCGCAAGCTGCGCGCCGCCGGCAAGATCCCCGCCGTGATCTACGGCCATGGCGCGGAGCCGCAGCACGTGAGCCTGCCCGGCCACGAGGTGTTCCTGCTCATCCGCAAGTCGAACGCGCTGATCGACCTCGACATCGAGGGCAAGCAGCAGCTCGCGCTGGTGAAAGACGTGCAGAAAGACCCCGTACGCCAGATCATCGAGCACCTCGACCTGATCGTCGTGCGCGCCGGTGAGCGTGTGCAGGTCGAAGTGGCCGTGCACGTCGAGGGTGAGCCCGTCTCGGGCACCACCGCCGACCTCGACACCTTCTCGCTGCTGCTCGAGGTGCTCGCCACGAACATCCCGACCAGCGTCGTCGTCAACATCGAGGGCGCCGAGGCCGGCACCCAGATTCTGGCGAAAGACATCGCGCTGCCTGCGGGTGCCGTTCTCGTCGGCGACGAAGACCAGCTCATCGTCGCCGTGTCGGTGCCTGAGGAGCAAGACCTCGGCGACAGCCTGTCGGCTGGCGACGCGTCGACCTCAGACGCCCCGACCCCCGCGTAACCCTGTCTGCAGAAGACCTCTGGCTGGTAGTCGGGCTCGGCAACCCCGGGCCCGACTACGCCGGCAACCGGCACAACGTCGGCCAGATGGTGCTCGACGAGCTCGCCGGCCGGCTGTCGGCGTCGTTCTCCTCGGCCCCGCGCGTGAACGCCCGCGTCGCGACCGGGCGTTCGACGCCGGGCGGCCCGCGGTTCGTGCTCGCGAAGCCGAACAGCTTCATGAACAACTCGGGCGGCCCGACGGCCGCCCTTCTCTCGTACTACGACGCCCTGCCGTCGCACCTGATCGTGGTGCACGACGAGCTCGACATTCCGTTCGACACCCTGCGCCTGAAGTTCGGCGGCGGGCCCGGCGGGCACAACGGCATCCGTGACATCGCCGCGGCCGCCGGCACCGGTGACTTCACCCGGGTGCGTGTGGGCATCGGTCGACCGCCCGGGCGGCAGAGTGCCGCCGACTTCGTGCTGCGCGACTTCACGTCGACCGAGCGTCAGGTGCTGCCGAACATCCTCACCGATGCCGCCGACGCGGTCGAGAAGATCGCAACCGACGGTCTCACCGCAGCTCAGCAGCAGTTCCACTCGCCGCCGCCCGCCTGACGCGGCCCGCTGTCAGAGGGTGCCCGTAGACTTATCCGGTGATCCTCCAGGGCTTAATCGCTGCGCTTTCGCGCGCCTCGACGTTCGAACGCGCCCTGGGCGAGGCGGGTCGCAGCGCCGACTTCTCCCTCACCGACGGGCTGCGTGCTCCGCTGCTGTCGGGCCTGCTCACCCGCCGTGCCGAGAAGCAGCTGCCGCAGGCGATGCTGGTCGTCACCGCGACCGGCCGTGACTCTGAGACCATCAGGGCCGGTCTCGCCTCGCTCGCCCCCGAGGCCGAGATCCTCGAATTTCCGGCGTGGGAGACACTGCCGCACGAGCGTCTCAGCCCGAGCGCCGAGATCGTGGGCAAGCGCATCGCTGCCCTGCGCCGCCTGGCCGAGTGGTCGGCCGAGACCGATCCCCGGCCCATCATCGTGGTCGCCTCGGTGCGAGCGGCTCTGCAGCCCCTCGCCGACAACCTGACCGAGTACGAGCCTGTTCGGCTCGTGAAGAACGGGCGCGGCTACGACCTCGCCCGCCTCACCGGCGAGCTGGTCGATCTCGCCTACTCGCGGGTCGACATGGTCACCCGCCGCGGCGAGTTCGCGGTGCGCGGGGGAATTCTCGACGTGTTCCCCGCCGTCTCCGAGCATCCGGTTCGGGTCGACTTCTTCGGCGACGAGATCGAAGAGATCAAGCTCTTCTCGGTGGCCGACCAGCGCTCGCTCGACACCGAGCTCGACCAGGTCGACCTGCCGCCGAGCCGGGAGCTGCTGCTCAGCGAGTCGGTGCGGCAGCGCGCCCGCGAGATGCAGCACGAGTTTCCGAGCCTCGCCGGCCTGCTCGAGAAGATCGGCCAGGGCATCCCGGTCGAGGGCATGGAGAGCCTGGCGCCCGCCCTCCTGAACCGCCTGGTCACGGTGACGCACTACCTGCCCGATGGCTGCGTCATCGCCGTCATCTCGCCCGAACGCGTGGCGAGTCGGGCAGTGAGCCTCTCTGAGACCAACCGCGAGTTCCTCGCCGCGGCGTGGAGCGCGGCCACCGTGGGGGCCGAGGCGCCCATCGACCTGGCCTCCGGTGAGTTCATCACCCTCAACGACCTCAAGTTCGCGGCCGGGGTGAACCGCCCGTGGTGGACGTTGAGCACGTTCGACAGCGGTACGGCATCCGTCGACGAACACCTGCAGGCCATCGTCGACTCCGACGCCCACTACGTGCGTATCGAGGCGGATGCCGTACCGAGCTTCCAAGGCAACGTCGACGGTGCCCTCGAGCACGTCGCCGCACGGTTGCACGACGGCTGGAGCGTCGCGGTCGTCGCCGCCGGAGCCGGCCTGGTCGAACGCGCCGCCGACGTTCTCGCCGGCCGCGAGCTGCCCGCCCGCATCGTCGACGACTTTCCCGCCGAGCCCGAGCCGGGCATCGCCTACCTCGTCAAGGCCACCGTCGAGAGCGGCTTCGAGCTGCCCGAGACCAAGCTCGCGCTGGTCAGCGAGTCCGAGTTCTACGGCCGCAGCGCCGGCTACGACGGGCGGCAGGTCAAGAAGCTGGCCACCCGGCGCAAGAACGTCGTCGACCCGCTGCAGCTGAAGCCGGGCGACATCGTCGTGCACCAGACGCACGGCATCGGCAAGTTCATCGAGCTCACCCAGCGTGAGGTGTCGAGCGGCGGGCGTCACCCCGTGAAGACCACGCGTGAGTACCTCGCCCTCGAGTACGCGCCCTCGAAGCGCGGCTACCCGGGCGACAAGCTCTACGTTCCGACCGACCAGCTCGACCTGCTGACGCGTTACGTCGGGGGAGAGGCGCCGGCCCTGTCGAAGATGGGCGGCAGCGACTGGTCGAACGCCAAGTCGAAGGCGCGCAAGGCCGTGCGCGACATCGCCGTCGAGCTCGTGAAGCTGTACAGCGCGCGCATGGCGTCGAAGGGGTATGCCTTCGGGCCCGACACGCCGTGGCAGCGCGAACTCGAAGAGGCGTTCCCGTTCGCCGAGACGCCCGACCAGCTCACCACGATCGACGAGGTGAAGGCAGACATGGAGCGGCCCATCCCCATGGACCGCCTGCTCGCCGGCGACGTGGGTTTCGGCAAGACCGAGGTCGCGGTGCGCGCCGCCTTCAAGGCCATCCAGGAGGGCAAGCAGGTCGCGATGCTCGTGCCGACCACTCTGCTCGTCAGGCAGCACCTCGAGACGTTCACCGAACGGTTCGCCGGGTTCCCGGTGCACACGCGCGCGCTGTCGCGGTTCCAGACCGACAAAGAGGTGCGCGAGACCATCAAGGGGCTCGCCGACGGCACCATCGACATGGTCATCGGCACGCACCGCATCCTCACCGAGGGCATGGTCTTCAAAGACCTCGGCCTGGTCATCATCGACGAAGAGCAGCGGTTCGGGGTCGAGCACAAAGACAAGCTCAAGAAGCTCAAGACCAACGTCGACATTCTGTCGATGAGTGCCACGCCCATCCCGCGCACGCTCGAGATGGCGGTCACGGGCATCCGTGAGATGTCGACGCTCGCCACCCCGCCAGAAGACCGGCACCCGATTCTCACCTACGTGGGGCCGAACTCCGACCGCCAGGTCGCTGCCGCGATTCACCGCGAGATGCTGCGCGAAGGCCAGGTGTTCTTCGTGCACAACCGGGTTCAGTCGATCAACCGGGTCGCCGCGCACATCGCCGAGCTGGTTCCGGATGCCCGGGTGGCCGTCGCACACGGCCAGCTGCCCGAGCACGTGCTCGAACAGGTCATCGTCGACTTCTGGGAGCGCAAGTTCGACGTTCTCGTCTCGACGACCATCATCGAGACCGGGCTCGACATTCCGAACGCCAATACGCTGATCATCGACCGCGCCGACAAGTACGGGCTGTCGCAGCTGCACCAGTTGCGCGGTCGTGTCGGTCGAGGTCGCGAGAGGGCCTACGCCTACTTCCTGTACGACGAGGGCAAGCCGCTGTCAGAGACGGCGCACGACCGGTTGTCGACCATCGCTGCGAACAACGAGCTCGGGTCGGGCATGCAGGTCGCGCTGAAAGACCTCGAGATCAGAGGTGCGGGCAACCTGCTCGGCGGCGAGCAGTCGGGCCACATCGCGGGCGTCGGGTTCGACCTGTACCTGCGCATGATCGGCGAGGCCGTCTCGACGTTCCGCGGTGACGTGGCCGAGGGGCAGACCGAACTGCGGCTCGAACTGCCGGTCGACGCGCACATTCCCGAAGACTACGTCGACAGCGAGCGGCTGCGGCTCGAGGCCTACCAGAAGCTGTCGTCGGCCACGTCGCCGACCGCGCCCGACGGCCAGATCGACCAGGTGCTCGAAGAGTTCACCGACCGCTACGGCGAGCCGCCCGAGCAGGTCACCAACCTGATCACCGTGTCGAAGCTCCGCCGGCTCGCGCAACGAACCGGGCTGTCAGAGGTCGTGGCGATGGGGTCGAACCTGCGCGTGGCCCCGGCAACGCTGCCCGACTCGGTGCAGGTGCGGCTGCGCCGCATGTACCCCACGGCCAAGTACCTGGCGGCCGCCGCGGCACTGTCGGTGCCGATGCCGGTCGTGAACGGGGCGCCCCTGCCCGACGCCGACCTCATCGCCTGGGTCGAGAGCCTCCTCGGCGCCATCTTCCCGGCCCCCGCTGTGCCGGCCGCCGCTGCCGCGGCGCCCGCAGACTAGCGCGCTCCGCCGACCCGGACGCCACCTGGCCCACCCCCTTCACCCGGCCGCCCTACCCACCCGGCGTGCCGCGTCGGGCCGACCGCGTCAGAGGTTCTCGCCGCGGTACGTTCCGATGCTCCAGGCGTTGCCCTCGGGGTCGAGGCAGGCGAACTCGAGCGAGCCGTAGTCCTGCTCGGTCAGCGGGCGCATGACCTGCCACTCCGCCGCCACGACCCGGTCGAAGATCGCCGCCGTGTGCGCCGAACTGAGGTACTGCGACGACGAACCCGGCCCACCGACTGCGCCCGACCAGCTCTTCTCGCCGGCGTCAGAGCCGATCATGATGCCGCCGCCCTCCGGCCACAACAGTTCGGCGTGCGCGATCGGTCGCTCGTCGTCGCCTCGGTATACGGCGTGCTCGGTGAACCCGAGCACCTCCACCAGCCACTCGAGCGCTGACTCGGCGTCGGTGAAACGCAGGGTCGGCCACACGCCCGGTGCGGTCGGAGTAACGGGTGCGAGCATCCCATCGCCCGGCGCATTCGCGTCGTCGAGGGCCTGTGCGGGTTCGGCTTCGTCGTTCATGCACCCAGTGTGCGACGCCTGCATCGGTTGCGCCACCCCCAGCTTCGCGCGGTTCGGCCGGCGGCCCGACCCCGCGCCCGCGACCGACGTACGAGGTCGGCCGGCCGCGGCCAGCCCGCGGCCAACGCACAGAGTCCGCCGAGCCGCCGCCTACGCCGAGCCGCTGCCTACACCAGGCCCGCTGCCGCCACGCGCCGGGCGTGCAGCGCCGCCGACCGCACCGCGCCGATGCTGGCCGCGATCACGAGCGCGATCGCCAGCGCCTCCACCCACGTCAGCGCCTGGCCGAGAATCACCAGCCCGGCCAGCGCCGCGATCGCCGGCGCCAGACTCATCAGAATCGAGAACGTTGCCTCGGGCAACCGCCGCAGCGCGAGCAGCTCGAACGCGTACGGGATCGTCGACGACAGCACCGCCACCGCCAGCCCGAGCAGCAGCGCGGTCGGCTGGATGATCGAGACCCCCGCCGAGATCAGCCCGAACGGCAGCGACAGCACCGCCGCGACGGTCATCGCGAGGGCGATTCCGTCGAGCTTCGGAAAACGGCGCCCAGACCGCGACGACAACAGGATGTAGCCCGCCCACGAGGCTCCCGCGCCGGCCGCGAAGGCGACGCCGACGGCGTCGAGAGCATCCGCCCCGCCCTGGCTCAGCAGCACCACCCCCGCGAACGCCAGCACTGCCCACAGCCAGCTCGAGACGCGCCGGCTCACCACGACCGACAGGATGAGCGGCCCCAGCACCTCGATAGTGACGGTGGTACCCAGCGGCAGCCTGTCGAGTGCCTCGTAGAACAGCATGTTCATCGTGGCGAGCACCGCGCCGAACCCCGCCACAGTGAGCCAGTCGCTGCGGCTGTACCCGCGCAGCCGCGGCCGGCACACGACGAGCAGGATGACCGCCGAGAACACCAGGCGCAGCGTGACCATGCCGAGCGCGCCCACCAGCGGAAAGAGCACGACCGCGAACGATGCGCCCACCTCTTGGCACACGAGCCCCGCGATGACAATGCCCACCGGCCAGAGCGTCGCCGGCCCACGCACGGCGTCTCGCACGGCGGCGGTGGAGGGCGGCGGGGTCACCTGTCCACGTTACCCGCGGTTCGGGGGCGCACGGTTCGGGTGCCTGAGCGGATGCCCGGTGCGGGCTCAGTCGGCCGGCGCCTCCGTCGACGAACGGCTCACTCGACGGGCGGCGAACGGCTCGGCCGGCGAACGGGTCCGTCGACGAGCGGCTCACTCGACGAACGGCTCACTCGACGAACGGCGAGTCTGCCGGCGCGGAGTCGAGCGCCTCGTCGTCGACCCCGACTGCCGTGCGCTGGTACGCCCGCGACCGCGCCGCCACCAGCAGCGACGCCGCCACGATCGACACGGCTGAGCCGAGCAGTACCGCCAGGGTGCCCTCGTCGATCACGAGATCGACGCCCTTGAACGCCAGCTCGTTCATCAGCAGCGACACCGTGAAACCGATTCCGCCGAGCCCACCGATCATCACCAGGTCGGGCAGCGTCAGCACGCTCGATCGTGGTGCGTTGCGCCCCACGAGCCGGTTGCCCAGCCACCCCGCCACGGTGATTCCGAGCAGCTTGCCGACCGGCAATGCCACCAGAATGCCCCAGAACGCCGGGCTCAGCTCGGTGATTCCCACCGACGGAATCATCACGAGCGCCGCCGAGAACGCGAACAGCGGCAACACGATCGCATTCGACCACGGCTGCAGGGTGTGCGCGGTGCGCGCTGCAGGCTTCGCGGCCATGACCAGCCCGAGCGCCACGCCCGCGATCGTCGCGTGAATGCCCGACTGGTACACCAAGTCCCACGTGAGCAACGCGATCAGCACCATCAGCACACCGATCGCGACACGCAGGCCGCGGTTCGTCAGGGCACCGGATGCCCCTTCGCGACCACCTCGGGCGAGCATCCAACTCAAGCCAGCGAACACCGCGACACACGCGACCGCCCCCGCGAGCGCCGGCAGGTTCAGCGAGGTCGTGAAGAAGACCGCGATGATGAGAATGGCCACCAGGTCGTCGAGCACCGCCAGCGCCAGCAGAAACACCCGTACCTTGCCAGGCAGCGCCCGCCCGAAGATCGCCAGCACGCCCAGCGCGAAGGCGATGTCGGTCGCCGTCGGAATCGGCCAGCCGTCACCGTACGGGCTGCCGAGGTTGAAGAGCAGGTAGACGCCGGCGGGCACGATCACGCCGCCGAGCGCGGCGATCGCAGGCAGCAGCGCCTTCGCCGGAGAGTTGAGCGAGCCCGCGACCAGCTCGTGCTTCAGTTCGACCGCGACGATGAAGAAGAACACCGCCAGCAGGCCGTCACTGGTCCAGTGTTCGACCGACAGGTCGAGGTTGATGGCCGGGAACCCGATGTGCGCGGCATTGATCGAGAGCAGCTCGGCGCCCGCGCCCGTGTTGGCGAGAATCAGCCCGAGGGCGGCGGCGACCAGCAGAATAGCGGCCGCGTTGCGTTCGGATCGCAGAAAGCTCATGGGCACATCTTCGCAGGCTCGGCGTGCAGACGCAGAGGGTTCGTGCGCTCACGCAGCGGCTACAGTCGAATCCGAGCCTGTCTCGCCCGAATCGGAGGATCACCGTGACCATCGACGCCACCCAGCCCGCTCCCTCCAAGCTCGACGAGCTCATCGCCGTCACTGCCCGCCTGCGCGCGCCCGGCGGATGCCCGTGGGATGCCGAGCAGACCCACGAGTCGCTCGTGAAATACCTGCTCGAAGAGTCGCACGAACTCATCGACGCCATCGAGACCGGCACCCGCGAAGACCTGCTCGAAGAGCTCGGTGATGTGCTCTACCAGGTGATCTTCCACGCCGACCTCGCCGCGCACACGCCGGGCGAGCAGTTCGACATCCAGGATGTCGCCGCGCAGATGACCGCGAAGATGGTGGGCCGGCACCCTCACGTGTTCGGCGACGTCACCCTCGAGACCGCCGACGACGTCGTGGCGGTGTGGGACGACTTCAAGGCCGTCGAGAAGCCGTCGCGCACGAGCATCCTCGACGGCATCCCGCAGGGCATGCCCTCCCTGGCCCTCGCCGACAAGCTGCTCGGCAAGGCGCAGAAGATCGGGCTGCTCGACGCCGATGCTCCGCAGAGCATCCCGGTGTCGTCTGAAGACGAATTGGGGCCGCTGCTGCTCGCGATCGTTGCCTCTGCCAAGTCGCAGGGGCTCGACGCCGAGCGTGCGCTGCGCTCCACCCTGCGCGACTTGCAGGGTGAGATCCGCGAGGCAGAGACGGATGCCCGGGCCGATGCCGCTGCGGCCGACCCCGATCTCGATGCCGACGCCGGCATCATCGCCCTCCCTGCCGCCGACTGACGCGGAACGGGCGGCCCACAGCGTGACCTCGACGTATTCCGCCGAGCTTCGGTTCTGGGCCGCCCGTTCGGGGCGCTGGCACCCCGTGACGGACTGGCACAATTGAGGCATGGCCCAGACAATCACCCCGCCCCGCGGCATGCGCGACTTTCTGCCGACCGAGAAGGCGGCGCGTGAGCGTGCGCTCGGCATCATCCGCCGCTCGTACACCGCGCACGGTTTCGACGAGATCGAGACCCCGGTGATGGAAGACATCGAGCGCCTCCACTCGGGCCTCGGTGGTGACAACGAGAAACTGAGTTTCAGCGTTCTGAAGCGCGCCATTCCTGCCAGCGAGCTCGAGCGGGCCGCAGCGAACGACGACGCGCAGAGCCTCGCCGACCTGGGCCTCCGTTTCGACCTCACTGTTCCGTTGGCCCGGTTCTACGCCAGCCATCGCGGCGAGCTTCCGAGCGTGTTCCGGGCCATCCAGATCGCGCCGGTCTGGCGTGCGGAGCGACCGCAGAAGGGGCGCTACCGCCAGTTCGTGCAGTGCGACATCGACATCATCGGCGAGCCGAGCCAGCTGGCCGAGGCCGAGATCATCACGGCCACCCTCGCCACGCTCGACGAGCTGGGGCTCGAGGGCTGCACCATCCGCATCAACGACAGGCGGCTGCTGACCGCGATGCTGAACGTGTTCGGGTTCGCCGAGGCCGAGCATCCGCAGGTCTTGATCACTGTCGACAAGCTCGACAAGATCGGTGCCGAGGGTGTCGTCGCCGAGTTGCGCGACCGTGCGGTCACCCCCGACGCGGTCGACGCGCTCGACGCCTTCTTCCACCGCGTCACCACGCTCGAGTTCAACCCGTTCGGTGTGCGCGCCATCACCAAGGCGCTGCCGCACGGGGTCGACCCGGCGATCATCGACGAACTGGCTGCCCTCGCCGACGTGATCGACCCCGCCGTGCTCGTGTTCGACCCATTTCTCGTGAGGGGCATGGGCTACTACACCGGAACCATCTTCGAGATCGCTCACCCCGACCTGTCGTTCTCGCTCGGCGGGGGAGGCCGCTACGACGGCATGATCGGCCGCTTTCTCGGCCAGGACGTCGCCGCCTGCGGCTTCTCGATCGGCTTCGAGCGCATCGTCGACCTCCTGCAGTCTGAGCAGGTCGGGCTTCCGGATGCCCTGCTGCTGCTGCACGACCCCGACGCCTCACCGGCTCAGCTCCTGGGCCTCAAGACGCAGCTCATCGCGGCCGGCACCCGTGTTCGCCTCGAGCGCCGCACCAAGAACACCCAGGCCCAGCTCACCCGCGCCGCCGCCGCCGGCTTCACCACCTTCGCCTTCGTCACCCCCACCACCCACGCCCTCGCCGACCTCACCCCCAAACCCCTCTAGAGTCGACGGCGGGGCGGCTGAGTAAGCGCTGAGCGAACGGTTTTGGTTTATATATAGTTCGGCTATACAATCAATTAAGTGAACAGCGAACTATCAGCACTTCTCGGTGACCTCGTCACGGTCACCCACCGTCTCACCCGTCTCGCGGCCCAGGCCACGGGAGAAAACACCTCACCAGCCGCCTGGCGCACTCTGAGCGTTCTGACATCGGCCGGCCCCATGCGGCTCGGTGAACTCGCGGCCGCGAGCCGCGTCAGCCAGCCCACGATGACCAAGATCGTGCGCAACCTCAACGAGCTCGAGTGGATCAAGCGCATCGCCGACAGCTCGGATGCCCGGGCCTGGCTCATCGCGATCGCCCCGAAGGGCGAGCGTGCCCTCGACGATTGGCGTTTCCGCCTCGGCGTCGCCCTCGAACCCCTCTTCGCCGACCTGTCGAGCCGTGAGCTCGACGTGCTGGCCGAAGCGACCGACCTCATCGGCGACCGCGTAGGAGTACAGGAGCTGGCAGCCTGATCATGACCGTCGGATCCTCTCGTACAGGCTCCGCGACTTCCGCCTCACCCACGACGAAGGCCGCCTCAGCCCAGAACCCCCAGCCGCTCAACGCTCACGCCCCGCACGGCGGCGGTGGGGCATCCATTCTTCGCCAGCCGAAGGCCGTGTGGGCCGTCGCCTTCGCGAGCGTGATCGCCTTCATGGGCATCGGGCTCGTCGACCCCATTCTGCCGGCCATCGCCGAGAGCCTGAAGGCCACACCCACCCAGACAAGCCTGCTCTTCACGAGCTACCTGGTCGTCACCGGGCTGGCGATGCTCATCACGAGCTTCATCTCGAGCCGCATCGGGGCCAAGAAGACCCTGCTGATCGGGCTGGCGCTCATCGTCGTGTTCGCGGCGCTCGCCGGCGCATCGGGCAGTGTTGAGGCCGTCATCGGCTTTCGCGGCGGCTGGGGGCTCGGCAACGCTCTCTTCATCTCGACGGCGCTGGCGACCATCGTCGGCGCGGCCAGCGGCGGAGCCTCGAGTGCCATCGTGCTCTACGAGGCTGCCCTCGGGCTCGGCATCGCCATCGGTCCGCTGCTCGGTGGTCTGCTCGGCTCGATCAGCTGGCGCGGTCCGTTCTTCGGAACCGCTGTACTCATGGCGATCGGCTTCGTGGCCATCGCCGTGCTGCTGAAGAAAGACGAGAAAGCCGATCGAAGCCCAACCCGGTTGTCGGCGCCTCTTCGCGCGCTGCGGTTGCCGAGCATCCGGTTGCTCGCCCTCACTGCCCTTTTCTACAACATGGGCTTCTTCACGCTGCTCGCCTACACTCCTTTTCCGCTGGGCCTTGACGCCATAGGTCTCGGTCTGGTGTTCTTCGGCTGGGGGCTCGGCGTCGCCATCACCTCGGTATTCGTCGCTCCGATTCTGACCGCGCGCATGAAGCGCACGACCGCCCTGATCGGCGTGCTGGTGCTGCTCGCTCTCGACCTGGTGGCCGGCGGCCTGCTGATCGCATCGACGGCGGGCCTCATCGTGACCATCGTCGTCGGCGGTCTGTTGCTCGGGGTCGTGAACACCGTGCTCACCGAGTCGGTCATGATGGCGACCGACCTGCCGCGCACGGTAGCCTCCTCGGCCTACTCGTCGGTGCGTTTTCTGGGCGGCGCGATCGCTCCGCCCGCCGCAGCGGCCCTCGCGGTGGCTGTGTCACCCGGATTTCCGATGTACGCGGCGGCCGGCTCGGTGATCGTCGCTGCACTGTTCGTCGTGTTCGGCCGTACGACGCTCGCGCGCGTCGACAACGGGGGAGAAGAGCCCGCTCTGGTCGAAGCTGAGGCGCTGAGCGTCGGCGAGGAGTAGTTCTGCACAGGAGGGGCGGCGGCACGATCATCCACAGCTCGCCGCCCCCGACCACTCGGGTTCGCACCGGTTCGTTAGACTGGGCCGCGGATGCACGCCACACGTGTCATCCGTCATTTTGAACCCTGAGGAGACAATCCAGTGGCATTGATCGAAGCTGTAGGCGCTCGCGAGATCCTTGATTCGCGCGGCAACCCGACCATCGAGGTCGAGGTTCTGCTCGACGACGGCGTGGTCTCCCGTGCTGCCGTTCCGTCGGGCGCATCAACGGGTGCGTTCGAGGCCTACGAACTGCGCGACGGCGACAAGAGCCGCTACCTCGGCAAGGGCGTTCTGAAGGCCGTCGACGCGGTCATCGACGAGCTCGGCCCGGCCCTCGAGGGCTTCGACGCCAGCGACCAGCGCCTCGTCGACGGCGCCATGATCGCCCTCGACGGCACCGAGAACAAGAGCCGCCTGGGCGCCAACGCCATTCTCGGCGTCTCGCTCGCCGTCGCCCGCGCGGCGGCCGACTCGGCCGACCTGCCCCTGTTCCGCTACGTCGGCGGCCCGAACGCGCACGTTCTGCCCGTGCCGATGATGAACATCATCAACGGCGGCTCGCACGCCGACTCGAACGTCGACATCCAGGAGTTCATGATCGCTCCCATCGGTGCCGAGACGTTCGCCGAGGCGCTGCGCTGGGGCGTCGAGACCTACCACGCGCTCAAGTCGCTCATGTCGAGCAAGGGCCTGTCGACCGGCCTCGGCGACGAGGGTGGCTTCGCCCCGAACCTCTCGAGCAACGCTGCCGCGCTCGACCTGATCGTCGAGGCGATCACGAAGGCCGGCTTCACGCCCGGCACCGACATCGCCCTGGCCATGGACTGCGCTGCGAGCGAGTTCTACAAAGACGGCGCCTACCAGTTCGAGGGCAAGGCCACCACCGCGCAGGAGTTGAGCTCGTACTACGAGAACCTGCTCGCCAACTACCCGCTCGTCTCCATCGAAGACCCGCTCGAAGAAGACGACTGGGAGGGCTACCAGCACCTCACGGGCGAGATCGGCGGCAAGGTCCAGCTGGTCGGCGACGACCTGTTTGTCACGAACCCGGCGCGCCTGGCGAAGGGCATCTCGCTCGGCGTCGCCAACTCGCTGCTGGTCAAGGTCAACCAGATCGGCACGCTCACCGAGACGCTCGACGCGGTCAGCCTGGCCCAGCGCAGCGGCTACACCACGATGATGTCGCACCGCTCGGGCGAGACCGAAGACACCACGATCGCCGACCTCGCCGTGGCGACCAACTCGGGCCAGATCAAGACCGGTGCGCCCGCCCGCAGCGAGCGTGTCGCCAAGTACAACCAGCTCCTGAGAATCGAAGAAGAACTGGCCGAGGCTGCGGTTTACGCGGGTCGCTCCGCGTTCCCGCGCTTCAAGGGCTGAGACTCGATTCAGTAGCAACGAAGCCGCGTAGCGAGACCGTCGAACCCCTGTTCGGCCGGTCACGCTACGCGCTTCGCGTTACCCTGCCCCACCCTCAGCCTCTCCGGCAGCAAGGAAGACACCACGATGCGGCCCCCAGCCACCTCCAGCAAGCGGGCCGCTTCGCGACCCGTCTCGGTGAAGGGCGGTTCTGCCAGAAGCAGAGCTCCGCAGGGCGCGGGCGCGGGGGCTGCCGCTGACGGAGCCGGTTCGACGAACTGGTTGCGCAGCATCCGGTTCTCGGGGTTCACCGTGCTGATGCTCGTGGTTCTCGTGCTCTTCGTGGTGATCGTCGCACCCGGTGCGCGCATCTTCATCGAGCAGCGTCAGCAGATCGCCGACCTGCAGAACGATCTGCAGACCGCTCAGGCCGAGAACTCGACGCTGAACGCGCAGGTCGCCAGGTGGAGCGACCCGGCCTACATCCGCGCCGAGGCCCGCGAGCGGCTCTACTTCGTCATGCCCGGCGAGACCAGCTTTCTCGTGCTCGACGACACGGGAGCCGGTGCGGCCGCGTCGACGGCGCCGGTGAGCACGGGCATCCAGTCGACCCAGAGCAACTGGATGGCCGCCCTCTTCGCCTCGGGCCTGACCGCCGGGCTCAGCAATCAGACCGCCGACCAGCTCGGCGACGGCGGCCCGGCGGCAGCGACCGATCCTGCCGCGACCGACCCTGCAGCGACCGGCCCTGCCGCCACCGACGCCCCCACTCCGACCACGACCCCGTAACGAGCCCTGCAGTCATGACCACCCCACCGTTCGACCCCGCATCCGCTGCCGACATCGCCACCGTCTCGGCCCAGCTCGGCCGGACCGCCCGCAACGTGCTCGGCATCGCCGCCCGTTGCGTCTGCGGCGCGCCCACGGTCGTCGCCACCGCCCCGCGCCTCGACGACGGAACACCGTTCCCGACCCTCTACTACCTCAGCCACCCGGCGGCCACTGCGGCCATGTCAGACCTCGAGGCCACCCAGGTGATGCCCGTTCTGCAAGACCTCCTCGCCACCGACGAGCAGGTTCGAGACGCCTACCGGGCGGCCCACGAACAGTACATCGCCGATCGCGAGAGCATCGCCGTCGTCGACGAGATCGCCGGCATCTCGGCCGGCGGCATGCCCGTGCGTGTCAAGTGCCTGCACGCCCTCGCAGCGCATGCCCTGGCCGCTGGACCGGGCGTCAACCCGATCGGCGACCTGGCGCTCGAGCGTGGTGACTGGTCGCCGCTGGTCTGCCAGTGCATCGAGTATCCTAGAGACGAGGCCAGTGTGGGCCATTGACCGGCTTCGCACCGAATTCCTGTCAGATCGTTCAGCGACGACCTGTTCAGGGGGCACGGTGCGGAGGTAGTAACCTATGGCAGTACCTTCACTGAGGAGAACCTTTCTGTGCCCAAAATCCTAATCGTCGGCGGCGGCTACGCCGGTTTCTACACCGCCTGGAAGCTGGAGAAGTGGCTTCGGTCGGGTGAAGCAGAGGTCACGGTCGTCGACCCGCTGCCCTATATGACCTACCAGCCGTTCCTGCCGGAGGTCGCCTCTGGCTCGATCGATCCGCGGCACGCAGTGGTCTCCCTCCGTCGTCACCTGAAGAGCACGAAGATCATCGCCGGCAAGGTCGAGAAGATCTCGCACGCCGACAAGACCGTCACCGTTCTGCCGAACATCGGCGAGCAGTTCGACCTCGACTACGACATCGTCGTGGTCACCGCCGGCGCCGTCTCCCGCACCTTCCCCATCCCGGGTGTTGCCGACGAGGCCATCGGCCTGAAGACCATCGAAGAGGCCGTCGCCATTCGCGACCGCATCCTCACCAACTTCGACAAGGCGTCGCTGCTGCCCGAGGGCCCCGAGCGCGACCGCCTGCTCACCTTCGTCGTCGTCGGCGGCGGTTTCGCCGGCATCGAGATCTTCGCCGAGATGCGCTCATTCGCCAGCGCCCTGCTCGACCGGTACCCCGAGCTCGAGTTCGAAGACACCCACTTCCACCTCATCGAGGCGATGGGCCGCATCATGCCCGAGGTCTCGCTGAAGACCGCCGGCTGGGTCGTCAACAACCTCGCCGAGCGCGGCGCCCAGATCCACCTCGACACCCAGCTCAAGTCTGCCGTGGGCGGCGTCATCGAGTTGTCGACCGGAGAGTCGTTCGAGTCAGACACCATCGTATGGACGGCCGGTGTCATGGCCAGCCCGATGCTCAAGAACACCGACCTGCCGATCGAGGAGCGGGGTCGCCTGCGGGTGCGCCCCGACCTGCGCGTGCACGACGAGAACGACGAGATCGTGGTCGACGCCTGGGGTGCCGGCGACGTCTCCGCCGTTCCCGATCTCTCGGGCGGCGGCGTCGGCGGCTTCTGCGTGCCGAACGCCCAGCACGCCGTGCGCCAGGGCAAGCGTCTCGCCAAGAACCTCGTCGCCGAACTTCGCGGCGAAGACCTCGAAGACTACTACCACAAGAACGCGGGCGCGGTGGCCGGCCTCGGCCTCGGCGTGGGCGCGTTCCAGTCGGGCAAGATCGGCATCACCGGCGTGATCGCCTGGTTCATGCACCGCGGCTACCACGGCCTGGCCATGCCCAGCTGGGAGCGCAAGATCCGCGTCATCGGCGGCTGGGTGCTGAACTTCCTGCTCGGCCGAGACATCGTCTCGCTCGAAGCCCGCGTGCACCCGCGAGCAGCATTCGAAGAGTTCGCCTCACGCCCGCGCGCCGCGGCCCCGGCGGTCGAGTCGGCACCCGCCGGGCTTCCCGGCCCCGCCGGTGCCCCCGTTCCGGTCGGCGGAGCGGTCTCGAAGGAGTAGCGACTCAGGTCGCCCCCATAGCCCAATTGGCAGAGGCAGTCGACTTAAAATCGACACAGTGAGGGTTCGAGTCCCTCTGGGGGTACTCAGCTCGAAGGCCCTACTTCCCTTTATTCATGCGGAAGTGGGGCCTTTCGCGTTGCTCAAAAAATGCGTTTTGGACACATTTTGGACACACTTCAAATCGACTATTTGTCATTCGCCTTGAATTGTTCGATCGCAGGTGATCACTCCGACGCATCTTCCGAGGCAAAACTATGCGGGCAATTTGCGGTGAAAGCCACAAGGGTGGGATGGCAGAGATCGCGGTAGAGCTGCGGCCGAATGAGCCCTACGTTCGGACGAGAGGCTGCCCGTGCAGCGTGCAAAACCTTGTCTTGACCCCCGAATTGGGACAGGATCGGGGATAAGCCGCTTCGATGAAGTTGCGGTCATGCGAGTCGAAACGGTGAGGGGTTCTCCGATGTCTGACAACAGTAAGCCGAACATTCTGGTCATCTGGGGCGATGACATCGGAATTACAAATCTGAGTTGCTACAGCGACGGCCTGATGGGCTATCGAACCCCGAACATCGACCGCATTGCCGACGAGGGGATGCGGTTCACCGACTCCTACGGTGAGCAGAGTTGCACCGCCGGGCGCGCATCGTTCATCTCCGGTCAGAGCGTGTACCGCACGGGGATGAGCAAGGTGGGTGTTCCTGGCATCGACATCGGCCTCGCACCTGAAGACCCGACCATCGCCGAGCTGGTGAGGCCGCTCGGGTACGCGACAGGTCAGTTCGGTAAGAACCACCTCGGCGACATGAACAAGTATCTGCCCACGAACCGCGGGTTCGACGAGTTCTTCGGAAACCTGTACCACTTGAACGCTGAAGAAGACCCCGAACATCCTGACTTCCCGAGCGCCGAGCGGTTCCCGCGGTTGAACGCTCTGCAAAAGCCCCGCGGTGTCATCCGCTCGTGGGCCACCGACGAGTTCGATGAGACCGTCGATGAGAAGTTCGGCGTCGTGGGCAAGCAGAAGATCGAAGACACCGGGCCGCTGACCAAGCTGCGCATGGAGACCATCGACGACGAGACGCTCGGTGCCTGCCAGGATTTCATTCGCCGCCAGCACGACGCCGAGACGCCCTTCTTCGTGTGGATGAATTTCACCCATATGCATTTGCGCACCCACACCAAGCCCGAGAGCGTGGGCCAGGCCGGCTATTGGCAGTCGACTTACCACGACACCATGATCGACCATGACAAGAACGTGGGTGCCCTCCTCGACCTGCTCGACGAACTCGGCATCGCCGAAGACACGATCGTGATCTACAGCACCGACAACGGCCCGCACGCGAACTCATGGCCCGACGCCGGTACAACGCCGTTCCGCAGCGAGAAAGACACCAACTGGGAGGGTGCCTTCCGGGTACCCGAGCTGATTCGCTGGCCCGGCAAGATCGCTGCCGGCTCGATCTCGAACGAGATCATTCAGCACCACGACTGGCTGCCGACCCTGCTCGCCGCTGCCGGCGAACCCGAGATCGTCGAAGAGCTGAAGACGGGTCACGAGATCGGCGACGTCACCTACAAGGTGCACATCGACGGGTACAACCTGCTGCCGTATCTGACCGGCGAGGTCGAGCAGAGCCCGCGGCAGGGCATGATCTACTTCTCTGACGACTGCGATGTGCTGGGCATCCGGTTCAACAACTGGAAGATCGTTTTTCTCGAGCAGCGCCGTGAGGGCACGATGGCGATCTGGGCCGAGCCGTTCACTCAGCTGCGGGTGCCGAAGCTCTTCAACCTGCGAACCGATCCGTTCGAGCGTGCAGATGTGACCTCAAACACCTACTGGGATTGGTTCATCGATCACAATTACATCGCCGGTTACGGTGTGGCGATCGCCACCGCGTTCCTGCAGTCCTTCTACGAGTTTCCGCCGCGTCACGAACCGGCGACGTTCACGATCGATCATGCGGTGAAGAAGCTCAACGCGTTCCTGGCCGGCCAGTAACCGGATGCCCATGGATTCGTGGAACGACGGGCCCACCCGCACGGCCATTGTCGACTTCGTCGAACGAGTAAGCACACCAGGCGGCCCTGACTTTGTCGAGGCAGCGAAACGTGTCGCCGTCTTCGACAACGACGGCACGCTGTGGTGCGAGAAGCCCATGCCGGTGCAACTGGACTTCACGGTGCGCCGGCTCGGTGAACTCGCCGCACAGCGGCCCGAGCTTCGCGAGCAGCAGCCGTACAAGGCGTCGTACGAGAACGACCTGCACTGGCTCGGCGCCGCGATGGTGAAGCATTATCACGGGGACGACGCCGACCTGCGATTGCTGATGGCCGCCGTGACTGCTGCGTTCGAGTCTGTCGCGGTCGAACAGTACGACCAGAGCGTGCGAGAGTTCTTCGCGTCAGCGCAGCATCCCACCCTGCACCGCAGCTATCTGTCGTGCGCCTACCAGCCGATGACCGAGCTGCTGGCGTTTCTCGAGCAGAACGGGTTCACCTGCTACATCGCCTCGGGCGGAGACCGCGACTTCATGCGGCCGGTCGCCGAGGAGCTGTACGGCATTTCGCCCGAGCGGGTGATTGGCAGCGCCCTCGGGCTCAGCTACCAGTCGGATTCGGGAACGTCGTCGCTGCTGTACAAGGCGGCGATGGACTTCTTCGACGACGGGCCCGAGAAACCCGTGCGCATCTGGAGCCGCATCGGCAGGCGGCCGATTCTGTCGGTCGGCAACTCGAACGGCGACCTTCCCATGCTCGCGTTTTCTGAAAGTCCGGGTACTCCCGCCTTACGCTTGCTCGTTCATCACGACGACGCTGAACGCGAGTTCGCCGACGACGGCGGCGCAGAAGACGCTCTCGCGGAATCGGCACTGAAGAACTGGACCGTGGTCAGCATGAAGAACGACTGGAACACCGTTTTCTCGGAGGGCGTGTGACCTCACTCGCCACGACTGCCGAGCTCACCGAGTTGATGCCCATTCCGGCGCAGACGTTCCTGATGGGCTCCGACCGACACGGTCCGGAAGAGGCGCCGGTGCACCGTGTCATCGTCGACGATTTCGCCATTGAGCAGCACCAGGTCACGAACGCGCAATACGGTCGGTTCGTTGCTGAGACGGGTTACGTCACGGTTGCAGAACGGCCGCTTGACCCAGCAGATTACCCGGGCGCCCCGGCCGAGAATCTGCAGCCTGGTTCGATGGTGTTCACCAGAACGCCCGGCCCCGTCGATCTGCGGCACATCAACCAGTGGTGGCGGTGGACGCCGGGTGCGTCGTGGCGTTGTCCCGAAGGGCCCGGGTCGTCCGTGAATGATCGGGGTGAGCATCCGGTGACCCAGGTCGCTCACGAAGACGCCGCCGCCTACGCGCGCTGGGCTGGGCGCACCCTGCCCTCGGAGGCGCAGTGGGAGGCGGCAGCGCGCGGCGGCCTCGAGAACGCCGACTACGTATGGGGGCCGACCGCAGAGCAGGCGGGTGAGCGGCTCGCGAACTACTGGCATGGCGACTTTCCCTGGCGATCGGAATCCGGATATGGTGCGACCGCGGCCGTCGGTTCGTTCGCGCCGAACGCCTACGGCCTCTCAGACATGGCTGGCAACGTCTGGGAATGGACCGACGACTGGTACAGAGACGGTTTCGACGCTGATGCGGCAGACGACTGCTGTCTTCCCCAGAACCCGCGCGGGGTCACCGAGGCCGACAGCTACGACCCGCGCCAACCCCAGTTTCGGATACCCCGCAAGGTGGTGAAAGGCGGTTCGTTCCTCTGCGCCGACAGCTACTGCCTGCGTTACCGACCCGCTGCACGGCGACCACAGATGATCGACACAGGGATGAGCCACATCGGTTTCCGCTGCGCCGTCTGGATTTAGGCACCGTTCGTCAGCTGCGCAGGTTCGTCACGACGTGAACATTCGGTGATTTCGAACGCGTACGCGCGTCGTCGAGCGCGTTGGCAACCGCGTCGAGGTCGTCGTCGAACAGGTCGGCGTACGTGTCGAGCGTCATCGCGGCTGACTTGTGACCGAGCATCCGCTGCACGGCTTTCACATTCGCGCCTGCACTGATCGCCAAGCTGGCTGCGGTGTGTCGCAGATCATGCAGGGTGATCCGAGGAAATGACGCGTCGGATTTCTGCAGGCGGCGAATCGCGTACTCATACCATCCGTCGCGTGACGACGGGGTTCCGAGGTGCGTGGTGCCGTCACCGAATACGAGTTGGTCGCGGGACTTTCCTTCACACAGGCGGGCGAGCGATTCTGAAAGAAACGCCGGATAGGGAACGCTTCGTGCCTCGTGCCCTTTCGGCGTTCCGACGATTATGCGTCCACCGACTCGGGGTGCATTCTCCTGCACCAGCGCGCGACGGCGCAACGTATCAATTGACCCGACTCGCATGCCAATCGCCTCGCCCCAACGGAGGCCTGTATACGCGAGAAACAGCACGAGTGTTTCGTTGGGGCCGCACTCGGCGGCCAAGCGGTCTACCTGCTCGTGCGTCAGATAGATACGCCGTTTGGGTGTCTTGCGCGGAAGGTTCACTCCTCGGGCTGGGTTGGAGAGCATCCTTCTGTCTGCGACCGCCGAGTCGAGGATCGAGGCGAGCACGCCGTGCGCTCGAAGAACCACAGATGCACTCTTTCGCGAGCTGAGCTCGGTAACCCATGCTTGGACTTCGCTCGGCCTGATTCCGCCAACGGCGCGATCGGCCCAGAGGGGAGCAACGTGAAGGCGGTAGGCCCGTTGGATGGGATCGAGGCTGCTCGGCTTCAAGTGCGTCTGCTGCTGTAGCCAATCGGTTGCGAGAGTTCCAACCTTCACGCGCGCATGACTCTCGTCGATCCACTGGCCGCGTGCCATCGAGACTTCGTTCTCGGCCAAAAACAGCTCTGCATCGCGCTTGGTCTTGAACCCGTTTTTTCGTGTCTGAGAATGGTCGGGCTTTCGATATCTGACGCGATAGCGCTTGCCGGCCGCCGACTCGTACGGCTCAATTGTTCCCACGCCGGCCTCCTCGCTGCAGACGATGACTTACCGGAATTGTAAGCAGATGGCGCCGACGTTGGCAGTGAGGCCGGGTCTGGGATGTGGTTATTCGTGAGGGGGCTGTTATTCAAAACACTTCCACCACTACTTCCCACAGCGGGAGGTAGTAAAAGAAGTAGTAAGGGCGGTTGTTCCCCGTCACTCCGCCACCCCCGCGCAGGGCGCGCTCCACAACCTCCCACACCCACCACTACGTTTTGGGCATGGGAGGTTGTGGAGTAAAGGGGTGGCGGAATGACGGGGAAAAACTAAGAGAAGCTTAGAAACAAGAGGTGAGGACTAGGAGCAGGATTTGGCGGGATTGCAGGTGCTAGCAGGGTGGGCGAGCGAGGCAATGCAGACGAGGATCGGGCTCAGTTAGGGGATTGCAATGCCAAGCTTGATGCGAAGGGGGAGTCAAGTCTTGTCTGATGTTAATGAAGCGCTTCGGGGTTCAAACATATCGAGCACTATCGATTGAAACTTAGCTCGCTGCGACTTCGAAGCCCACACGCCTGGCATATGGGACTGCTGACGG
>NZ_JAZHPE010000034.1:0-49441 GCF_036553535.1 Subtercola sp. YIM 133946
CGGCGTCATCGCCGGCCTCGTCGCCGTACCACTCCTCCCCATCCTGACCTGACGCGCGGCGGCACCGGCGTCAGCGCCGGGTGGCCGCCACCCACTGGTCGAGTTTTGCAGCGGCCGCCCCGGAATCGATCGCCTGGGCGGCCGTCTGCATCGCCGCCGCGAAGCGTTCGACGATGCTGCGCAGCGCCTCCGACGGGTCACGGGCCAGGTCGAAGGCGACCAGGCCGGCGGCGGCGTTCAACAGCACGATGTCGCGAACAGGGCCCACGTCGCCCGCCAGCACCCGGCGCACGGTCTCGGCATTGGCGCGGGCATCCCCGCCCCGCAGGTCATCGATCGAGCTGCGCCTGATGCCGAGGTCGCGCGGGTCGAGGTCGTGCTCGGTCACCGCGCCGCGCGAGACCTCCCAGATGTGGCTATGCCCTGTTGTGGTCAGCTCGTCAAGCCCGTCGTCGCCGCGCAGCACCAGCGCGGTCGCGCCCCGGGTCTGGAACACGCCTACGAAGAGCGGTACGCGGTCGAGTTGCGCCACGCCGACGGCCGAGGCTTCGGGCCGCGCCGGATTGCACAGCGGGCCCAGGTAGTTGAACACCGTCGGAACACCGAGCTCCGACCGAACGGCACCCGCATGCCGGAAACCGGGGTGGAACTTCGCCGCGTAGGCGAAGGTGATTCCCGCCTCGGTGAGCACCGCCGCGACGCTCTCGCCGTCGAGGTCGAGGTCGAGCCCGAGGGCGGCCAGAACGTCAGACGAACCCGACAGCGAGCTCGCCGCCCGATTGCCGTGCTTCACAACGGGCACACCGGTTGCAGCCGCCACGATCGACGCCATCGTCGACACGTTCACGGTGCCGAACCGGTCACCGCCGGTGCCCACGATGTCGAGCGCGAAGGGGTCGACCGGCAGCTCGACGGCGTGATCGAGAATCGCGTCGCGAAAGCCCACGATCTCGTCGACCGTCTCGCCCTTCGACCGCAGAGCGACCAGAAAACCGGCGAGCCGGGCGTCGCTCGTGCGGCCCTCCATCACCTCGTTCATGGCCCACGTCGCCTCAGAGACAGAGAGGTCTTTCTTCTCCAGCAGAGACGAAATTATGTGAGGCCAACTCTGTTCGTAGGTCATAACAGCGATCCTAAATGGTGCGTGCCTGCGACCAGATCGAAATCGACTTCTACAGAGTGTGGCAAATGCCAAACGCCGGATAAGAAATCGGACATAATGGAACCGTGACGAGCCAATCGCTGACCCAATCCCCCACCGCACCCCTGGTGCAGCGGCCCAATGTCGTGGCCGTCGGTACGATCGTCTGGCTGGGCAGCGAAGTCATGTTCTTCGCCGGCCTGTTCGCGATCTACTTCACGCTCAGGTCGACATCGCCTGAACTGTGGAACACCGAAGCCGGTCACCTGAACGTACCGTTCGCGACCGTGAATACGCTGATCCTCGTATCGTCGTCGTTCACCTGCCAGTTCGGTGTGTTCGCGGCCGAGCGCCTGCAGGCCCGCGCCACCGGCTGGAAGCCGACGCAGTGGGGCATGGTCGAGTGGTTCTTCCTCACCTACATCCTCGGTGCGCTGTTCGTCTCCGGCCAGGTCTGGGAGTACTCCAACCTCGTTCAGGAGGGCATCACCATCAGCTCGTCGGCCTACGGGTCGGCCTTCTACCTCACGACCGGCTTCCACGCCCTCCACGTGACGGCAGGGCTGTTCACCTTCCTGCTGATGATCGGCCGGGCGTTCGCCGTGAAGAACTTCGGCCACCGCGAGGCCACCAGTGCCATCGTCGTCTCGTACTACTGGCACTTCGTCGACGTGGTGTGGATCGGCCTGTTCCTCGTCATCTACATCCTCAAATAGCGCGCCGCACCACCGTTTTTCGAACACCGTGTCACAAAAGAGAGTTGAGAGAATGGCCCGCAAACCTGCGAAAGCGAACAGACGACACCCCCTGGCCACTGTCGTTCTGATCGCCATCGGGCTTGCCTTCACCGGCGGCGGGTACGCGCTGTTCACGAGCACGGCGACGGCGAAGACCGACACGGCCTCGGCCACCGACAGCGCGTCGAGCGTCGCAGAGGGCTCGAAGCTCTTCGCCGCCAACTGCGCCACCTGCCACGGCATGAACCTCGAGGGCTCCACGGCCGGTCCGAGCCTGCTCGGCGTCGGTGCGGCATCCGTCGACTTCCAGGTCGGCACCGGCCGCATGCCGCTGGCGATGCAGGGCCCGCAGGCCATGGAGAAGCCGCCGCAGTTCACGGCCGAGCAGACCCAGGCCCTCGCCGACTACGTCGCGTCGCTGTCGCCAGGACCGGCCATTCCGACCGACGACCAGCTCACCACGACCGGCAACGCCACCAACGGCGGCGAGCTCTTCCGTATCAACTGCGCCATGTGCCACAACGTCGCAGGCGCCGGTGGCGCCCTCACCGAGGGCAAGTTCGCCCCCGCCCTGACCGACGTCGACGCCAAGTACATCTACGAGGCGATGCTGACCGGGCCGCAGAACATGCCCGTGTTCAACGACCACAACATCACGCCCGAAGACAAACGCGACATCATCACCTACCTGAAGTACCTGCAGAACAACCCCTCACCGGGCGGATTCGAGCTGGGCAACCTCGGGCCGGTCGCCGAAGGCCTCTTCATCTGGATCTTCGGTATCGGTGCCGTCGTGGCGCTGACGGTCTGGCTGACAGCAAAGTCGAACTAGCAGCTCCTGCGCACTGCACACACATTCTTGAGGCTCGAAAGGGAACACCATGGCACACGACGACAGCAGCGGTAAGGACCTAGCCGCTACCTCGTCTGGGTTGGGCACGGTAGCTGGCACCGCAGTCGAACACGCAGAGGCCGACGGTGGCCTCGCGGTCATCACCACCGACACGTTCGACAACCCCGGTCTGCCGCCGACCCGCCACCGTTCGACCGACATCGACCCGAAGAAGGCCAAGCACGCGCAGCGCGTGGTCTACACCCTCTTCTACCTGTCGATCGCGGGCAGCATCTTCGCCCTGGCGGCGTACATGGCCTTCCCGATCAACGACGATCTCACGTCGGTTCGCCTGAACACCGTCTTCCTCGGCCTCGGCATCACGCTCGCGCTGTTCGGCATCGGCCTCGGCGCGGTGCACTGGGCCAAGGCGCTCATGTCAGACGAAGAGGGCGAAGACATCCGCCACCCCGTGCGATCGGCCGCGGCCACCCGCACGGCTGCCGTGCAGATCTTCGACGAGGCGAACAAGGAGTCGGGCTTCGGCCGGCGCACCCTCATCCGCAACAGCCTCATCGGCGCCCTCGTCGCTTTCCCGCTGCCAGCGGTCATCCTGTTCCGTGGCCTCGCGCCCGAGTACAGCAACCCGGCTGCGCTGCTCGAAACCACCATGTGGAGCGCGGGCACCCGCCTCACGCTCGACCCGTCTGGCCTGCCCGTCAAGGCGGCCGACGTCACCATCGGGTCGGCGTTCCACATCATTCCGGAAGGGCTGAACGACCAGCCCGACCGCCTCGAGCAGAAGGCCAAAGCGGCCGTGCTGCTCATGCGCATCAACCCGGCCGACCTCAACGTCAGCCCGGGCCGTGAGACCTGGAACTACGACGGCATCGTCGCGTACTCCAAGATCTGCACGCACGTCGGATGCCCGGTAGCACTGTTCGAGCAGCAGACCCACCACCTGCTCTGCCCGTGCCACCAGTCCACGTTCGACGTGAACAACGAGTGCCAGGTCATCTTCGGCCCGGCCAAGCGTCCCCTGCCTCAGCTGCCGATCACGGTCGACTCCGAAGGCTACCTCGTCGCGCAGAGCGACTTCACCGAGCCCGTCGGCCCAAGCTTCTGGGAGCGATCATGAGCACCATCGAACGACCTACCACCCCTCCTGACGAGATCGCAGACCCCGCCTTCAGCGACACGCCGAAGCTCGCCGCGACGCCGTCGTCGCGCTTCACCGCCGCCGCCGCCAACTACATCGACGAGCGCACCAGCATCTCGGCCGTCGTCAAAGAGTTCGGCCGAAAGATCTTCCCCGACCACTGGTCGTTCATGCTCGGTGAGGTGGCGCTCTACAGCTTCGTCGTCATCCTGCTGACCGGCACCTTCCTGACGTTCTTCTTCCAGGCGTCGATGGCACCGGTCACCTATGCCGGCCCGTTCGTGCCCCTCAAGGGCGTCGAGATGTCGGCCGCCATGGATTCGGCGCTGAAGATCTCGTTCGAGGTTCGCGGTGGCCTGCTCATCCGGCAGATCCACCACTGGGCGGCGCTGTTGTTCATCGCTTCCATCGGCCTGCACATGCTGCGCATCTTCTTCACGGGAGCGTTCCGCAAGCCGCGCGAGCTGAACTGGACCATCGGCTTCCTGCTGTTCATCCTCGCCCTGGCCGAGGGCTTCACCGGGTACTCGCTGCCCGACGACCTGCTCTCGGGCAACGGCCTGCGCATCATCGACGGCATGGTGAAGGGTATCCCCTTCGTCGGCACCTGGATCTCGTACCTCATCTTCGGCGGCGAGTTCCCGGGCGAGCAGATCGTGGGCAGGCTCTACACCCTGCACATCCTGCTGCTGCCGGCCATCCTCGTGGCGATGATCGCGCTGCACCTCGTGTTCGTGGTCGTGCACAAGCACACCCAGTACGCCGGTGCCGGCAAGAGCAACGAGAACGTCATCGGCTACCCGGTGCTGCCGGTGTACGCGGCGAAAGCCGGCGGGTTCTTCTTCATCGTATTCGGTGTGATCGCGCTCATCGCGTCGTTCTTCACCATCAACCCGATCTGGAACTACGGCCCGTACGACCCGTCGCCGGTGTCGGCCGGCACCCAGCCCGACTGGTACATCGGCTTCGCCGACGGTGCCCTGCGACTGATTCCGCCGGGGCTCGAGTCGGTGATCTGGGGCCACACGTACTCGTGGAACATCCTGATTCCGATCGTGGTTCTGGGCCTGTTCATCTCGACGGTGGCGCTGTACCCGCTCGTCGAGGGCTGGGTGACGGGTGACAAGCGCGAGCACCACATTCTCGACCGCCCGCGCAACGCCCCGACCCGCACCGCCATCGGCGCTGCAGGCGTGACGTTCTACGCGGCTCTCTGGGCGGCGGCCAGCTCCGACCTCATCGCCACGCACTTCCAGCTGTCGATCGAAGCGGTCATCCACTCGATTCAGGCCGCCGTCATCCTCGGCCCGATCATCGCCTACTTCGTCGCCAAGCGCGTCTGCCTCGCGCTGCAGAAGAAAGACCGCGAGATCGCGCTGCACGGCTTCGAGTCGGGCCGCATCGTGCGCCTGCCCGGCGGCGAGTACATCGAGGTTCACCAGCCGGTCGACGAGTACGAGCGCTGGCGCCTGGTGACCTTCAACGAGTACAAGCCGCTGATGATCCGCCCGAACGCCAAGGGCAAGATCACCGCTCCTCAGCGGGTGCGCGCTCGCATGTCGCGCTGGTTCTTTGAAGACCGCATCGCACCGGTCACCAGGACCGAGCTCGAGCGCCAGTCGCACGACCACCACTAGGTCGCACCTGCGACACCGGATGCCCTCCCCCACTGTCGGGGAGGGCATCCGTCGTTAACGGGGCTTTAGCTGTTCTTCGCGGCAGGCACGCCACCGGCGGATGGGCCGGCGGTCTGCGGTCAACGGCGCAGCAGGCGCCTGATGGCCTGCTTCAGGCGGTGCGTCTGCGCGTCGGTGAAGTCGTTGGCCAGGTCGAACGCCTCGCGCGTCGGGTCGGCGCCTGCGGCGATCGCGCGCAGCGCCTCCTCCGCCTTCTGCTGCTGCAGTGCACTCCGCTCGTGCGGAGCGTTCTGCTGCTGCACGGGGCGCTGTTGCGGGGTCGGGTGCGGCGGCTCGTCGGTCACTCCCCCACGGTACAACGCCGAAAGGCCCTCCCCGACCGCGTAAGCAGATCAGGGAGGGCCTTCAGCGAGCCGTCAGGCGCGGTTCTACCGGGCGAAGAAGCCGCGGTAGTACTCGTACACCCAACCGACGATTGCAATCAGGATGAGGGCCACGCCGATGAAGCAGATCCAGGTGCCGACGGCGAGACCGGTGACGAAGATCGCCAATGCGCCACCGAGGATGATCGGCCACCAGCTCCACGGGCTGTAGAAGCCCATCTCGGGGTCACCATCGTCGATGTTCGACGTGAGCACGTCTTCGGGCAGCTCGCCGCCCTGGGCCGAATGAACACGGCTGAGGTAGAACGCGATGAACCCGGCCAGGATGGCGCCCAGGCCGATGCCGATGGTGCCCACCCACTCCACGTAGCCGTAGGAGATGAGCGACCAGAGAATGTAGATCGCGTCGGCCAGTAGGAAGAACCCGGAGAGAATCCAGAAGACGTTGATATTGGCGCGCACGCTTACTTCACCCTCTCGGTCTGGATGTCGTAGGTCGGGGCATCCGGAGCGTCTTTCGCCGGGCCCACACCCACCGGCACGCCGGCTTCGGGGTGGTTCAGGTCGAACGCCGGCGACTCGCTGCGGATGCGCGGGATCGAGGTGAAGTTGTGGCGCGGTGGCGGGCACGACGTCGCCCACTCGAGCGAGCGGCCGTAGCCCCACGGGTCGTTCACCGTGACGCGCGGCGCCTTGCGTGCCGTGATGTACACGTTCAGGAAGAACGGGATCATCGACGAGGCCAGCAGGAATGCGCCGACCGTAGAGATCTGGTTCATCCAGGTGAACCCGTCGTCGGGCGAGTACGTCGCGTAGCGGCGGGGCATGCCGACCACACCCAGCCAGTGCTGGATGAGGAACGTCGTGTGGAAGCCGATGAACAGCAGCCAGAAGTGCCACTGGCCGAGCTTCTCGTTGAGCATCTTGCCCGTCCACTTCGGCCACCAGAAGTAGAAGCCCGAGAACATGGCGAACACCACGGTGCCGAAGACCACGTAGTGGAAGTGGGCGACGACGAAGTACGAGTCGGAGACGTGGAAGTCGAGCGGCGGCGACGCCAGGATGACACCCGTGAGGCCACCGAAGGTGAAGGTGATGAGGAAGCCGATGGCCCACATCATGGGTGTCTCGAAGGTGACCGAGCCGCGCCACATCGTGCCGACCCAGTTGAAGATCTTCACGCCCGTGGGCACCGCGATGAGCATGGTCATCAGGGCGAAGAAGGGCAGCAGCACCGAGCCCGTGACGTACATGTGGTGGGCCCACACCGTCACCGAGAGGGCCGCGATCGAGATCGTCGCGTAGACGAGGGTCTTGTACCCGAAGATCGGCTTGCGGCTGAACACCGGCAGCACCTCGGAGATGATGCCGAAGAACGGCAGCGCGATGATGTACACCTCGGGGTGGCCGAAGAACCAGAACAGGTGCTGCCAGAGCAGCACGCCGCCGTTGGCCGCGTCATAGATGTGGCCCCCGAACACCCTGTCGACGCCGAGCGCCGAGAGCGCAGCGGCCAGAACCGGGAACGCCATGAGCACGAGGATGGAGGTGACGAGGATGTTCCAGGTGAAGATCGGCATGCGGAACATGGTCATGCCGGGGGCGCGCATCGTGATGATCGTGGTGATGAAGTTCACGGCGCCGAGAATGGTGCCGAACCCCGAGAGTACGAGCCCGAACACCCAGAGGTTGCCGCCGTCTCCCGGTGTGAACGTCGTACTCGACAACGGGGCGTAGGCGAACCAGCCGAACGAGGCCGCACCCTGCGGGGTGAGGAAGCCGCCGACAGCGATGGCCGAGCCGAAGGTGTAGAGCCAGAAGGCCAAGCCGTTCAGGCGCGGGAACGCGACATCCGGAGCACCGATCTGCAGGGGCATGAGCACGTTGGCGAAGCCCGCGAACAGCGGTGTCGCGAACATCAGGAGCATGATCGTGCCGTGCATGGTGAAGAGCTGGTTGTACTGGTCTTTCGTGGCCAGCAGCTGCTCACCCGGCTCGAACAGCTGCGCCCGGATGACGAGGGCCATCACGCCGCCGAGGCAGAAGTAGATGAACGACTCGATCAGGTACATGTACCCGATGGTCTTGTGGTCGGTGGAGGTGATCCACTTGACGAAAACGTTGCCCTTACGCTCGACCGGGGTCAGTTTGGGGGCGGTTAGTGTTGTCATCTTCGCGCCTTCTAGTTCGAGCTGCTCGTCGTGACGGATGCGGTGCTGCTGGAGTCGGCTGCCCCGTCGACGGTGTCGGCGACGGCAGCCGGCGTCTCGGCCGGAAGGGCGTCGGCGCCCTCGTTCAGCGGCGAGGTGGTGCCCGGCAGGTTCGTGTTGCGGTTGTAGTCGTCGCCCAGCTGGCCGACGTTGCCCTGGGCCTTCAGCGACGCGGTGTAGGCGTCGAAGTCGGCCTGCGAGACCACCTTGACGTTGAACAGCATGTCGGAGTGGTACTCGCCGCAGAGTTCGGCGCACTTGCCGGCATAGGTGCCGATGCGCTCAGGGGTGACGTACATGTAGTTCGTCTTGCCCGGGATCATGTCTTTCTTGTACAGGAAGTCGATGACCCAGAACGAGTGGATGACGTCGCGTGAGTGAAGCTCGATCGTGATCTTCTTGCCGACCGGCAGGTAGAGGGTCGGAATCTGACTCTCGACGAGGGCGCTGTTCGCGTCGGCGGCACCCGGCTCGGGTGTCTGCGCCTGAACGCCGGCCGTGTAGGTGTTCTGATCGACGTAGTTGAAGTCCCACGCCCACTGCTTGCCGTAGATCGAGATCGTCTGGTCGGGCTGCGCGTAGGGCTGCTCGATGTCGGCCTGGTCTTGCGCGGTGAAGGCGAAGAACCCGAGAACGAGGATGAGCGGCACGATCGTGTAGAAGATCTCGATCGGCATGTTGTAGCGCAGCTGAACCGGCAGGCCCGTCTGGCCACGGCGGCGGCGGAAGACGACCACGGCCCAGATCGTGAGGCCCCAGGTGATGACGCCTACACAGAGCAGCACGATCCATGAGGTGACCCAGAGACCGGTCACCATGCTGGTGTTCGTGGTGGTGTCGGGTTCGGCCGGCAGGAAGCCCTGCAGCTGCTCCTGCGAGCAGCCGGCGAGCAACAGACCGACGGTCACGATGACGGGAACCGCAACCCATCTAAGACGACGTTTCGAGCGCACCTGTAACCCTTCGGATGTACTGCTGGCAGATCTTGTGTCAAGTGTATTTGACGCTGCCTAGCCTACTGTGTCGAATTCAGGCTGAAAGTTTCTGCGGGTGGGGCTGTCAACCGTGTCTGGGTCTGCTAGCACATGAGAAAACCCCCCGAGATCCGCATGATTACGGGCCTCGGGGGGCAAAGCTGAGTAATTCTACCCAGCGTAGAAATTTTTTGGATCAGTGGAACGAGTCGCCGCAGGCGCAGCTGCCTGCAGCGTTCGGGTTGTCGATGGTGAAGCCCTGCTTCTGGATGGTGTCTTCGAAGTCGATCGTCGCCCCGTCGAGGTATGGAACGCTCATCTTGTCGACGATGACCTCGACGCCGTCGAAGTCGACGACACCGTCGCCGTCGAGCTGGCGCTCATCGAAGTAGAGCTGGTAGATCAGGCCCGAGCATCCGCCGGGCTGAACGGCCACGCGCAGGCGGAGGTCGTCACGACCCTCCTGCTCGAGCAGGGTGCGAACCTTGGTGGCCGCCTGGTCGGTGAGACCGACTTTGTGGGCAGGCGCTTCGACCTGAGGTGCGAGGGTGTCGCTCATGAGTGTCTCCTATCGGGTGACCTGATATACCGCAATTCTAAACCAGCAACCTGCGTGCCCGGCGATTCATTCCGGGGTTGGTTGAAAACGTCGGCACTCAGGTTGTGGTGGAACCGTTCTGCGCGAGCTCGTCGGTCGTCTGGCCGGCCAGCCGGGCCAGCAGCAGCGCCTCGGTGAGGATCGCGCGTTTGAAGACCCCGAGGTGCAGCGACTCGTTCGGGCTGTGCGCCCGGGAGTCGGGGTCTTCGACCCCCGTCACCAGAATCTGGGCCTCGGGGAAGACGCGCACGAGGTCGGAGATGAACGGAATCGACCCGCCCACGCCGGTCTCGAGCGGCTCCCTGCCCCAGCCGTCTGCCATGGCACGTTTGGCCTCGGCGACAGCCCAGCCCGAGGTGTCGACGAGGAACGGCTGCCCCGTGTTCACCTCGCTGAGCTCGAGGTGAGCGCCGAAGGGGGCGTGGGCCGTCAGATGCCTCGTGAGAGCGTCGAGGGCAGCCTGAGCATCCTGACCCGGGGCGACCCGGGAGCTGATCTTGAAGGCCACCGAGGGCAGCAGCGTGTTGGAGGCGTTCGCGACCGTCGGCGCATCGACGCCGGTCACCGTGATCGTGGGCTGCGCCCAGAGCCGCGAGAGCAGCGGGCCGTGGCCGATCGGTGCGACGCCCGGCAGTAGTGCGGCATCCGTCGAGAACGTCTCGTCGCTGGCGTCGGGCACCGCCATGTCTGACGAGGTCAGCCCGTCGACGGCGACGCTGCCGTCATCGTTCCAGAGTGTGCTGAGCAGCCGGATGCCCGCCAGCATGGCATCGGGGGCGGCTCCCCCGAACATACCGGAGTGCGACGCGTGTTCGAGGGTGGAGACGGTGAGTGTGAAGGTGGCGTTGCCGCGCAGACTGACGGTGAGGGCGGGGGTGTCGACGTTCCAGTTGTCGGAGTCGGCCACGATGATCACGTCGGCCGCCATCTGGTCGCGGTGCGTCTCGAGGAAGTCGACGAACGAGTTCGAGCCGAACTCCTCTTCGCCCTCGATGAAGATCACGAGACCGAGGTCGAGGTCGTCGCCGAAGGTGTCGGCGAGGGCCCGCACCGCCGCGACGTGCGACACGACGCCGGCCTTATCGTCGGCTGCACCGCGGCCGTAGAGCCGGTCGCCGCGCACGGTCGGCTCGAACGGCGGCGACTGCCAGTCGGCGTCGGAGCCGGGCGGCTGCACGTCGTGGTGCGCGTAGAGCAGCACGGTCGGCCGGCCGTTGCGCGCGGCGCGGGTGGCCAGCACGGCAGGCTGGCCCGACTCGCCGGTTTGGGTCTTCGCCCGCGCGACGTCGACCGAATCGAACACCCCGGTGGCCTCGAACAGGGCGGCGACGGCATCAGCACTGTCGGCCACCCGGGCGGGATCGAACGAATCCCACGACACAGAGGGAATGCGCACGAGATCGGTGAGATCGGCGATGCTGGTCGGCAGTGAGCGCTCGACAAAGCTCCGGATGCTCGCCTCCCGTTCGCCGTCAGCGTTGAGTTTGTCGGTGGGGCTGCCCTGTTGCTCGGTCATACCGGTAATCTTAAGGGGCTGACTGTACCCGCAGTCTGCGAGACTCGAGGACTCACTGTGGCTAAGCGCGATTCATCATCAACCGTCGACGAGATCGTCACGTCGGCTCCCCTCACCGAGACGGCCCCGGCCGGCAAGGGCCGCGCGACCCCCACCCGCAAAGAGCGCGAGGCCGCGAACAAAAAGCCCCTCGTGCCGAGCGACCGCAAAGAGGCGGCCCGCCAGGCGAAGAGCCAGACCCAGGTGGCACGCGAGCGTGCCCGCGTCGGCATGGCCGCCGGCGAAGAGAAGTACCTCCTCGCGCGCGACAAGGGTGTGCAGCGACGCTTCGTGCGCGACTACGTCGACGCGCGGTTCAGCGTGGGCGAGGTCATCATTCCGGTGATGTTCGGTGTCATCCTGCTCACGCTGCTGCCGAACACGAGCATCCAGACCTACCTGATGCTTGTGCTGTACGCCTTCGTGCTGGTCGTCGCGGTCGACATCTACATCATGGGCACCAAGATCAACAACCGCCTCAAGGCCAAGTACGGCTCGCTCGATCGCGGCCTGCGCTGGTACGGCGCCATGCGGGCCCTGCAGCTGCGCCCCATGCGCCTGCCCAAGCCCCAGGTCAAGCGCGGCCAGTTCCCGGCCTGACGCACGGGCCCGCCTGACCGGCCGCGGCACCTCGCCGGCGGGTCGTGGTCGGCCCGCAGCTAGCGCGCAGCCGCCGCAGTTCGGCATGAGCGCAGCACTTCGGAGCATCCGCGGCCGTTCGAGGAGGCGCAGATGCGCCAAACCCGGGCACGCACGATGTGACGACCCGGAGACGGGAGTCGCCGCAGGGTGAGGCGGCGGCAGGGGTCGCCGGACGTCAGGGGCCGGGCGACGGGAGGTCAGGCGGAGGTGCGCAGGCGCAGCAGGCCGCGGTTGATGTGGCGGGCCCAGAGGGGGCCGCGGTAGAGGAACGCCGTGTAGCCCTGCACGAGGGTGGCGCCGGCGGCCAGGCGCTCGGCGACGTCGGCGGCCGTCTCGACGCCCCCGACCGAGATGATGCAGAGTTCGGGGGGCACGACGGTGCGCAGCAGTTCGAGCACGGCGAGCGAGCGTGCCGCCAGGGGTACCCCCGAGAGCCCGCCGGCGCCGGCGGCCTCGACGGTCGCGGGCGCGGCGCGCAGGCCCTCGCGCGAGATGGTGGTGTTCGTGGCGATGATGCCGTCGAGGCCGAGCGAGACGGCGAGTTCGGCGATGCGGCGCACCTCGTCATCGGTGAGGTCGGGGGCGATCTTCACGAGCAGCGGCACGGTGCCGGCCTCTTCGCGCACGGCGACGAGCAGCGGGGCGAGCTTGTCGAGCTCCTGCAGGCCGCGGAGGCCAGGGGTGTTCGGCGACGAGACGTTGACGACGAGGTAGTCGGCGACGGGGGCGAGGGCACGGGCGCTGGTGCGGTAGTCGTCGATCGCGTCGTCGACGTCGACCACGCGGCTCTTGCCGATGTTGACTCCCACGACCGGGCGCCAGGGTGCGGTCGTCGTCTCGGCGATGCGCAGCGCGGCGGGGCCGGCTCCCCCGTTGTTGAAGCCCATGCGGTTCACGACGGCCCGGTCATCCACGAGCCTGAAGAGGCGTGGGCGCGGGTTGCCCGGCTGCGCCTTGGCCGTCAGCGTTCCGACCTCGACGTGCCCGAAACCCAGCTGGCCGAGGCCGAGAATGGCGCGACCGTCTTTGTCGAAGCCTGCGGCGACGCCGAACGGCGAGGCGAAGGTGAGACCGAGCGCCCGAACCTCGAGCGAGCGGTCGGGCGCCGTGAACCGGCGGAGGCGCTCGCCCAGCGCCGTGCGTGGCAGGGCCCGGATGACGTCGAAGGCCAGGTGGTGCGCGTCTTCGGGGTCGATGCGCGAGAGGATGTGGCGGAACAGCAGTGAATATGCCGTCACGACGCGTCGCCCGGGCGGCCCTTCGCGGCACCGGCCGCCGGAGCAGCGGAACCCCCGGCGTGGCCCTCAGCCGAACCCGCAGCACCGCCGGCCGTGCCGGCCCCGCCGTCGTCTGCGGCACCCGCGCCGTGCTCCATGCGCAACAGGGTGATGGCCGCCTCGAAGTCATCCAGCGAGTCGAACGCCTGGTAGACGCTCGCGAACCGCAGGTAGGCGACCTCGTCGAGCTCACGAAGGGGCTGCAGGATGGCTAGACCGATGTCGTTCGCCTCGATCTGCGCGGCGCCCGTCGATCGAACGGTCTCTTCGACCCGCTGGGCGAGCACGGCGAGGTCGGAGTCGGTGACCGGCCGGCCCTGGCAGGCCTTGCGCACGCCGTTCATGATCTTCTCGCGGCTGAACGGAACGACCACGCCGCTGCGCTTGATCACGTTGAGGCTCGCGGTCTCGGTGGTGCTGAAACGCCTGCCGCACTCGGGGCACTGGCGCCGGCGCCGAATGGCGACCCCGTCGTCTGAGGTGCGCGAGTCGACGACGCGGGAGTCGGGGTACCGGCAGTACGGGCAATACATGGTGAGTCGAGTTTACCGGGCAAATCTCTGCCGCACGGCGGCTGCCGACCCGCCCGGTGGATTCTCAGCGCCGGATGCGCCCGCACCCGCTTCGACGGGGCGAGAGTCTGCGCGCCGAGTGCTCAGCGCGCGAAGCGGGCGGCGCCGGGCACTCAGCGCGGTAAGCGGGCGGCGACGGCCTCGGCGTGGGCCGGGAGGTTCTCGCTCGTCGCGAGGGCATGGATGTTCGCGCTGACCGCCTCGAGCGCATCGTGGTCGTACCGGATGACCTGCTGCGGCCGCAGGAAGGTGTAGGCACCCAGCCCTGACGAGAACCTCGACTGCCCGCCGGTGGGCAGCACGTGGTTCGACCCCGCAAGGTAGTCGCCGAGGCTCACGGGCGAGTACGACCCGATGAAGATGGCCCCCGCACTGTGGATGTTCGCCAGCACCGCATCGGCATCCTGAACCTGCAGCTCGAGGTGCTCGGGGCCGTACGCATCGCTGAACCGTGCTGCCGCGACGAGGTCGTCGACGAGTACGATCGCCGACTGCTGGCCGCGCAAGGCGACGAGCACTCGCTCGCTGTGCGTCGTGCCGTTCGCGCAACCTTCAAGTTCAACTCGAACTTCATCGGCGAAGGCGGGCGACGTCGTGACCAGCACAGCAGCCGCGAGTTCATCGTGCTCGGCCTGGCTCACGAGGTCGGCGGCGACATAGGCGGCGTTCGCGGTCTCGTCGGCGATGATGAGAATCTCGGTGGGCCCCGCCTCGGAATCGATTCCGGTGCGGCCCCGCACGATGCGCTTGGCGGCGGCCACGTACACGTTGCCCGGGCCGGTGATGATCTGCACCGGCTCGAGCCCGATGTCGGCCACGCCGTAGGCGAGGGCGCCGATCGCTCCGGCGCCGCCCATGGCGTACACCTCGGTGATGCCGAGCAGACCGGCGGCGCCGAGGATGGTCGGGTGCACCGCCCCGCCGAACTCGGCCTGGGGCGGCGAGGCCAGCGCGATCGACTGCACCCCGGCGGCCTGAGCCGGCACCACGTTCATGACGACGCTCGACGGGTAGACCGCCTTGCCGCCCGGAACGTACAACCCCACACGCTCGACCGGCTGCCAGCGCTGCTCGACCACGGCACCCGGGCCGAGCTGTGTGGTCTGGGCCGGTGGAATCTGGGCGGCGGTGGCCTGCCGCACCCGGTCGATGGCCTCGTCGAGGGCGGCTCGAACGTCTGACGGCAGGGCGTCGATCGCGTCGCGGATCTCACTCTCCGGCACCCGGATGCTCGCTGCCTCACCCCCGTCGAACCGTGCCGCCTGAGAGCGCAACGCCTCCACCCCGCGCTCGCGCACGTCGTCGATGAGCTGCTGCGCGGCATCCTGGGCGACCGACACGTCGGTCACCGCCCGCGGCACGAGGTCGAGAAGCTGGGCGCGGCTCGGGGTCATGCCCCGCAGGTCTATGGTCTGGATCATGGCCCCACCAGCCTACCGGGGCAGGCCGTCGAGGCACCCGCCCTAGGTGAGGCAGGCCGGGCCGAGCAGCGACTTGAGCTCGCCGTAGAGGTCGGCCGTCACGTTGACCCGGAACGGAATCTCGAAGACACGGGCGGTCTGGCCCCTGATGAGTTTGAGCCGCACCTCGCTGTCACCCGAGTGCCTGATCAGCACGTCGTTGAGCGCCTGCACCGTGTCGGTCGTGGCACGGGCATCCGCCATCGAGATCTCAAGCGGGCCGTTGTCGCCGCCGGCCTGCCCGAGGTCGGGCGAGAACAGGCTGAACGCGTGCAGGTTGAGCCCGTCGTCACGCATCGAGACGCGGCCCCGCACCACCACGATCGAATCGTTGGTGAGTGCGGGCGAGAACTCCTGGTAGGCCTTGCCCATGAACATGGCCGTCACCTCGCCGCCGAAGTCTTCGACCACGATCGAGCCGTACTGGTTGCCCGAGTTGCGGGCGACGCGGTGCTGCACGTTCGTGATGAGCCCCGCGACCGTGACGGTCTCGCCGTCGGCGATGTGCTCGCTGGTCAGCAGCTCGCTGATCGACACCGAGGCGTGTTTCGCGAGCGGTATCTCGAGCCCGGCGAGCGGATGATCGGAGACGTAGAGCCCGAGCATGTCGCGCTCGAAGGCGAGCTTGTCGCGCTTGGACCACTCGGGCCGCTCGGGCACCTGCCGGTTGTCTTGCGGGGCGTCCCAGAGGGAGTCGAAGTCGAATCCGACCTGGCCATTCGCCTCGGCGCGCTTCTCGCTCACGGCCGCCTCGACGGCGCCCTCGTGGATCTCGACGAGCGCGCGCCGGGTGTCGCCGAGCGAGTCGAACGCTCCCGCCTTGATGAGCGACTCGACTGTGCGCTTGTTCGCCGCCTGCAGCGGGATCTTCTGCAGGAAGTCGTGGAACGAGGTGAACCGCCCCTTCTCCTCGCGCGCCTGGCGGATGCCCTCCACCACGTTCGAGCCCACGTTGCGCACCGCGCCCAGCCCGAACCGGATGTCGTCGCCCACGGCGGCGAAGAATCCGATCGATTCGTTCACGTCGGGCGGCAGCACGGTGATGTTCATGCGGCGGCACTCGTTGAGGTAGATGGCCGACTTGTCTTTCGAGTCGCCCACGCTGGTGAGCAGGGCGGCCATGTACTCGGCCGGGTAGTGCGCCTTGAGGTAGGCGGTCCAGTACGAGATGACGCCGTAGGCGACCGAGTGCGCCTTGTTGAAGGCGTAGTCGGAGAAGGGCAGCAGAATGTCCCACAGGGTCTTGACGGCTGCCTCGGAGTAGCCGTTCGCGTGCATGCCGGCCGAGAAGCCCTCGTACTGCTTGTCGAGCTCGCTCTTCTTCTTCTTGCCCATCGCGCGGCGCAGCAGGTCGGCCTGGGCGAGCGTGAAGCCGCCGAGCTTCTGTGCGATCGACATGACCTGCTCCTGGTACACGATCAGGCCGTAGGTCTGGCCGAGCACCTCGCGCAGCGGCTCTTCGAGTTCGGGGTGGATGGGCGTGACCTGCTGCAGGCCGTTCTTGCGAAGCGCATAGTTCGTGTGCGAGTCGGCGCCCATGGGCCCCGGCCGATAGAGGGCCAGGATGGCCGAGATGTCTTCGAAGTTGTCGGGCTTCATCAGGCGCAGCAGCGACCGCATCGGGCCGCCGTCGAGCTGGAAGACGCCGAGCGTGTCGCCGCGGGCGAGCAGCTCGTACGCGGGCGCGTCGTCGAGCTCGAGTTCTTCGAGCACGGGCCGGAAGCCGCGGTTGGACTGGATGTTGTCGAGCGCGTCGTCGATGATCGTGAGGTTGCGCAACCCCAGGAAGTCCATCTTGATGAGCCCGAGCGACTCACAGGCCGGGTAGTCGAACTGGGTCACGATCTGACCGTCTTGTTCGCGCTTCATGATGGGGATGATGTCGATCAGCGGGTCGCTCGACATGATCACGCCTGCGGCGTGCACGCCCCACTGGCGCTTCAGGTTCTCGATGCCGACGGCCGTGTCGAAGACGGTGCGTGCCTCGGGGTCGGTCTCGATGACCGCCCGCACGTCTCCCGCTTCTTTGTAACGCGGATGATCGCGGTCGAAGATGCCCGAGAGCGGGATGTCTTTGCCCATGATGGGCGGCGGCATCGCCTTGGTGAGCTTCTCGCCCATGCCGAACGGAAAGCCCAGCACCCGGGAGGAGTCTTTGAGGGCCTGCTTCGCCTTGATGGTGCCGTACGTCACGATCTGGGCGACGCGTTCGTCGCCGTACTTCGAGGTGACGTACTTGATGACCTCGCCGCGGCGCCGGTCGTCGAAGTCGACGTCGAAGTCGGGCATCGAGACGCGGTCGGGGTTCAGGAACCGTTCGAAGATGAGGCCGTGGCGCAGCGGGTCGAGGTCGGTGATGCGCATCGCGTAGGCGGCCATCGAGCCTGCGCCCGAACCACGGCCGGGACCGACCCGGATGCCGTTGTTCTTCGACCAGTTGATGAAGTCGGCGACCACCAGGAAGTAGCCGGGAAAGCCCATCTGCACGATGACGCCGACCTCGTAGTCGGCGCGGGCACGCACCTCGGGCGAGATGCCGTTCGGGTACCGCTCGACGAGGCCCTTCTCGACTTCTTTGATGAACCAGGTGTCTTCGGTCTCGCCCGCCGGCACGGGGTAACGCGGCATGTAGTTCGCCGCCGTGTCGAACTTCACCTCGCACCGCTCGGCGATCAGGAGCGTATTGTCGCAGGCCTCCGGGTGATCGCGGAAGATCTGCCGCATCTCGGCGGCGGTCTTGAGGTAGAACTCGTCGGCGTCGAACTTGAAGCGGTTCGGGTCGCTCAGCGTCGACCCCGACTGCACGCAGAGCAGAGCCGCGTGGCTGGTCGCGTCGTGCGCGTGCGTGTAATGCAGGTCGTTCGTGGCGACCAGCGGCAGGTCGAGGTCTTTCGCCAGGCGCAGCAGGTCGCCCATGATCTGGCGCTCGATGCCGAGCCCGTGGTCCATGACCTCGGCGAAGTAGTTCTCCTTGCCGAAGATGTCACGGTAGTCGGCGGCCGCTTTCACGGCCTCGTCGTACTGGCCGAGACGCAACCTCGTCTGAACTTCGCCCGACGGGCATCCGGTCGTCGCGATGAGGCCGTTCGAGTATTGGGCGAGCAGTTCGCGGTCCATGCGCGGCTTGAAGTAGTAGCCCTCGAGCGAGGCGCGGGACGACAGGCGGAACAGGTTGTGCATGCCGGCGGTGTTCTCGCTCAGCAGCGTCATGTGGGTGTAGGCCCCCGAGCCCGATACGTCGTCGCGGCCCGAGTTCGGCCCGCCCCAGCGCACGCGGGTCTTGTCGCCGCGGTGGGTGCCCGGCGTGATGTAGGCCTCGGTGCCGATGATGGGCTTGATGCCGGCGTCGGTGGCCGTCTTCCAGAAGTCGAAGGCGCCGAAGACGTTGCCGTGGTCGGTGACCGCCACAGCGGGCATCCCCTGTTCGACGGCGGCCTCGATCAGGGGTTTGACGCGTGCCGCACCGTCGAGCATCGAGTACTCGCTGTGCACGTGCAGGTGAACGAACGAATCGGCTGTATTCGCGGGTGCCAAGAATGCTCCGACTTGCTAGAAGGGTGGATCACAAGTTTACCCGCCGACCGCCGACATCGTCGGTCGTGTCGCCCCGATCTCAGTCTTCGCGCAACACGTCGAGAGCGTGCTGCAGGTCGGCCGGGTAGGTCGACTCGAATGACACGTACTCACGAGACTGCGGATGCACGAAACCGAGCCTCAGCGCGTGCAGCCACTGCCGCGACAGCCCCAGCCGGGCCGAGATCTGCGGATCGGCGCCGTACATCGCGTCGCCCACGCACGGGTGGCGCTGTGCGGCCATGTGCACGCGGATCTGGTGCGTGCGGCCCGTCTCGAGGTGGATCTCGAGCAGCGACGCGCTCGGAAACGCCTCGATGGTCTCGTAGTGCGTCACGCTCGGTTTGCCCGAGGCGACGACGGCGAACTTCCAGTCGGAGCGGGGGTGCCGCCCGATCGGCGCATCGATGGTGCCGGCCAGCGGGTCGGGGTGGCCCTGCACCACAGCGTGGTAGATCTTGTCGACCTCGCGGTCGTGGAACAGGCGTTTGAGCCAGGTGTAGGCCTCTTCGCTCTTCGCCACCACCATCAGCCCGCTCGTGCCGGCGTCGAGGCGGTGCACGATGCCCGCGCGCTCGGCGGCGCCCGAGGTCGAGATGCGAAAGCCGGCGGCGGCGAGTGCGCCGAGCACCGTCGGGCCCGTCCAGCCGACCGACGGATGCGCGGCCACCCCCACGGGCTTGTCGACGACGACGATGTCGTCATCGTCGTAGATGATCGTGAGATCGTCGACGGGCGTGTCGACGATGCGCAGTTCTTCGCGCGGCGCCCAGCTCACCTCGAGCCACGTGTCGCGGCGCAGGCGGTCTGACTTGCCCACGACCCGGCCGTCGACCACGACACCGCCGGCGTCGACCACCTCGGCGGCGAAGGTGCGTGAGAAGCCGAGCAGCTTGGCGAGCCCGGCGTCGACGCGATCGCCATCGAGGCCGTCGGGTACGGGCAGCTGACGGTACTCCATCGACTACTGCTCGTCTTTCTCAGGCGAGGAGACGACCTCGACCGGTTGCTCGTCGTCGGCCGTCGACGCATCTGCCGCACGCCTGCCGTCGAGGCCGATGCCGCGGATGGTCAGGATGAGGAAGAGCACCATCGCCGCGCAGATCGCGGTGTCGGCGAGATTGAAGATGGCGGGCAGCAACGGGATCTTGATGAAGTCGACCACGTGACCGACACCGAAACCGGGTTCGCGGAACAGCCGGTCGGTGAGGTTGCCGAGCACTCCCCCGAGCAGCAGGCCGAACACGACGGCCCAGCCGATCGACCGGATGCGGCGGGCGAACCACACGATGAAGAACAGCACCGCGAGGGCGAGCACCGAGAAGATCCAGGTGTAGGCACTGCCGATGGAGAAGGCGGCGCCCGAGTTGGTGACGTAGAAGAACTGCAGCAGATCGCCCAGAACGGCCACGTACTGATTCAGCGGCAGGTGGGTGACGACCAGGTACTTCGCGATCTGGTCGATCGCATAGACCGCTACCGCAACAACCACAAGAACGATCAGCGCGCGAGCGCTGATCGTTCGAGGCGGTGTTGCAGGAGGGGTGGCGTCAGGCTCCAAAACCTTGCAGGCTCGAGGTCTGAGCTGCGCCTTCCGAACTCTCGACGTTGGTCGAGTCGAGCCCGGCCAGCTGGTCTTCGATGTACTTGCGCAGGGTCTGGCGGTACTCCTTCTCGAACGAGCGCAGCTCGTCGATGCGGTGTTCGATGCCGGCCTTCTCCTGGTTGAGCTTCGCCAGCTCGGTGCGCTGCTTTGCTTCGGCCTCGGCGACGAGACGGTCTGCGGTGGCCTGGCCCTCGGCGATGAGTTCGGCGCGCTTGTCGGCGCCCTCCTTCACGTGCTCGTCGTGCAGCTTACGGGCGAGCTGCAGCAGGCTCGTCGTGCTCGAGGCGTCTTCGCTGTAGGCGTCGGCGGCCGGGGCGGCGGGCGCAGCGGCCGGGGCGGCGGGCGCAGCAGCGACGGGCTCGGGGGTCTCCTCGACGACCTCGACGGCGACGGTCTCCTCTGACACGGCGGGCTCGGGCGCCTCGTCGGCCGCTTCGTTGCTGGCCGCAGCGGCGCTCGGCACGATGCCGGCGCGGAGTTCTTCGTTCTCAGAGATCAGGCGACGGAGTTCGACGACGACCTCGTCGAGGAAGTCGTCGACCTCGTCTTGGTCGTAACCTGCGCGGAACTGGGTCTGCGAGAAGCGCTTGTTAACCACTTCTTCTGGAGTTAACGGCATGTTCTTCCACCTTTATAGCTAGTGACTGTTGAGGGAACGTGTTCGGCGTTTCTTAGAACTACGATACATGGGTCAGGCGATGACGCACGCTGGCGGGAGTCATGATCAGGCAATGACGCACGCTGGCGGGAGTCATCATCAGGCGATGACTCGGATGTAACTCGTCACCGAGAGCAGGATGATGACGAGCAGCATCACGATGCTCCAGCCGAAGTCGAAGGCAACCGGCCCGACACGGAGCGGCGGAATCACCCGCCGAAAGAACTTGATCGGCGGATCGGTGACCGTGTAGGTCACCTCGGCGAGCACCAGCACGGCACCCTGCGGGCGCCAGCCGCGTTGAAAACTGCGAACCAGGTCGAGGATGAACCGACCCCACATGACAAAGAAGTACAGCAGGAGGGCGAAGTACGCGACAGTTGCTAAGACGGCGACGAGGGAACTCACCCGTCAATTATGACTGGACGAAGAACGAAGCCTCTGCACGTGGGTCTGCCGCAGCCTCACCCGACACCGAAACATGGGCGGGCGACAGCAAAAAGACCTTGCTGGTGACGCGTTCGATCTTGCCGTAGAGGCCCTGCGAGAGGCCGCCGGCGAAGTCGATGAGGCGGCGCGCGTCGGCATCCGTCATCTGCGAGAGGTTGATGATGACGGGGATGCCGTCGCGAAAGCTCTCGGCGATGATCTGCGCGTCTTTGTACTGCTTGGGGTGAACCGTGAGGATTTCATTCATTTCGAGCGGCGCCGCATTCTTCTGTGTCGTGGTTCGACGGAGGGGGGTCACAGGGGCACGGTTGCCGTGCTGCTGCGGGGCGGCAGCCTGTGCGACCGGAGCCACGGGAGCCTGCTGGGCCTGCGGGTGGGCGACGTGCGCCACCGGCTGCTCGGGGGCGTCTTCGTACTCGAGCTCTTCGTCTGCGAGCCCCAGGTAGACCATCGTCTTGCGTAATGGATTGGCCATGGAATTCCTCCGGTGTGGTGTGCTGGTTGCCTGGTTAGAGATTAACGTCGCACCGGTCTGTTTCCCGTGATTGCCGAGCCGATTCGTAGGTGTGTCGCACCCTCGGCGATGGCTTCGGCGAAGTCGTTCGACATGCCGGCCGAGATGGCGGATGCCCGGGGCGCGGTCTGCCGAACTTCCATCGACACCCGGCGCAGGCGCTCGAAGGCCGCGCGGGGCTCGCCGTCGTTCGGCGCGACGGCCATGACCCCGAGCAACTGCAGCCCGGGCAACCCCTCGATGTGCGCGGCGAGGGGTTCGGCATCCGCCGGCGCCACTCCCCCGCGGTCGGGATCGTCGGTGAGGTTCACCTGCACGAAGCAGTCGATGACCGCGCCCGCCTGAACGCGCTCTGACGTGGCGACGAGGTCGGCGAGCTGGGCACGGTCGATCGAGTGGATGACCGAGGCATAGGCGGCGACCTGGCGAGCCTTCTTGCTCTGCAGCTGGCCGATGAAGTGCCAGGTCAGGTCGAGGTCGGCGAGTTCGTCGACCTTCTCGCGGGCCTCCTGGTGCCGGCTCTCACCGACGTCAGTAAGGCCGAGTGCGGCGAGCTCGCGCAGCAGGCTGGCGGGGTGGAACTTCGTGACGGCGATGAGGGTGAGGTCGTCTGCGCTGCGGCCGGCCGCCCTCGCGGCCTCGTCGATGCGTTCACGAACTGCCATGAGGCGGTCGGCAACACCCGCTGGTTGAGTAGCCCGCGCAGCGGGCGTATCGAAACCCTCGGTCATGACGCCGGGTTTCGATACGCGGCTGCGCCGCTACTCAACCAGCGAGCGGCTGCGCCGCTACTCAACCAGCGAGCAGCAGCACGAGCGGCTGCGCCGCTACTCGAGCAGCGAGCCACAGCACGAACAGTGCGCCTGTACGCGACCGCGCGTCACTTCAGGAAGTCGGGAACGTCGAGGTCGCTGTCGTCGTCGTCAGACGCAGGGTCGAGCTGCGCGGTTCCGGTGATCGAGTTGTGTTCGACCGGCTGTGACCAGGCGGCGGCCGCCGGCTCGTCGACACGGTCGCGACGCAACGGGGCCGACGGGGCAGCGGGTGCGCCGGTGCCGGCGAACAGGTCGCTGGCGTCGTTCGGAATCGTGCCGAAGGCGCGCTTGGCCTCGGCTGCCGTGGTGGCGTCGCCGCTGTCGAAGCCGGCCGCGATGACGGTGACGCGAACCTCGTCGCCGAGGGTGTCGTCGATCACGGCACCGAAGATGATGTTGGCTTCGGGATGCACGGCATCCTGTACCAGCTTCGCAGCGTCGTTGATCTCGAAGATGCCGAGGTTCGACCCGCCCTGGATGCTCAGCAGAACGCCGTGCGCACCCTCGATGCTCGCCTCGAGCAGCGGGGAGGCGACGGCCAGCTCGGCCGCCTTGACGGCGCGGTCGGCGCCGCGCGACGATCCGATGCCCATGAGCGCGGAACCTGCGCCCTGCATGACGCTCTTCACGTCGGCGAAGTCGAGGTTGATCAGGCCGGGGGTGGTGATCAGGTCGGTGATGCCCTGAACACCGGCGAGCAGCACCTGGTCGGCCGTCGAGAATGCCTCGAGCATGCTGATGCCGCGGTCGCTGATCTCGAGCAGGCGATCGTTCGGAACGACGATGAGGGTGTCGACCTCGTTCTTGAGGATCGCGACGCCGTCTTCGGCCTGCGACATGCGCCGCTTGCCCTCGAAGCCGAACGGCTTCGTGACGACACCGATGGTGAGGGCGCCGATCGACTTCGCGATGCGGGCGACGACGGGGGCGCCACCGGTTCCGGTGCCACCACCCTCACCTGCCGTGACGAAGACCATGTCGGCGCCGGCCAGGGCCTCTTCGATCTCTTCGGCGTGGTCTTCGGCGGCGCGGCGACCCACCTCGGGGTCGGCGCCCGCGCCGAGGCCCCGGGTGAGTTCACGACCCACGTCGAGCTTGACGTCGGCGTCGCTCATGAGCAGCGCCTGGGCGTCGGTGTTGATGGCGATGAATTCGACCCCGCGCAGGCCGAGTTCGATCATCCGGTTGACGGCGTTGACTCCACCGCCACCGATGCCGACCACCTTGATCACTGCGAGGTAGTTCTGGTTTGATGTCACGTCCGGCCTCCGGTAAGCCTCTATCTCACGCAAGGTCTAAACCTCAAGTTGAGAGTTAATGTTATGCTGAGTATGTATTTCCTTGACACGAACCTACGGTCGATGGCGCGCGCATCGTGGCTATCGTTCTGGCGTGTCGCGTTCTGGCCGCACAACTTGCCATTCGATAGTGCGGGTCAGGAGACGATGGGGGTCTCGGGGCTCGAGACGTCGTAGGTGAGCTGGGCATCCTGGTCTTGGGTGCCGATGAGCTTGTCGAGCACCTTCGCCTTCAGGGCGCTGTCGTCGACGCTGCCCCAGACGACCTTCTGGCCCACACCGCCCAGCACGAGTGTGACCGAGTCGGGGGTGGCGGCGCTCACCGAGTCGACCTTCGCGAGCAGCTCGGGGGGCAGCACCCGCAGCACCGAGGCGGCCGCGGCGAAGCCGGCACTGCCGACGGGGCCGCCGGCGAGGTCGATGAGCGGGTAACCGTCGGGGCGCGTGTCGGAGTGCGAGATGACCACGCCGGCAGGGTCGACGAGGTCGAAGCCGGCTCCGGATGCGCTGGCCACCGAGCCGACCGGCTGGCGCTCGACGATGCGCACGACGAGGGTGTTGGGCAGCTGCGACTCTGTGGCATAGCTCTGGATGAGCGTGAAACCCGCGAGGTCGCGATTGATCGCGCCGTAGTCGACGAGCGCCAGCGGTTTGCCGAGCTGGTCGGAGAGCGCCGATTCGACCTGGCTCGCGTCGATGCGCGAGGTGCCCTCGATGTCGACGGTTCGCACGGCGAACAGCGGTGAGTAGGCGGTGAAGACGACCACCAGGACGAGGGCGACGAGGATGCCCGCCGACACGAGCCAGGCGATGCGGCGCCGCCGCGCGCGCTCGGTGAAGCGGCGCGCCTCGGAGCGCTCGTAGCGCCGCCGCTTGCGCTCGGCGGTGCGCATGTTCTTGCGGGCGAGCGCCTCGTCGCTGCGCGGCCGGCTCGCCTTAGAGGTGGGCGCGGCCACCGTCGAGGGCGCCGGCGCGGTCGATCTCCCAGGCACGGCCACCGTCGCGGCGGCGGGGGGCGCTGGGTTCGCGGTCGCGGAGGCGACCGTCGACTGCCTGGAGGTCGCGTTCGCAGGGGCCGTCTTCGCACGGGCCGACTTCGCACGGGCCGACTTCGTGGAGGCCGACTTCGTGGAGGCCGACTTCGTGGAGGTCGTCTCGGTAGGGGTCGACTGCGCAGAGGCCGCCGGTGGCTTCGCCGGCGTGGTCTTCGGGGTGGCGGCGGTGGCGGCCTTCGTGCCCGACGCGGGGTCGGCGGGGGCGTCACGACGCAGCGGGCGCACCGATCTCGGCGGCGTCTGCCTGGCCGGGGTGTCGGGCTCGGGGGGCGGCGGGGGCGGGAATCCGTTGGGGCGCTTCATCGGCCTCGGCTCACGCACCGCTACCCGACGGCGGGCCAAGGGTGGCCGACGACGACTCGCCCACCGCGGGCGCAGGGCCCTGGGTGGTCGGCGCCTGCTCGCCCGCCTGCGACGACTCGCCAACCGCGGGCGCCGGGCCCGGGGTGGCCGGCGCCCGCTCACCCGCCGACGACTGCTCGCCCGCCGGCGACGACTCGCCCGACGTCGACGCAGCCAGGGCGTCGAGCAGCTGCGGCACGAGCAGGTTCACGTCGCCGCAGCCGAGGGTGATCACGAAGTCGCCGGGGCGGGCGATCGAGGCCGTGAAGTCGGCGGCCCGCTGCCAGTCGTCGATGTAGGCCACCTTCGACGAGTCGGCGAAGCGCGACGACACCAGCTCGCCCGTGACACCGGGCACCGGGTCTTCGCGGGCGCCACACACGTCGAGCACCACGGTGAAGTCGGCCGTGCGCTCGAGGGTCTCGGCGAAGTCGCCCGCGAGCAGCTGGGTGCGGCTGTAGAGGTGCGGCTGGTGAACCGCGATGATGCGGCCGTCGCCCACTACGGTGCGTGCGGCGGTGAGTGCGGCATCCACCTCGGTGGGGTGGTGCGCGTAGTCGTCGTAGACGCTGACGCCGCGAACGGTGTCGTGCAGTTCGAAGCGGCGGCCGGTGCCGTCGAAGGATCCGAGCGCGGCCAGGCTGGCGGCCGGGTCGAACCCCGTGCCGACCAGCACCGCGAACGCCCCCGCAGCGTTGATGGCGTTGTGGATGCCCGGCACTCGCAGCCGCCCCGAGTAGCTCTGCCCGAGGTGGTCGATCACGAACGACACGGGGCCGTCGGCCACGATCGAGTGCACCCGCACGTCGGCATCGGCGGCCTCGCCGAAGGTCAGCACGCGAGAGGCCGACAGCCGCGACGAGACGCGCAGCGCCCCGGCATCGTCGGAGGAGATGACGACGAGCTCTGACGCCTCGTCGGCGAAGGTGACGAAGGCGTCTTCGACCGCCTCGGTCGAGCCGTAGTGGTCGAGGTGGTCGGGGTCGACGTTCGTGATGAGCGCCACGGCGGTGTCGTAGTGCAGGAACGACCCGTCGGACTCGTCGGCCTCGAGCACGAACAGTTCGCCCTCACCCCACGCCGAGCTCGTGCCGAGCGACGAGATGACGCCGCCGTTCACGAAGCTCGGGTCGGCGCCCAGCTCGAGCAGTGCCGTCACGATCATTCCGGTCGATGTGGTCTTGCCGTGCGCGCCCGCCACGGCGACGAGCCGGCGACGCCCGGCGAGCCAGGCGAGCGCCTGCGAGCGGTGCAGAACGGGCAGCCCCGTCTGTCGGGCGAGCACGAGCTCAGGATTGTCGGGCCAGAGTGCACTCGTGACGACGACGGTGTCAGCGGCGCCGAGGTGCGCGGCGTCGTGGCCGACGTACACGGTTGCGCCGAGGTCGCGCAGCTTCTGCGCGGTCTTCGAGTCGGTGCGGTCGGAGCCGGTGACCGTCAGACCGGCCTGGAGGAACAGGCGCGCGATACCGCTCATGCCGGCCCCGCCGATGCCGATGAAGTGCACCGCACCGAGCTCCGTCGGTATCTCGAGGCTGAGGTCGGGCTTGATCACGATGACGCACTTTCGTTCGGAAGAGGGGCTGGTCGACGGCTGCCGCACCGACCCTCCTGGCCGGCGCACCGCCTCGACTGCAGAGTCAACGTTACGCTCACGCGAGGGCTTCCCCGATCAGGTCGGCGGTGCGCGCCGACCCGTCACGCACGCCGACCGTCGCCGCCGCGGCGGCCATTCGGGCCACCCGCGGGCGGTCGGCGAGCAGGGGCAGCAGTGTCGCCGACACCCAGGCCGGCGTGAAGTCGGAGTCGTTCACCAGCACCGCACCGCCCGCCCCGACGATGTCGCGGGCATTGAAGCGCTGCTCGCCGTTTCCGACGGCGTACGGCACCAGCGCCGACGGCACACCCAGCGCCGCGAGTTCGGAGACCGTCGCCGCTCCGGCGCGCGACACGGCGAAGTCGGCGACGGCGAGGGCGAGTTCCATGCGGTCGCAGTAGCGGAGCATCCGGTACCCCTCGATGCCGGGGTCGACCAGGCTCGAGCGGCCGCCGACGATGTGCAGCACCTGGTAGCCTGCGTCGACGATGGCCCGTACCGACTCGAACACCGTGCTGTTGATGCGCTCGGCGCCGAGCGATCCGCCCGTGACGAGCAGGGTCGGCCGGTCGGGCGAGAGGTCGAAGAACGGGTACGCCTCGGCGCGGGCAGCGGCGAGGTCGAGGTGCTCGATCTCGCTGCGCAGCGGCATGCCGGCGACGTACGCATGCGGCAGCGGCGTGCCACGAAAGGCCACCGCGACGAACGGGGTGAATCGCGCTCCCAGACGGTTGGCGAGGCCGGGCTTGGCGTTGGCCTCGTGGATGACCAGCGGCACCCGCGCGCGCCGGGCAGCCAGATACGCCGGTGCGGCCGCGTAGCCGCCGAACCCCACCACGACATCGACGTGCCGCTCGACGATCAGCTTCGCCAGGCCCGAGATGACCCGCGCGAGCCCCGGGGCGAACGTCACCGCCGCGCGGTTCGGCCGGCGCGGAAACGGCAGCTTCGCGATCGTGACGAGCTCGTAACCGCGCTCGGGAACCAGCCGCGCCTCGAGCCCGGTGGCGGTGCCGACCACGATGATCTCGGCGTCGGGCTGCCGGCGGCGCAGCTCGTCGGCGGTCGCGAGCAGCGGATTGACGTGGCCGGCGGTTCCACCGCCGGCCAGCAGGTACGTCGTCATCGAACGGTTCTTCTGGGGGTCGGGGTGGGAGTGCGCTGGGTGCGCGGAACCGCGGTGCGGCCGGCGGCCGGCGCAGCGGCGGCGCGACCGGCGGCGGCCCGACGGGCGGCGGCGCTGGGCGCGGCGTTCGCCGGAGCATCCACCGCCGGCCTGCCCTGCGACCGGGCGATCGACAGCACCACACCGATGGCGATGAGCGTGGTCAGCAGCGCCGAGCCGCCCGACGAGATCAGCGGCAGCGGAACGCCGAGCACCGGGATCACCCCGATCACCACGGCGATGTTGACGAACGCCTGGCTCATGATCCAGACCATCACCGAGCCGGCGACGACCTTCGAGAACAGGTCGGCACTGGCGCGCACGATACGCAGGAACGCGATGGCCAGGGCCACGAAGAGGCCGATCACCACGAGGGCGCCGATCAGGCCGAGCTCCTCGCCGATGATCGCGAAGATGAAGTCGTTGTCGGCCGCAGGCAGCCACGACCACTTGGCCTTCGAGTTGCCGAGCCCCACACCGAAGATGCCGCCGGCGGCGAGGGCGAACATGCCGTGCTGGGTCTGCCAGCACTCCCCCGACGTGTCGGTGCACTGCGACCCCAGGAACGACCCGATGCGGGCGGTGCGGCTGGCGCTCGAGAAGGCGATGACGACGATCGCGCTGGCGCCGATGATCAGCGGCAGCAGAATCATGCGCAGTCGCACCCCGGCGAAGAACAGCGCGCCGAAGATGAGGGCCGCCATGATCATCACGGTGCCGAGGTCGCCGCCGAGCATGACGAGCAGCACGGCGCCGCCGGCCACCGGCAGGATTGGAATGGCGAGGTGGCCCCAGAGGTGCAGGTAGCGCTGCTTCTTGGCCATGATGACGCCGAGCCAGATGACGAGGCCCAGCTTGATGATCTCTGACGGCTGGATGTTGAACCCGGCCACGTACATCCAGTTGAGGTTGCCGCCGACCTCGATGCCGAGGGGTGTGTAGAGCACGAGCAGCTGCAGTACCACGCCGAGGGCCAGGGCGACCCAGCCCCACCGCTTCCAGAAGGCGATGGGCAGGCGCGAGATCACCAGCATCAGCGGAATGCCGATGAGGGCGAACAGCCCCTGCCGCCAGAAGATGCCGAAGAAGCCCTGCTGCGCGGTGTACGAGTCGACCGATGACGACGACAGCACCATCACGAGCCCGAAGATCACGAGAAAGAGGGTGGTGCCGAGCAGCAGGTAGTAGTTGCTCGATTCAGACTCGAAGGCCCGGCCGACCGAGATGCGGGCCGTTCTGACCCCTGAGGCGAGCGGCGTCTCGGGGCGCATCGTGTTGGTCAGCTGCCCCCACCTCCAAGATGATCGCGAACGGCCTGGGCGAACCGTCGGCCACGGTCTGCGTAGTCGACGAACTGGTCCATCGACGCCGCCGCCGGGGCGAGCAGCACCACGTCGCCCGGTTGGGCGACGTCGGCCGCCAACCGCACCGCGGCCGACATGACTTCTTCAGTCTCGGTCTCGTCGACCTCGAACACGGGAACCCCGGGCGCGTGTCGCTGGAATGCAGTGCGCAAGTCGCTGCGGTCGACGCCGATGAGAATCGCGGCGCGCAGACGGGATGCCCGGCCCTTCACCAGCACATCGATGTCGACGCCCTTCAGCAGCCCACCGGCCACCCACACGACCGACTCGTAGGCGCCGAGCGATGCGTCGGCCGCGTGCGCGTTCGTCGCCTTCGAGTCGTCGACCCAGCTCACGCCGCCCTGCACCGCGACGAGCTCGATGCGGTGGTGGTCGAGTTCGAACCGTTCGAGCGACCGCCTGATCGCCTCGATCGGCACGCCGTAACTGCGGGCGAGCGCCGTAGCGGCGAGGATGTTCGACACGACGTGCGGGGCGGCGAGGTCGCGCAGCGCCAGGTCGGTGACCGTCGTGATCTCGAGGGCGGCGATGCGCCGCTCTTCGGTGAAAGCCCGGTCGCAGAGGATGCCGTCGACGATGCCGAAGTCGCTCGGCCCAGGAACCCCGAGCCCGAATCCGATGGCTCGCGCTCCGTCGATGACCTCGGCCTCTTCGACCATGCGCATGGTGCGGGCGTCGCTCTTGTTGTAGACGCAGGCGACCTTTGTGTTCGTGTAGACGCGGGCCTTGGCCGCGATGTACGCGTCGAGCGAGCCGTGCCAGTCGAGGTGGTCTTCGGCGACGTTCAGGCACACCGAGGCGTACGGCGACATGCTCGACGTCGAGTGCAGCTGGTAGCTCGACAGCTCGACCACCAGCACGTCGAAGCCGGCGGGATCACGGATGGCGTCGAGGATCGGAATGCCGATGTTGCCGCACGGCGCGGCCCGGAAGCCGCCGTCGACCAGCATGGTCGCCGTCAGCTGAACGGTGGTCGTCTTGCCGTTGGTGCCGGTCACGGCGATCCACTCGGCGGGCTCGCCGACCTTGTCGCGCAGGCGCCACGCCAGCTCGACGTCGCCCCAGACGGGAATGCCCTGCCCGGCCGCCCAGACGAGCACCGGATGATCGGGGTGGAACCCGGGCGAGACGACCAGCACCTCGGGGTTCAGCTCGACGAGTTCGGGTGGTGCGGCATCCAGAACCGGGTCGAGCACCAGCCCGGCACCGATCACCTCGACGAGCTGCACCTGCGCGTCTTCGGCGTGCTGGGCGACGACGAGCACGGTCGCGCCGAGCTCGACGAGAGTGTCGGCGACCGAGAACCCGGTCTTGCCGAGGCCGAGCACGCCGACACGCAGACCCGCCCAGTCGGAGTGCCAGCTGGTGAGGTCAGAGAGCCGATCGGTCACGTTCGGAAGGCCTTTCGTGGGGGGTTTCGATGCGCGCTTCGCGCTACTCAACCAGCGCTGATTGAGTAGCTCCGAAGGAGCGTATCGAAATCGAACCGAATCACGCTTGCAGAATCCATTCGAGGTAGAAGGCGCCCACACCCGCTGCCACGCAGAGGCCGGCGATGATCCAGAAGCGCACCACGATGGTGACCTCGGCCCAGCCCTTCACCTCGAAGTGGTGGTGCAGAGGGCTGGCGCGCCAGATGCGTTTGCCGCCGGTGAGCCTGAAATAGGTGAGCTGAACGACCACCTGGCCGGCCACGATCACGAAGATGCCGCCGATGAGGATGAGCAGCAGCTCGGTGCGGCTCTCGATGGCCAGGGCGGCCAGGGCGCCGCCGATGGCGAGCGAACCGGTGTCGCCGAGAAAGATCTTGGCAGGGTTCGTGTTCCACCACAGAAAGCCGATCAGCGCGCCGGCGACGGCGGCCGCGATGACGGCGAGATCGAGCGGCTGGTCGACGTTGTAGCACTTGAACGCGACATCCGGGTCGAGGGTCGCACTCTGGCACGACTGGTTCGACTGCCAGAAGCCGATGATCACGAACGAGCCGATGGCCAGAATGGCTGAGCCGGGCGCCAGGCCGTCGAGCCCGTCGGTGAGATTCACCGCGTTCGACGTGGCCATGACGATGAGGATGATCCAGACCAGGAAGGCGACGAACCCGGCGATCAGCACCCAGCCGACCCCGCCGAGGAAGTCGAAGTTCAGGTCGCGCACCACCGAGATGTGCGTCGACACCGGCGTCAGCCCGACGTTGTTCGGAAACTGGATGGCCAGCAGCGCGTACGTGCCGCCGAAGAAGATCTGCCCGGCGAGCTTGGCCTTCGGCCCGAGCCCCAGGTTGCGCTTCTTACGGGTCTTGATGAAGTCGTCGATGAACCCCACGAGACCGAGGCCCACCATGAGGTAGAGCACCAGCAGCACCGAGACCGATGGCGGGTTCTGGGTGATGAGCAGCGCCACGAAGTACCCGAAGAGCACCGCCAGAATGATGACGATGCCACCCATCGTGGGCGTGCCGCGCTTCACCTGGTGCGTGCTCGGACCGTCGATGTTGATGTACTGGCCCCAGGCGAGCCGCTTGAACAACCGGATGAACACCGGCGTCATGAACAGGCTGAAGAGCATCGACAGCCCGCCAGCGGTAATCAGTGTGATCATGCGAAGTGCTCCCCCAGCCTGTCGCCCAGAAAGCGCAGGCCGGCCGAGTTCGACGACTTCACCAGCACCACGTCACCCGGGCGCAGCTCGCTTTCGAGCACAGCATAGGCCTGGTCGGCGTCGTCGAAGAACACAGACTCGCCGTCCCATGATCCTTCGTGGGTGGCGGCCAGGTGCAGGGCGCGCGCGCCCTCGCCCACGACGAAGAGCCGCTCGATGCCGAGCCGCACGATGGTGCGGCCGATGCGGTCGTGCTCCTCGAGCGAGAACTCGCCCAGCTCGCTCATCTCGCCGAGAACGGCGACGCGCCGGATGCCCTCGCCCGAGATCTGGGCGAGGGTCTTCAACCCGGCGAGCATCGAGTCGGGGCTGGCGTTGTAGGCGTCGTTGATGATCGTGACGCCCTGGCTGCCCGCGAGCACCTCCATGCGCCAGTGCTCGGCACGGGTCACCGACTGCAGCGCCGAGACGATCTCGCCGATCGGCACACCCAGGGTGTGTGCGACGGCAGCCGCGGCGAGGGCGTTCATCACGTGGTGCTCGCCGAGCACACTGAAGTTCACGGTCTGCGAGCGGCCGTCGGGCAGGGTGAGGGTGAAGGTCGTGCCCGTCGGCGTGCTGCGCAGATCGGATGCCCGCACATCCGCCCGCGTGTCGAGCCCGAACCACAGCACGTTCGCCCTGGTCTTCTCTGCCATGCCGGCCACGCGGTAGTCGTCGATGTTCAGCACGGCGACGTCGGTCGGCAGCAGGTCGGTGACCATCTCGGTCTTGGTCGCCAGCGTCTTCTCGATGCCGCCGAACTCGCCCGCGTGGGCGAGACCGACCATCAGCACGACACCGATGTCGGGTCGGGCCATGCGCACGAGGCGCGCGATCTCGCCGGGCTTCGACGCCCCCATCTCGGCGACGAGAAACTCGGTGTCGGGTTCGAGCTTCAGCATGGTGAGCGGGGCGCCCACCTCGTTGTTGAACGAATCGCGCGGGGCGATGGTCTCGCCGCGGCGCTCGAGAATCGTGCGCAGCAGGTTCTTCGTGGTGGTCTTGCCGTTCGAACCGGTGATTCCCACGACCTTCAGCAGGCCGAGCTCACGGATGCGGCGCACGACCTCGGTGGCGAGGTCGCCCAGCGCCTGCACCGAGTTCGCCACGACGATCTGCGGAACCGTGAGGTTGTCGAACACCCGCTCGACGATCACGAGCTCCGCCCCGCTCTCGATGGCGGCCGGAACGTAGAGGTGCCCATCGCTGAACTCGCCGGGCTTCGCAACGAAAATACCGCCGGGCACGATCTCGCGCGAGTCGGTGTCGACGGTGCCGCTAACGATCGTCGACTCGGAGACGCCCTCCTGCACGGCGTGGTCGCCGAGCACCAGGGTGCCACCGGTGATGCGGGCCACCTCGTCGAGTGTGAGATCAAGCATGTGAGTCCTGCATCGTCTAGAGCCATCCGAATTCGTGCAGCGCGTGGCGCGCGTCGTCTCTGGCCGAATAGGGAAGGTGTTCCCCGCCGACCTCGTGGTAGTCCTCGTGCCCCGGCCCGGCATACAGAATCACATCGTCGGCCGTCGCCAGGCCGAGCGCCGTGCGGAAGGCCGTGCGCGGGTCGGCGACCTCGTGCACCTCGCGCCCGGGCACGGCGGCCCGTGCTGCGTCGACGAGCACCCTGCGAATCGCCGCCGGGTCTTCGGTTCGCGGGTGGAAGTCGGTGATCACGACCACGTCGGAGAGCCGGGCGGCGATCTGCCCCATCTCTTCGCGTTTGCTGGGGTCGCGGTCGCCGTCGGCACCGAACAGCATGATGATGCGGCCGTCGGTCACCCGGCGCAGCGAGTCGAGAGTGCTCGTGAACGCGTCGGGGCTGTGGCCGTAGTCGATGAACACGGCCGGGCCCGAGTTCTCGATGCGCTCGGCGCGACCCGGAATGTAGACCCGGATTCCGCCGTCGCGGTCGAGAACGTTCTTGATGGCCGAGAGCTCGATGCCCGACTCGACGAGCATCACGATCGCCAACGCGGCATTCTCGGCCATGTGCCGACCGAGCACCGGAATCGAGGTCGTGAGGCTCTGGTCGTCGGGGCCGCTGAGAATGAAGCGCGTCTCGTCGATCGTCTCGCGCAGCAGCGCGGCGTACCAGTCGGCGGGGCGCCCCGGGTAGGTCGAGAGGGTGACGACCGGAATCGCCGCTCGTCTGGCCAGCCGCACACCCCACTCGCCGTCGTTGATGACGACGCCGCGGCGCGCACGCTCGGGCGTGAACAGCGGCACCTTCGCCTCGAAGTAGGCCTGCATGGTGCCGTAGTCGTCGAGGTGGTCGTGCGTGAGATTCGTGAACCCGACGACGTCGAACACGATTCCGTCGACACGGTGGCGGGTGAGCGCCTGCGCCGACACTTCGATGACGACCGCCTCGGCCTTCGCCTCCGCCATGCGGGCGAGCAGGCCGTGCACCTCGGTGGCCTCGGGCGTGGTCAGGGCGCTGGTCATGGCGAGGTCGCCGATGCGGCGCTCGGCGGTCGTGCTGATGCCGGCGAGGATGCCCAGCTGCCGCAGAATCGCCTCGAGGATGTACGAGACGCTGGTCTTGCCGTTGGTTCCGGTGACGCCGAAGAGCGTGGGCGGGTACTCGGCCGTGCCGTAGACCCAGGCCGAAAGGGCACCGAGGGAGGCTCGGGGGTCGGGGGTGACCAGCACGGGCAGGCCGCTTCGGGCCGCGAGGGCCTGGCCCCGGGCATCCGTCACGATGGCGACGGCGCCCTTGGCCCTGGCGTCACCCGCGAACTGCGCACCGTGCGCGTGCACCCCGGCGAGACCCACGTAGAGGTCGCCCGGCTGCACCTGCTTCGACGACAGGGTGATGCCCGTCACCACGAGGCCCCCGAGCGCAGACCGCTCTCCGGTCACGTCGAGGTCGAAGTGCGAGACCAGGTCGGTCACTGATCGGGCGGTCGGGTGCGAAGGCCGAAGAGCATTCAGTTGACCTGAACTCGTCACCTGGCTCCTTGTGTTTCGTGTCGTGCTCGGCGTGCTCGCTGTGCGATCAATAGGTGGTGGGCAGGTCGACGGCCGGGGTGGTCGAAGGCAGTACCCGGTACTTCTGCAGCACCTGCGCCATGATCTTCTGGAACACGGGAGCTGCGGCCGAACCGTCCTCAATCGTAACGGGCTTCATGAGGTTGACCGAAACGACGTACTGCGGCGCCTCGGCCGGGGCGAGGCCGGCGACCGACGTCAGATACCCGCCGCCGTAGGCGCCCTCGCCGTTGCTGACCTCTGCGGTACCCGTCTTGGCGGCGATGTTGTAGCCAGGAATCTTCAGCAGGCTGGCCGCGTAGCCCCCCTCGACGACGCTCTGCATCATGTTGACGGTCTGCTGTGCGGCGTCGGCCGAGATGACCTGTTCGCCCTGGGTCGACGGAACCTCGGTCGTGCTGCCGTCGGCCTGCTTGCAGCCGGAGACGAGCTGCACGGGCATCCTGACGCCCCCGTTGCCGAGGGTCTGGTAGATGCTCGCGACCTGGGCGGCGGTGGTCGTGATGCCCTGGCCGAACGAGCTGTTGTAGAGGGTCTGTTCGTCCCAGGCGTTCGGGTCGCCGAGGATGCCCTCGGATTCGCCGGGAAAGTCGACCTCGGTCTTCTCGCCGAGGTGGAACTTCTTCATGTAGTCGTAGCGCTGCTGGGTCGTCAGCATCGCGGAGAGAATCGAGATGCCGACGTTCGACGACTGCTGGATGACGCCGGTCAGGGTCCAGGGTTCGGGGTCGTGCACCTCGGAGTCGGTGATGACCGCTCCCCCGGGTGACTTGTACTTGTACGGCGTCAGCACCTGGGAGGCCGGCGTGGCCTTGCCTGCGTCGATCAGCGCAGCGGCCGACTCCGACTTGAACGTCGAACCGGGCTCGAAGGGATCGCTGAACGCGATCGCGCCCCAGTAGTTGGGGTCGGTGGCGTCGAGGTTGTTCGGGTCTGCCGTCGGGTACTGGGCGACGGTGAGCAGTTTGCCGGTCTTGACCTCTTCGACGACGACGCTGCCCCACTCGGCGCCGGTGGCGATGACCTGCTGCGCCAGCACCTGCTGCGAGAAGTACTGCAGGTCACTGTCGATCGTGGTCTCGACGGTTCCCCCGTCGACGGGCTGCTTGTCGACGACGAGGGTGTTCGGAATGGCGACGCCGTCGGCGCCCTTCTCGTAGGTCTGCTCGCCGTCAGAGCCGGCGAGGCACTGGTTCTGGCCGGCCTCGAGCCCGCCCGTTCCGGTGACGGCGCCGGTGCTGTCGGTGCCCATGTAGCCCACCAGGTTGCCGGCCACGCTGCCGTTCGGGTAGACGCGCTGCGGGTCGGTCTCGTAGTAGAGCCACGGTATCTGCAGCGCCTTGATGGCGTTGTACTGGTCGAGCGTCACGTCTTTGATGATGAGCGCATACGACGAGCTGGGGTCTGCGGTCAGCAGGCCGTACACGACGTCGGCGGTCTGCCCGGTGATGGCGGCGATCTCGGCGGCGGCCTGCACGGGTGTCACGTCGGCCTCGGCCGCCCCGGTCGTCGGGTCGAGTGGAGTGAAATCCGCCACATCGACGGGCGACGCGGTGACGGTGTACCTGATCACGGTGGTGGCCAGCACGACCCCGTTCGCGTCGACGATGTCGCCGCGCGGGCCGTAGATCGACTGCGGCACAGAGAGGGTGTCATAGGCCTGTTGGTTCAGCGAGTCGGCCTGCACCACCTGGATGTCGACCAGCCGAACGACCAGCACGGCCACGATGGCCGTGATCACGAGAATGGAGACCGCTATGCGGTTTCGCGTCGATCGGGCGGAAGTCACGAATACAGGTCCTCGCGGTGCGTGTTCAGTCGGTGGATCGGTGCCGCCGGCGGCGTCAGGGGCATCGGCCCTGCGAGCGTCGGCTCAGTGCGTGGTCGGCGACGGGAGGTCACCCGACCACGCTACTGTCGGGGTGCTGCCGGCGGCCGCAGGCGCGCTCGGCGTGGTGGCAGCCTGAGTGCCCGCTGTGGCCGCGGGGGCGGTGGCCGGCGGGGTGGCGCCCGCTGCTGTCGCTGCTGCCGACGCCGCGGCCGCTGCTGCCGACGCCGCGGCCGCCGCGGTCACCGCGTTCGGCACGAGCGACGACTGGCCGCCCGTGAAGGTGCCAGCGCCGGCGCTCGCGGCCTTGGGCGTGCCCAGCACCGCGCCGTCGGAGAGCCGCAGGTACACAGGGTTGGCGCTGCTGACCATGCCGAGCGTCTCCGCGCTGGCGGCCAGGTTCTGCGGCGACGACAGACCGTCGAGCTTCTCCTGCAGCGAGGCGTTGGTGCGGTCGAGGTCTTTCTGCTGCGACTGCAGCGACTCGATCTGGTAGGCGCCGTTCGAGAGCCCGACGCTCAGCAGCAGCTGCGTCACGACGATCGCGAGCACGCCCACGATGACGACCGCGGCGTACGCCAGCTTCGGCTTGCGGCGGCGCAGCACCAGGTTCGACGCAAGGGTGAGGCGAGACCGGATGCCCGAGCCGCCGCCCGCCGACGGCAGATCGTCGAACGGGTCGCCGTACGGGTCTGACGCGAACGGGTCTGCGGCAGTGCTCTGCCGGCCGGCGGGGTACCGCGAAGGGGCGACGCTCGTCATGCTGCTCTCACTCGTTCGGCCGCGCGCAGTCGCACGGGGGTCGACCTGGGGTTGGAGGCCTTCTCGTCATCGGTGGCGAGTTCGGCGCCGCGAACGAGCAGGCGCAGTTTCGCCTGGTGTTCGGGGAGTTCGACGGGCAGGCCCGGCGGGGTGGTGGAGGTGGTGGCTGCGTGCAGGGCCCGCTTCACGATGCGATCTTCGAGCGACTGGTACGAGAGCACGACCATGCGGCCGCCCAGGGCGAGCACATCGATGGCAGCAGGAATCGCGCGCTCGAGTGCGACGAGCTCCTGGTTCACCTCGATGCGCAGCGCCTGGAAGACCCGCTTGGCCGGGTGCCCCTGGCGGGAGATGGCGGCGGGGGTCGCCTTCTGCAGCAGGTCGACGAACTGGGCCGAGCTGGTGAGCCGATTCTCGACCCGCTTCTCGACGATGCGGCGGGCATAGCGCGCGGCGAGACGCTCTTCGCCGTACTCCCAGAAGATGCGGCGCAGTTCTGCCTCGCTGTAGTCGGCGAGCACGGTCTCGGCCGTCAGCTCTGCCGTGCTGTCCATGCGCATGTCGAGCGGGGCGTCTTTCGAGTAGGCGAAGCCGCGCGAGGCTTGGTCGAGCTGCATCGACGAGACGCCCAGATCGAAGAGGATGCCCTGCACCTCTGTGTAGCCGAGGCCCTGCAGGGCATCCTGAATCTCGTCGTAGACGCAGTGCACGAGCCTGGCGCGCTCACCGAAGGGTGCCAGCCGCTCGCCGGCGAGTCGGAGAGCCTCGGGGTCACGGTCGAGACCGACGACGGTGAGGTTCGGAAAGCGGGTGAGCAGCGCCTCGGTGTGGCCGCCGAGACCGAGGGTGGCGTCGACGAGCACGGCACCGGGTTCGCCGATGGCGGGGGCGAGCAGCTCGATGGTGCGGTCGAGCATGACGGGTACGTGGATCTTGGTGACGTCCATAGGGAGTCGGGCTGCGATCTGTCTTCCCTGATCCCCATCCATTCCTGACCTGGCACCGGGGAAGTGTGTCAGGGCCGAACGGCTGGGAGTCACAGAAGACGATCGCTAGAACAGCCCGGGAATCACCTCCTCCTCGGTGTCGGCGAACGCGGCTTCCTGCTCGGCGAGGTAGGTCTCCCAGGCCTTGGCATCCCAGATCTCGGCCCGGCTGCCCGCGCCGATGACGACGAGCTCGCGCTCGAGGCCGGCGTAGCTGCGAAGTGGTGCCGGCACAGTGACCCGGTGCTGGCTGTCGGGGTTCTCCGCGCTCGCGCCAGACAAGAAGACGCGGAGGTAGTCACGCGCCTGCTTGCTGGTCACGGGTGCTTGGCGGATCTTTTCGTGCAGGGATTCGAACTCCCGCGCGCTGAAGACGTAGATGCAGTGCTCCTGCCCGCGTGTCATGACGACACCGTTGGCGAGCTCGTCGCGGAACTTGGCGGGGAGGATGATGCGCCCCTTGTCGTCGAGCTTGGGGGCATAGGTGCCAAGAAACATGGTGCCTCCCCCTCATTTCCGGCCAGACTGTGGGTGCTCCTCCACTTTACTCCACTTTGCCCCACTTAACAACGACTTCCCTCCACCTCTCCCCCACCGCCTCCCTTTCGGGCACAAAAAAAGACCGGCCCGAAGGCCGGTCTTCTTCTCGTGAAAGGGCTTGGAGCTACTCGCTCTTGTCGTTGCGGTCATCCCAGCGGTCGTTCAACCTGTCCATCAAGCCGGGCTTCGCCGCCTGCGGCGACCCCTTCGACGAACGCGGGCGTGAACGGCCCCCGATGAGCTTCGCGGGTCGCAGGGCGACCAGCACGCCGGTGAACATCACGACGAAACCCAGGATTCCCACGATGGGTGCGTGCAGCAGCACACCGACGATCACAACAGCGAGACCGACGATGGCGAGCAGCACACCGAGAACGAGGGAACCGTAATTCAATCGACCCCTGCCACCGCCGACGGCCGACACGAAATCGGCGTCGTTGTGGTAGAGACTGCGCTCCATCTCATCGAGGAGCTTTTGCTCTTGCTCCGAAAGCGGCATCTTCTTCACCTCAGGCTCGGGATCGACGGTGATCGCACCTGATGAAGGGCTGCGCCACTGAACGACCATCTCACGGCAAATCTTACTGCGCACTCTGTAGCTAGGCTAGGCGCGTGACCGAAAGCACACACCTGACGAAGCTCATCGATTCTCGAATCATGAACTTCATCACAGACCGTGAACCCATTCTCGTCGCAATCGCGCCCGAATTGGCCACTTTCGCCGATTTCTCTCGTGATCTTCTCAGCGGGGGCAAGCGCTTTCGGGCACAGTTCGGCTATTGGGGCTGGCGCAGCGTCGCCGACCTCGATCTGCACGCCGATTCCGCCGCCGAGGCGGGCTCGCCGGCGGCCGCCGAGAACGAATTCGCCGCCCTCGTCGAGCTCTGCACCGGGCTCGAATTCTTCCACGCCGCCGCGCTCGTGCACGACGACATCATCGACAAGTCCGACACCCGGCGCGGCCTTCCCGCTGCCCACCGCCGGTTCGAGTCGCTGCACCACGACAGCGGCTACACCGGCGACGCCGAAGACTACGGCCGGGCGAGCGCGCTGCTGATGGGCGACCTGCTGCTGGCGTTCAGCGAAGAGCTCGTGGGGCAGGCACTGCAGCTGCTCGACGGCGGGGCCGCGGGGAGTGCCCGGCGGGCATCCGTCGCCACCCGCCTCGAGTTCAACCGCATGCGCACCGAGGTGACGCTCGGCCAGTACCTCGACATTCTCGACGAGAACGCCTGGCCCGTGGTGCCCGAGAACGAACTGCTCGCCCGCGCCGAACGGGTGATCGTCTACAAGTCGGCGAAGTACAGCGTCGAGGCTCCCCTCGTGCTCGGCGCCCGGCTGCACGGGGCGACCGATGCCGCCGTCGACTCGCTGCGGGCCTTCGGGCTGCCGCTCGGCATCGCCTTCCAGTTGCGGGATGACCTGCTGGGCGTGTTCGGCGATGCGCAGAAGACCGGCAAACCCTCTGGCGACGACCTGCGCGAGGGCAAGCGCACCGTTCTCGTGGCGCTCACCCGGCAGACGCTCTCGCCCGGAGCCAAGCGGCTCTTCGACGAGCTGCTCGGCGACCCCGGGCTCGGGCCCGAGCAGATCTCGATGCTGCAGGCCACCATCTCAGACAGTGGCGCGGCCGACCGGGTCGAGCAGCTGATCGCCCAGCACTCCGACGATGCGCTGCACGCGCTGTCGGTGGCGCCGCTCGCCGAGCCGGCGAAACTGCAGCTGGCCGCCCTGGCCACCCGCATCACCCAGCGCGACGCCTGAGCGTTCGGCCGCCGGCGGCGAATCGAGCACTGCGCTCGGGCCGGCCTTGAGACGAACGCGTTCGCCCGCCGGGGCAGACGAAGCAATAAGACTTGAGACGAACGCGTTCGCCCGCCGGGTGCGGGCGAAGCAATGAGATCAGAGCAGCGCCTGGGCGATCCGCCGCACCTCGGCCTTGCGCCCGGCGAGCAGCGCGTCGATGGGCGCCGCGTCGAGCGACGACTCGGGTTCGAGCAGCCACTGCATGATCTCGTCGTCGGAGAAGCCGATGTCGCCGAGCAGGATGATCGTGCCCTTCAGTTCGCTGAGGGGCTGGTCGCCCGCGAGAAAGACGTCGGGAACAGACAACACGCCGTCGCGCCGCACTGCCACGAGCGAGCGGTCTTCGATCAGCTTGCGCACCTTGCCGGGCGTGATGCCCAGCCGGTCAGACAGATCGGGAATGGTCAGCCAGGTTCTGGCAGATGTTGTGTCACTCACACCACAAGACTGCCATGCTGAGCCGGGTCGGTCATACCCCGAGACGATTCCGGCCCGCGGTGCGACAATGCACGGGCGACCGCGGGTCTCGATTCGGTAGCGCTGTGCGATCGTACGGTGTCGATACAGGGATTGAGAGAGTTCGCCTTTTAGACTACGGGCGTGACCAGCGCGCCCACCGACCCCATGCTCGACCGTCTCGTCGACGGCCGATACCAGGTCGTGTCACGCATCGCCCGGGGCGGCATGGCCACCGTGTACGTCGCCAACGATCTGCGGCTCGACCGGCGCGTGGCCATCAAGATCATGCACGGCCACCTCGCCGACGACGAGGCGTTTCGCGACCGCTTCGTGCAGGAGGCCCGCTCGGCGGCCCGGCTCTCGCACCCGAACGTGGTCAGCGTGTTCGACCAGGGCCAGGAGGGCGAGACCGCCTACCTCGTCATGGAGTACCTGCCCGGCATGACGCTGCGCGACCTGCTGAAAGACTACGGCCGCCTCACCACCGAGCAGACGCTCGACATCATGGAGGCGGTGCTCGGCGGCCTCGCCGCCGCGCACAAGGCGGGCATCGTGCATCGCGACGTGAAACCCGAGAACGTTCTGCTGGCCGACGACGGCCGCATCAAGATCGGCGACTTCGGCCTCGCCCGGGCGGCCACCGCGAACACGGCCACCGGCAAGGCGCTGCTCGGCACGATCGCCTACCTCTCGCCCGAGCTGCTCACGCGCGGCGTGGCCGATGCCCGCAGCGACATCTACGCCTCGGGAATCATGATGTACGAGATGCTCGTCGGCGAGCAGCCCTACCGCGGCGAGCAGCCGATGCAGATCGCCTTCCAGCACGCCAACGAGACGGTGCCCGCGCCGAGCCTGAAGAACCCGCAGATCTCGCCCGAGGTCGACGCGCTCGTCATCTGGGCCACCTCGCGCAACCCCGACGAGCGCCCGCACGACGCGCGGGTGCTGCTCGAAGAGCTGCTCGAGACCGAGACGGCAGAGGCGGCATCCGTAGCGGCGCCCGCAGCACTGCTGCGCACCTCGGTGCTGCCCCGGCTCGGGGCGACCGGCCGTGTCTCCGGTGTGGGCGGTGCGGGTGGCGGCGGTGCGGTTGCCGGCGGTGCGGTTGCCGGCGGTGCGGCCATCGCCGAGTCTGCCCGGTCGACGACGGATGACCTGGGTGACGGCTTCGACACCGAACTGGTGAACGCCGAGACCGTCGTGCTGCGGCCGAAGAAGCCGCGCCGGTTCGGCCGCGCCGGTGCTGTCGCCGGTATCGTCGGCGGCGCTGTCGCCGGTGGCGCCGCGGGTGCCGCGGGTACCGCGGGCGCGACGGCATTCGCCGGGAGTGCCCCTGCGGCCGCCCCTGCTGTTTTTGCGGCTGCGGCCGCCCCTGCCGTTCCCGCGCCTGCGGGCTTCGCCGCCGCCTCGGTGATCGAGGCTCCCCCGGCCGAGCGGGCGCGCTCCGCCGGGCTGTCGACGGCCAGCGGCTACACCACGACCGCAGCACCGTCTCTGCCCCGGCCGACGACCGCGGTCGACACCCTGGCCGCCCGTGGCCGGCGCCGGCGCAAGCGCGGCTGGTGGATCGTCGCCCTCGTTCTGGTGCTGGTCGCCGCGGGCGGCGGAACCGGCTGGTACTTCAGCTCGGGCCCCGGCGGCCAGGTGACTCTTCCGGCGGTTGCGGCGGGGGCCGATCCGGCTGCGGTCGCCGCCCAGCTCACGGCGCTCGGCCTCACCACGACCTCGGCCACGGCGAACTCGCCCACCGTGCCGCCGGGTGCGGTCATCGACACCGACCCGGCCGGCGGGTCATCCGTTCTCAACGGGTCGAGCGTGGCCATCGTCACCTCGATCGGGCCGGCCCAGCTGCCCGTACCCACCTTCGCCGGGTTGTCGGAGGCCGACGCGAACGCGGCCGCGACCACCGCCCAGTTCACCGTGGCGCCGGGCTCGACCCAGTTCTCGTCAGACGTGGCCCAGGGCGTCGTGATCACGGCGTTCGGAGCCGACAACCAGCCGCTCGGCGCCACCTACGGCGACCAGCAGCCGGTGCACTTTCTCGTGTCGCTGGGCGCCGTGCCCAACGTCGACGGAATGTCGGCCGATGACGCGAACGCCGCCCTCGTGGCGGTCGGACTGGTGTCGAGCGTGAGTTCGACCGACTACAGCGACTCGGTCGCGTCGGGCGACGTCATCTCGCACGCCGTGCCGGCCGACCCCGTGCTGACCGGCGCGACCATCACACTGCAGGTGTCGAAGGGCCCGGAGCCCACCGTTCCCGACGTGTCGGGCCAGTCGTGGAGCAAGGCGAAGGCCGCGTTGCAGGCGGCAGGATTCACCCTCGCCTACAACCAGCTCGCCGACCTGGCGCCCGACGCGTTCAGCGTCAGCGGCACCGACCCGGCGCCCGGCACCCGCGCCCCCGGCGGCACCAAGGTCGCCGTCAGCTTCGCCGGCTTCTGACCCGGCTCAGAGGCGGGCGTTGCGCAGTTCTTCGGCGACCAGGAAGGCCAGCTCAAGCGACTGCATATGGTTGAGGCGCGGGTCGCAGAGCGACTCGTAGCGGGTCTCGAGGGTGTGCTCGTCGATGTGCTCCGAACCGCCGAGGCACTCGGTGACGTCGTCGCCGGTGAGCTCGACGTGAATGCCGCCCGGATGCGTTCCCGCCGCCCGATGAGCCTCGAAGAAGCCCTTGACCTCGTCGACCACGTCGTCGAAACGACGGGTCTTGTAGCCGTTCGGCGTGGTGAGTCCGTTGCCGTGCATCGGGTCGGTGACCCAGAGCGGAGTGGCGTCGCTCGACTTGATCGCCTCGAGCAGGGGTGGCAGGGCATCCCGGATCTTGCCCGCACCCATCCGCGTGATGAAGGTCAGCCGGCCGGGCTCACGATTCGGGTCGAGCTTGTCGATGAGCCGCAGCATGTCGTCACCGCTGGTCGACGGGCCGAGCTTCACGCCGATGGGGTTGCGCACCCGCGATAGGAAGTCGACGTGTGCGCCGTCGAGGTCACGCGTGCGCTCGCCGATCCACTGGAAGTGGCTCGACGTGTTGTACGGCGTACCGGTGCGTGAGTCGATGCGGGTCATCGGGCGTTCGTAGTCGAACAGCAGCGCTTCGTGCGCGGTGTAGAACTCGGTGCGCTTCAACGCCTCGAAGTCGGCGCCGCAGGCGATCATGAACCGGATGGCCCGGTCGATCTCGCGGGCTAGGTCTTCGTAACGCGCGTTGGCCGGGTTCGACGTGAAGCCCTTGTTCCACTGGTGCACCTCGCGCAGGTCGGCGAACCCGCCCTGCGTGAAGGCACGGATGAGGTTCAGCGTCGACGCTGAGGTGTGGTAGCCGGCGACCAGTCGCGCAGGATCGGCTGCACGCGACTCGGGCGTGAAGTCGTAGCCGTTCACGATGTCGCCGCGGTACGCGGGCAGCGTGACGCCGTTGCGCGTCTCGGTGTCGCTCGACCGGGGCTTGGCGAACTGCCCGGCCATGCGGCCCATCTTGATGACGGGCATCGAGGCGCCGTAGGTCAGCACGACGGCCATCTGCAGCACCGTCTTGATGCGGTTGCGAATCTGGTCGGCGGTGGCTCCGGCGAAGGTCTCGGCGCAGTCGCCGCCCTGCAGCAGGAAGGCGTGGCCCGAGGCGGCGTCGGCCAGGCGCGAGCGAAGGGTGTCGACCTCGCCGGCGAAGACGAGGGGTGGCAGCACAGAGAGCTGCGCCGAGGCCGCCTCGACCGCTGAGCGGTCGGGCCACTGCGGCTGCTGCTTGGCCACCAGAGTGCGCCAATAGTCCAGACCGTCGATCACACTAGGCTCGGCCTCGATGACACGTTCGGATAGATCTATCACAGCAACACTTTTTCGTCGGGTTCTGATGGGTGGGTTCTGGTCGTGCGGGTTCGAAGCGGTCGTCAGCGAGCGACGGGCGCGCGCTTCTCTTTGACCGAAGTCGCATAGACATCGGAGTATTCCTGACCACTGATGCGATGCAGCTCATACATGATCTCATCGGTGATCGACCGCAGCACGTACCGGTCAGACTCCATGCCCTCGAACCTAGAGAAATCTAGCGGCTCGCCGAAGACGATGCCAACCCGGCGGATTCTGATCGGCTGCCCGACGCTCATCACCTTGTCGGTGTCGATCATGGCGACGGGGATGATCGGCACCCCCGCCTCGAGCGCCATGCGTGCGATGCCCGTGCGACCCCGGTACAGCTTCGCGTCGGGGCTGCGCGTGCCCTCGGGGTAGATGCCGAGCAGGTCGCCCTTGCCGAGCACCTCGAGCCCCGTGTTCAGCGATGCCTCAGAGGCCTTGCCGCCCGAACGGTCGATGGGCAGCTGGCCGGTCGCGGTGAAGAACAGCCGAACCAGGGCACCCTTGATGCCCTTGCCTGTGAAGTACTCGCTCTTGGCCAGAAAGGCGATGCGGCGGTGCATCATCAGAGGGAGGAAGACCGAGTCGGCGAACGACAGGTGATTGCTGGCCAGAATGGCGCCACCCGCCTTCGGGATGTTTTCGGCGCCACGAACCCACGGCCGGAACAGGGTTTTTACGATCGGCCCCGCGACCAGGTATTTCATGAACCAATAAAACATCGTCGTCTTTCTGCAGTGAAGTCGATTGTACTGGGTACGGCAGAGGGCCGGTTTCGATACGCGCCGCTGCGCGACGCTACTCAACCAGCGCCGGTTGAGTAGCGGGGCGCGCAGCGCGCCGCGTATCGAAACCCGCGCCGCACGAGTACCCGCGGCCGCCCTAGACCGACTCTGCATAGATGCGTGCAAGGTCGGCGGCACCGACCACTCCCGCATCGTTGACCAGCTCGGCGATGCGGAACTCGGGTTCGGGGTGGAACCCGCGGGCGGGCAGCACGTCGAGGTACGCGGCCCTGATGGGGTCGAGCAGCAGGTCGCCGGCCTGCGCCACTCCCCCGCCGATCACGAACAGCTGCGGGTCGAGCACCGCCCCGAGGCTGGCGGCCGCCTGGCCGAGCCAGTGGCCGAGCGTGCGCAGGGCGAGCAGTGCGCCGGGATCGCCGGCCTGGATGAGGTCGCTGACGTCGAGCCCGGTGAGCGTTCCGACGCGGCCACGAACCTCGGCCAGGCCGATGCCGATTCCGCCCGCATCGGCGAGCTCGTTGGCGGTGCGCAACAGGGCCCGGCCCGAACCGTACTGCTCGATGCATCCCCTCGCCCCGCAGCCGCAGGGCAGGCCGTCGGGCACGACGCGCATGTGGCCGAGTTCGGCGGCCGCCCCGAAGCCGCCGCGGAAGAGCTTGTCGCCCGACACGATCGCGCCGCCGACGCCCGTTCCGATCGTCAGGATCACCATGTCGCTGACCAGCCGCCCCGCTCCGAACCGGAATTCGGCCCAGCCCGCCGCGTTCGCGTCGTTCTCGATGATGATGTGTTTGTGCAGGCGCTGCTCGAGCTTCTCGCGAAACGGCTCGTTGCGCCAGTTGATGTTGGGGGCGTAGTAGACGATCGACTGCGATGCGTCGATGAAGCCCGCGGCGGCGACGCCGACGGCCGTGACCTCGGTGCCCTCAGAGAGTCGCTCGACCATGGCGACGACCGCGTCTTCGATGAGCTGCGGATTGCTGGCCGACGTCGGCTGGCGATCTGAGCGCAGAATGTTGCCCAGCTCGTCGACGAGCGCGCCCGCGATTTTGGTTCCGCCAATGTCGATTCCGATGGCTTGCACAGTTCATCATTACGCACCCGCGGCCCGGCGTCGAATCTGATTGGGAATGCACGCGCCGAGAGAGCCTCAACACCGGCCCGGGTAGACTTGGCGGCACGTAATCGAAGGAGTTGCCGTGGACATGTTCGTCGCCCCTGCGGTTGTAGAGGCCGATCCCGAGGCAAATACGACCGATCTGCTCATCAAGCGCGTCGAGCTCGCCCCGAACGAGCCGCTGTTCGCTCTGCCGGCGAAAGACGGCGGCTGGAACGACGTGACCGCCGCCGAGTTCCTGGCCGAAGTGCGCGCCCTGGCGAAGGGCCTGATCGCCGCCGGCATCGAGCCCGGCGACAAGATCGGCCTGATGTGCCGCACCCGCTACGAGTGGACCCTGATCGACTTCGCCACCTGGTTCGCCGGTGCCGTTCTCGTGCCCGTCTACGAGACCTCCTCGCCGTCGCAGGTGCAGTGGAGTCTCAGCGACTCGCAGGCGACCGCCGTGATTCTCGAGACTCCCGACCACTTCGCGCGCTTCGACGAGGTGCACCCCGACCTCCCGCTCATCGAGAAAGTGTGGCAGATCGACCTCGGCGATCTGAACAAACTGGTGGCCGGCGGCGTGGCGGTCACAGACGACGAGGTCGAACGCCGTCGCACGCTCGCCAAGGGCACCGACCTCGCCACGCTCATCTACACGTCGGGCACGATGGGCAAGCCGAAGGGCTGCATCCTGACGCACTCGAACTTCGTGGAGCTCTCACGCAATGCCGCGGTGAAGCTCAGCGACGTGGTGCACCCGGGCGCATCCACTCTGCTCTTCATCACGACCGCCCATGTGTTCGCCCGGTTCATCGCCATCATCTGCGTGCACGCGGGAGTCAAGGTGGGGCACCAGGCCGACACGAAGCAGCTGCTGCCGGCCCTCGGCTCGTTTCGGCCGACCTTTCTGCTGGCGGTGCCGCGCGTGTTCGAGAAGGTCTACAACTCGAGTGAGCAGAAGGCCGAGGGCGACGGCCGCGGCAAGATCTTCCGGGCGGCGGCCGCTGTGGCGATCGCGCACTCCGAGTCACTGGATGCCGGGCACACGCCGCTCGGCCTGAAGCTCAAGTTCGCGCTGTACGACCGCCTGGTCTACTCGAAGCTGCGGGCCGCGCTGGGCGGGCGCACGAAGTACGCCGTGTCGGGCTCGGCCCCGCTCGGACACCGCCTGGGGCACTTCTACCGCAGCCTCGGCATCACGATTCTCGAGGGCTACGGGCTCACCGAGACCACGGCGCCGGCCACGGTGAACCTCGTCGACCAGTTCAAGATCGACACCGTCGGTCCGCCGCTGCCCGGGGTGGGCATCCGCATCGCCGACGACGGCGAGATCCAGGTGTCGGGCGTCAACGTGTTCGCCGGGTACTGGAACAACGAGAAGGCTACCGCCGAGGCGATGGACGGCGAGTGGTTCAAGACGGGCGACCTGGGGTCGCTCGACGCCGACGGCTTCCTGACCATCACCGGCCGCAAGAAGGAGATCATCGTGACGGCCGGCGGCAAGAACGTGGCGCCCGCCGTGCTCGAAGACCCCATTCGCGCGAACCCGCTGGTGGGCCAGGTGATCGTGGTAGGTGATCAGAAGCCGTTCATCTCGGCGCTGGTCACGCTCGACACCGAGATGCTGCCGGTGTGGCTCGGCAACAACGGCCAGAAGTCAGACCTCACGCTCGACGAGGCGTCACAGAACCCGGCCGTGCTCGCCGAGATTCAGAAGGCGGTGGATGCCGCGAACAAGCTGGTCTCGCGCGCCGAGTCGATTCGCAAGTTCGTGGTGCTGCCGGTCGACCTCACCGAGGAGTCGGGCCACCTCACGCCGAAGCTCACCATCAAGCGCGCCGTGATCGTGAAGGACTACGCCGACACGATCGACCGCATGTACACGTCGGCCCCCGCAACAGAGTCGATCTCGCTGCAGCACTGACGGGCGCGGGGGTTGCGGTACGCGGCGCTTCGCGTCGCTACGCCGGTTGAGTAGCGCGCAGCGCGTATCGAAACCTGCACACGTCGGGGTTTCGATACGCGACGCTCCGCGCCGCTACTCAACCAGCGCCCCCGCCGCCGCGCCGCCGGTTGAGTAGCGCGCAGCGCGTATCGAAACCTGCACACGTC
>NZ_JAZHPE010000035.1:0-118748 GCF_036553535.1 Subtercola sp. YIM 133946
CCGCTACTCAACCAGCGTTCTTCGCGAGTTCGCTGGTTGAGTAGCGACGCGCTGCGTCGCGTATCGAAACCCTTCCGCATGGGGTGGCTTCGATACGCGTGCCTGCGGCCCGCTACTCAACCAGCGTTCTTGACGAGCCAGCTGCGGATGCTCGTGGTGTACTTCTCGGGGTCGTAGTTCCAGAGGCGAACGTGCTTCGCCACCGAGAACGGCACCAGCGTCACGAGGTCGGGGCGGGCCTCGGCCAGCCGGCGCGACGCGGTCGACGGCACGAAGCCGTCGTCGTCGCTGTGCAGGATAAGCACGGGCCAGCTCACCTCCGACGCCCGCGCCACGAAGTCGAGCCGTTTGAAGTCGATCGGCTGCGACTGGCCCGTGATCGGCCGGCCCACCTCGGACCCGATCGTGGCCATCACCGCCTTCGAGATCGACGTGGGCAGATGGTTCAGGTGGCCCTGGAAGACGATGGTGTCACTCCACGCCACCACCGGCGAATCGAGCACGACGGCGCGCAGGTACTGCCTGCTGGCCGAGCGGGTGGCCGCCTGCAGCACCGTGGCGCCGCCCATCGACCAGCCCATCAGAACGATGTCGGTCGCGCCGTGCTCGACGGCGAAGGTCATCGCCGCGTCGACGTCGTGCCACTCGGTGTCGCCGAGGGCGTAGCGGCCGTCGGCGCTCGGCGGCGCCTCGCCGTCGTTGCGGTACGAGACCTGCAGCGTCGTGTAGCCGAGTTCGTGGAACAGCGGCAGCGCGCGGATGGTCTCGGCCCGCCGCACTCCCCTGCCGTGCACCAGGATCGCCCAGCGCGAGGCGGGCGTGGTGCCCTCGGACTCTGCGGCGGCACCGGCACCGGCACCGGCTTCGGCACCGGCGCCGGCGCTGCCGGCCTCATCGGCGCTCGTAGCCCGCGGCTCGGCCGGAACGAGCCAGGCCGGGGCCGGGCCCAGCTCTGTCTCGACCTCGACATCGTGCACGTCGAGCCCGAGTTCGCGGGGGTCGAGGTAGTACCAGCTGCCGAGCCGGCACCAGCGGGCATCCTGCAGCTCGCCGTAGTCGACGCTCTCGAGCGTTCGCACGACACGGCCGTCGGCGACCGACCGGATGCCGCCGATGCGGGCGTGCCCGGTGCCGTTGGCGAACCACAGGCTGTACCGGCCGGCCACCAGCGAGTCGGCCGAGATGCCGAGCGTCACGGTGCCGGCGTCGAGGTCGACGCCGTAGACCCGCAGGTTCTCGGTGGCCGAGTCGGTGGGAATCACGACCGAGCGTGAGAACTTCGCCGTGACGAAAGCGGCGGTCGCAGTGGCGGCGGCAGCGACACCGCCGACCACGATGGCCGAGATCACCCAGGGGGCGACGACCTCGCGCTTCAGATGTTCTGTGTCGAGCTGGCTGCGGTTCGTCATGGCCACACTTTTGCACATCTTTCGAAGCGATTCGCTGCCAATCGCTCCACAGCGCGGTACCACGGGGGCGAAACGGCGTGCCTTCCCAGCAGACACACAAAAAAACCCTAGTCTGGCGACGTGTCTGATTCCCCCTTCAGCCCAGCGTTGCCTGCGGCCTTCGCCGCGGCGCTGGGTTCGCTCCGAAAGGCGACGACCCGGCCCGAGCTCGTGGTGAGCGAGATCGCCTCCCCCGCCAACCTGGCGCCGTACTCCATCGCCCTCAGCGCCGACGTCACGCCGCTGCGGCACGGCTCCGATTCAGACCTCGGCACGGGGCGCTTCATTCTGCTCTACGACCCCGAAGAGCCGCAGGCCTGGGGTGGTCCGTTCCGCGTGGTCTGCTTCGTTCAGGCGCCGCTCGAGACCGAGATCGGGCTCGACCCGTTTCTCGCCGAGGTCACCTGGTCGTGGCTGATTGATGCTCTCGACGCTCAGGGGGCAAACTATTCACATGCTTCGGGTACAGCAACAAAGATCATCTCGTCAGGTTTCGGTGAGCTCGCCAAGCAGGGCGACGGTGCCCAGATCGAGCTGCGCGCGTCATGGAGCCCGGGAGACGCTGACGTGAAGTCGCACGTCGAGGGGTGGGGAGAACTGCTCTGCATGCTCGCCGGCCTGCCGCCGGTGGCCGAGGGGGTCAGCCTGCTGTCGACGAAACGCACTGCCCGTGACTGATGCGCTGCCCGCGAAGGGCGCGGCGCCGCGGGTCGTCATCGACACGCACGACGCCTACCTCGAGGCTGTGCGGCAGATCTCGGGCGGAACGGGGCCGATCGCGATCGACGCCGAGCGGGCATCCGGATTCCGCTACTCGCAGCGGGCCTACCTGATTCAGCTGTACCGCCGCGGCGCCGGCACCTTTCTGTTCGACCCGCCGCCGATCGGGGCGTTCACCGAGCTCTCGAAGGCGATCTCGGGCGAGGAGTGGGTGCTGCACGCCGCCAGCCAAGACCTGGCCTGCCTGCGCGAGGTGGGGCTCGCGCCGACCCGCATCTTCGACACCGAGCTGGGCGCGCGGCTGCTGGGCATGCCCCGCGTCGGGCTCGGCACCGTGGTCGAAGAGCTGCTGGGCATCCATCTGGCCAAGGAACACTCGGCGGCCGACTGGTCGACCAGGCCCCTGCCGGCCTCGTGGCTCGAATACGCAGCGCTCGATGTGGAGCTGCTGGTCGACCTGCGCGACGCGATGGAGAAGCTGCTCGCCGAGCAGGGTAAGACCGAGATCGCGAAGCAGGAGTTTCAGGCCACGCTCGTCAAAGAGGGCAAGCCGCCACTCGCCGATCCGTGGCGCCGCCTCACCGGCGTGCATTCGCTGCGCGGAGCGAAGAGCCTCTCGGTCGCACGCGAGCTGTGGTTCGCCCGAGACGAGCTGGCCCGCGCGACCGACATCGCGCCCGGCCGACTGGTGCCCGACCTGTCGCTGACGGCGGCCGCACGCGCGCTGCCGGCCTCGAAGCGCGATCTCGCCGCCATGCGCGACTTCACGGGGCGGGCGTCACGGTCTGAACTCGACCGGTGGTGGAATGCCATCGAGGCCGGCCGGGCATCCACCAGCCCGCCGCAGCTGACCCGCGCGACCGACACGCTGCCCCCGCCGCGCGCGTGGGGCGACCGCAACCCTGAGGCGGATGCCCGGCTGAAGGCTGCACGGCAGGCGCTGCTGGCACTGAGCGAAGAGCAGCTGATTCCGCTCGAGAACCTGCTCACGCCCGACCTGCTGCGCCGGGTGGCGTGGACTCCCCCGCCGCAGCTCAGCGCAGAATCGATCGCCGCGGCCCTGCAGGGGCTCGGGGCGCGGCCGTGGCAGATTGAGCTAACCGCACAGCCGATCGCCCAAGCCTTTGTAGAAGCCCACCAAAAGCTCCTCGACGCCGCCGAAGACGAATCGTAGGAAGAATCAAACGATTTCGGGGGGTTTCGGGGCGTGCCTAGGATCGTACCGAACTTACCCCGGGAGGTATGAGGCACAGTGGCCGAAAAAGCTGAAGTCGTATTCGTAGATGGCGTTCGCACCCCGTTCGGGCGTGCGGGCGAAAAGGGAATGTACTGGCAGACCCGCGCCGACGACCTGGTCGTCAAGGCGATGCTCGGCCTGCTCGAGCGCAACCCGAACGTGCCGAAAGACCGCATCGACGAGGTGGCCATCGCCGCCACCACCCAGACGGGCGACCAGGGTCTCACCATCGGCCGTACCGCGGCTCTGCTCGCCGGGCTGCCGAAGTCGGTGCCCGGCTTCGCCATCGACCGCATGTGCGCCGGCGCGATGACCGCCGTCACCACCACCGGCAGCGGTATCGCCTTCGGCGCGTACGACCTCGTCATCGCGGGCGGTGTCGAGCACATGGGCCACCACCCGATGGGGGCTGGCGCCGATCCGAACCCGCGGTTCGTCTCGGAGCGGTTGGTCGACGCCGAGGCGCTGAACATGGGTAACACGGCCGAGCGCATCCACGACCGCTTTCCGCAGCTGACGAAAGAGCGCTCAGACCACTACGCGCTGCGGTCGCAGCAGAAGGTCGCCGCGGCCTACGCCGCCGGCAAGATCCAGCCCGACCTGATTCCGGTCGCGACGCGCAGTGAGAACGGCTGGGGCCTGGCCACCATCGACGAGGCTCCGCGCCCCGAGACCACGATGGAGGGGCTCGCCACGCTGCGCACCCCGTTCCGGCCGCACGGCCGCGTCACCGCCGGCAACTCGTCGGGGCTCAACGACGGCGCGACCGCCGCCCTGCTCGCAAGCGGCGACGTCGCCAAAGAGCTCGGCCTGGCCCCGAAGATGACCATGGTGAGCTTCGCCTTCGCCGGCGTCGAGCCCGAGATCATGGGCATCGGCCCGGTGCCGTCGACCGAGAAGGCCCTGAATAAGGCCGGCCTGTCGATCACCGACATCGGCCTGTTCGAGCTGAACGAGGCCTTCGCCGTTCAGGTGCTCTCGTTTCTCGACCACTTCGGCATCGACGACGACGACCCCCGGGTCAACGAGTATGGCGGCGCCATCGCCATCGGCCACCCGCTCGCCTCGTCGGGCGTGCGCCTGATGAACCAGCTCGCGGCGCAGTTCGCCGAGCACCCCGAGGTGCAGTACGGCCTCACCGCCATGTGCGTGGGCCTCGGCCAGGGCGGCACCGTGATCTGGGAGAACCCGAACTACGACCGGAAGGCGAAGAGGGCCCGCCGCTGAGGCAGGACCAGACACCATGACGAACACTGTGCCAACCACCTACGCTGACATCGACTTCTCCGAGCTGCTCGCCTTCTCGGCCGACGAAGTCGTCACCCACTCCTACGTTCGCGACGTGAAGCTTGCGAGCGGCAAGACGCTCGCCCTCGTCACGCTCGACAATGGCCGCGACCACACCCGCCCGAACACGCTGGGTCCGCTCACGCTCGTCGAGTACGGCGAGACGATGGATGCTCTGAAGAACCGTGCCGCGGCCGGTGAGATCGACGCGGTGGCCGTGACCGGCAAGCCGTTCATCCTCGCCGCCGGTGCCGACCTGAGCAAGGTCGGCGACGTCTCGTCTCGCGCCATGGCGCTGCAGATGGCCCAGCTCGGCCACTACACGCTCTCGAAGCTCGGCGAGACCGGCGTGCCGTCGTTCGCCTTCATCAACGGGCTCGCGCTCGGCGGTGGCGTCGAGATCACGCTGGCGGCCGACTACCGCACCATCGATGCGTCGGCTCCGGCCGTGGCGTTTCCCGAGGTGTTCCTCGGCATCATCCCCGGCTGGGGCGGCGCGTACCTGCTGCCGAACCTGATCGGCATCGAGAACGCGCTCAACGTCATCATCTCGAATCCGCTGAAGAACAACCGCACACTGAAGGCGAACGAAGCGTTCGAGCTGGGCATCGCCGATGCGATCTTCAGCCCCGCGAACTTCCTCGAGGAGTCGCTGCTCTGGGCCGACGGAGTTCTGGGCGGCTCGATCACCGTCAAGCGCCCGAACGTGCCCGGCAAGATCGAGCGCATGGTGAAGTGGGATGCCGCGATCGGCATCGCACGCAAGACGCTCGAGAGCCGCATCGGCACGGTCGCGAAATCTCCCTACGCCGCCCTCGAGCTGCTTCGTGCGGCGAAGTCGGGCACGAAGGAGGAGGGGTTCGCGCGTGAAGACGAGGCGCTGGCCGACCTCGTCGCGGGCGACCAGTTCCGGGCATCCATCTACGCCTTCGATCTCGTGCAGAAGCGGGCCAAGCGGCCGGCGGGAGCACCCGACAAGAAGATCGCGAAGCCGGTCACGAAGGTGGGTGTGATCGGTGCGGGCCTCATGGCTTCACAGTTCGCCCTGCTGTTCGTACGGCGCCTGCAGGTGCCCGTGGTCATCACCGACCTCGACCAGGGCCGCGTCGACAAGGGGCTCGACTACATCCGCGGCGAGATCGCCACGCTGCTGTCGAAGGGCCGCATCTCGCCCGACGAGTCGAACAAGCTCAACGCGCTCATCACGGGCACGACGAACAAGGCCGACTTCGCCGACGCCGACTGGGTGATCGAGGCCGTCTTCGAAGAGCTGAGCGTGAAGCAGGATGTCTTCGCCGACGTCGAGCAGTACATCTCTGAGACTGCAGTGCTCGCCACGAACACCTCGTCGCTCTCGGTCGAGCAGATCGCCTCGAAGCTGAAGCATCCCGAGCGGGTCGTCGGCTTCCACTTCTTCAACCCGGTGGCCGTGATGCCGCTGATCGAAGTGGTCAACACGCCGCAGACCGACGAGGCCACGCTGTCGACCGCGATGGTCACGGCAGCCAAGCTGCGCAAGAACGCCGTGATCACCCGCGACACCCCTGGTTTCGTGGTCAACCGCATCCTGGCCAAGCTGCTGGGCGAGGCCATGCACGCGGTCGACACCGGCACGCCGTTCGAGGTGGTCAACACGGCGCTGGCGCCGTTCGGGCTGCCGATGACGTCGTTCGAGCTGCTCGAACTCGTCGGGCTCAAGGTGGGCGCGCACGTGCTCGACACCCATCACGCCGCCTTTCCCGACCGCTTCTTCGAGAGCGAGAACCTGCACAAGCTCGCCGAGCACGGCAAGATCTTCGACCGCGACGCCAAGGGCAAGATCAAGGGCTTCGACAAGACGGCTGTGGCGATCGTCGCCGGTGGCACAACGCCGATGACAGGTGAGCAGATTCTGCGGCGCGTCGAAGACGGCCTGGCCGACGAGATCCACCGCATGCTCGAAGACGATGTGGTGCACGCCGCAGAAGACATCGACCTCTGCCTGATTCTGGGCGCCGGATGGCCGTTCCAGATGGGTGGCGCAACGCCCTACCTCGACCGGGTCGGCGCCTCCGAACGCGTGTTCGGCGACACCTTCCACCACCCCCGCGTCACGGGCGTCGCCTAGATCGCCGGTCGAGTAGCCCGGCCGTGCCGGGCGTATCGAAACCAGCCGAGCGCCAGGGTTTCGATACGCGGGCCACGTCGTGGCCCGCTACTGCACCAGCGCAATAGTGTGGGTGCATGGCCAAGACCCAGTACTACGTTGCCTCGACGCTCGACGGCTTCATCGCCGACTCCGATGACAAGATCGACTGGCTGCTGCAGTTCGGATTCGAGGCCTATGAAGCGCACTACAACGCCTTCCTGACCGAGGTGGGCGCGCTCGTGATGGGCTCGGCGACGTACCAGTTCATTCTCGACGAAGAGCTGCAGGCGTGGCCCTACGGCGACATGCCGATCTGGGTGCTGACCAGCCGCGAGCTGCCGACGGCCGAGGGTGCGAACATCCTGTTCAGCCAGGAGAGCATCGAGGCCGTCGCTCTGCGTGCGCTGGCGGCCGCGGGCGGCAAGAACGTGTGGATCGTCGGCGGCGGAAACGTGGCCGCTCAGTTCGCCGAACGGGGCCTGCTCGACGAGCTGCTCGTGAGCATCATGCCGATCGTGCTGGGCAGCGGAAAGCCGCTGCTGCCGATCACGGTCGATCCCCTGCGCCTGGTGCACACCGACACCACGCAGTTCGACAGCGGCGCCATCGGCCTCTCGTACCGCATCGAGGCGACCCGGGCCTGAGCTGGCGTCAGCCGAGCTGGCGCGACTCGTCGTCGCTGGCGCTCGACTCGCTGAGCGGGCGCGCGATGGGGATCTTGCTGCCCAACACCTGGGCGACTACGTCACGCGCGATGTGCTGCGGGGTGAGGCCGGCGTCTTCGAGTATCTGCGAGCGGCTGGCGTGGTCGAGAAACTGGTCGGGCAGGCCGAGCTCGGTGACGGCGGTGTCGACACCGGCGTCGCGCAGGTCTTGACGGATGCGCGTGCCGATGCCGCCCACGCGGATGCCGTCTTCGAGCGTCACCACGAGCCGGTGCTTCGCTGCGAGGTCGATCAGACTGCCGGCCGTCGGAACGACCCAGCGGGGGTCGATGACGGTGGCTCCGATGCCCTGGGCGGCGAGCCGCTCGGCGACCTCGAGCCCGAGCGAGGCGAACGCGCCGACGGTGACGAGCAGCACATCGTGCTGTGCGGCTTCGCGCAGAACATCCACGCCGTCGTCGGTGCGGCGCACAGCCTCGATATCAGGGCCGACGGCGCCCTTCGGGAACCGGATGACCGTGGGAGCGTCGTCGACGGCCAGGGCCTCGGCGAGCTCTTCGCGCAGCCGGGCGCCGTCGCGCGGTGCCGCGAGGCGGATGGTGGGCACGATCTGAAGGATGGCGAGATCCCACATGCCGTGGTGACTGGGGCCGTCGGGGCCGGTGACACCGGCGCGGTCGAGCACGAAGGTCACCCCGGCGCGGTGCAGCCCGACATCCATCAGCACCTGGTCGAATGCCCGGTTGATGAACGTCGCGTACAGAGCGACCACGGGGTGCAGGCCGCCGAAGGCCAGCCCGGCCGCGCTGGTCACGGCGTGCTGCTCGGCGATGCCTACGTCGAGCACCCGCGACGGAAAGCGTTCGGCCATCTTATGCAGGCCGGTCGGGCGCAGCATGGCCGCGGTGATGCCCACGATCTTCGGGTTCTTCGCGGCCAGGGCGGCGATCTCGTCGGAGAACACTCCTGTCCACGAGGGGCCGCCGTCGGCGCCGCCGATCGGCTCTCCCGTCTCGGGATCGATCTGACCCACGGCGTGGAACTGGTCGGCCACGTCGGCGCGGGCGGGCTCGTAGCCCCGCCCCTTCTCGGTGATGGCGTGCACGATCACCGGCTGGCGGTACTCCTTCGCCTGGTGCAGCGCCTGCTCCATGGCGTGCACGTCGTGTGCGTCGACCGGGCCGATGTACTTGATGTCGAGGTTGGAGTAGAGCGCCTCATTGTTGGTGAGGCGGGCGAGGAAGCCGTGAGTGCCGCCGCGGATGCCGCGGTAGACGGCGCGGCCGGCGGCACCGAAGTGGCCGAACAGCCGTTCGCTCGAGTGGTGCAGGTCGCGATACCCGGCGGCGGTGCGCACCGAGTTGAGGTAGCGGGCCATGCCGCCGATGGTCGGCGCGTACGAGCGGCCGTTGTCGTTGACGACGATGACGAGGTTGCGATCGTTGTCGTCGCTGATGTTGTTCAGCGCTTCCCACGTCATGCCGCCGGTCAGGGCGCCGTCGCCCACTACGGCCACGACGTGCCGGTCGGCCTGGCCGGTCATCACGAAGGCGCGCGAGATGCCGTCGGCCCAGCTCAGCGAGCTCGACGCGTGCGAGCTCTCGACGACGTCGTGCGGGCTCTCAGAGCGCTGCGGATAGCCGGCGAGCCCACCGCGCTCGCGCAGGCGGCTGAAGTCCTGGCGGCCCGTCAGGAGCTTGTGCACGTACGACTGGTGCCCGGTGTCGAAGACGATCGCGTCGTGCGGCGAGTCGAAGACCCGGTGGATGGCGATGGTCATCTCGACGACGCCGAGGTTCGGCCCCAGATGCCCCCCGGTCTTCGACACCTCGGCGATCAGGAAGCGGCGAATCTCTGCCGCGAGTTCGATGAGCTGCTCGTTCGTCAGACGATCGAGGTCTCTGGGCCCAGAAATCTGTTCGAGGAGGCTCATTTTTTGAGTCTATTCGACCGGACTGAAAAGTTCCGCGCGCTGGACACGCGCCCGCCGGTTGAGTAGGCACGCGCAGCGGGCCGTATCGAAACCCTCCGGCGCGGGGGTTTCGATACGTGTCGCTGCGCGGCACTACTCAAGCGGCGATGACGGTTACGCGGCGGTCACCAGCGAGCGCAGCACGTACTGCAGGATGCCGCCGTTGCGGTAGTAGTCGGCCTCGCCGGGCGTGTCGATGCGCAGCACGGCGTCGAACTCGATCGGCTGCCTGCCCGCGGGCGAGTCGTCGGTCGGCGTGGCGGTGACGTGCAGGGTCTTCGGCGTGCGGCCCTCGTTGAGCTCGTCGACGCCCGAGATGTCGAACACCTCGGTGCCGTCGAGGCCGAGCGAGTCGGCCGACTGGCCGGCCGGGAACTGCAGCGGCAGAACGCCCATGCCGATCAGGTTCGAGCGGTGGATGCGCTCGAAGCTCTCGGTGATGACGGCCTTCACGCCGAGCAGCGAGGTGCCCTTGGCCGCCCAGTCGCGCGACGAGCCGGAGCCGTACTCCTTGCCGCCCAGGATCACGAGCGGGATGCCCTGGCTCTGGTAGTTCTCGCTGGCGTCGTAGATGAACGACTGCGGGGCATCCGGAAGCGTGAAGTCGCGGGTGTAGCCGCCCTCGACCCCGTCGAGCAGCTGGTTGCGCAGACGGATGTTCGCGAACGTGCCGCGAATCATCACCTCGTGGTTGCCGCGGCGCGAGCCGTACGAGTTGTAGTCTTTACGGTCGATGCCGTGGCCGGAGAGGTATTTTCCGGCCGGGCTGTCGGCCTTGATGTTGCCCGCGGGGCTGATGTGGTCGGTCGTCACCGAGTCGCCGAGCTTCGCCAGCACCCGGGCACCCGTGATGTCGCTCACCGGCGTGGTCTCGATGGTCATACCGTCGAAGTACGGGGGCTTGCGCACGTACGTCGATTCCGCATCCCACTCGAAGGTCGGGCCGGTCGGGGTGGGCAGCGAACGCCAGCGCTCATCGCCGTCGAAGACGCTCGAGTACTCGTGCGTGAACATTCCGGTGTTGATCGAGCTGTCGATGGTCTGCTGCACTTCGGCCGCGTCGGGCCAGATGTCGCGCAGGAAGACGTCGTTGCCCTCGGTGTCTTGACCCAGGGCGTCGGCCTCGAAGTCGAAGTTCATTGACCCGGCCAGTGCGTAGGCGATGACCAGCGGCGGAGATGCGAGGTAGTTCATCTTCACGTCGGGGCTGATGCGACCCTCGAAGTTGCGGTTGCCCGAGAGCACCGCGGTCACGGCGAGGTCGTTCTTGTTGATCGCGTCGGTGACCTCTTCGATGAGCGGGCCCGTGTTGCCGATGCACACGGTGCAGCCGTAGCCGACCGTGTAGAAGCCGAGTGCCTCGAGGTCGCCCGTGAGGCCCGCCTTCTGGTAGTAGTCGGTGACGACCTTCGACCCGGGGGCGAGCGTGGTCTTGACCCAGGGCTTCGAGGTCAGGCCCTTCTTGACGGCGTTTCGGGCGAGGAGTCCCGCGGCGAGCATCACCGACGGGTTCGACGTGTTGGTGCACGAGGTGATCGCCGCGACCGCGACGGCGCCGTGGTCGATCGTGTAGTTCAGGCCGTCGGGCGTGGTGACCGCCGTGGGCGCCGACACGGTGGCCGGGGCGTGGCTGACGTGGGCGTGCGACACCTCGTGGGCACGGTCTTCGTCTTGCGCCGTAAAGCCGATGGGGTCGGATGCCGGGAACGAACCCTCGATCGCCGCGTCGACCCGCGACAGGTCTTGTGAGGCGTAGTCGTTGAGGTCTTGCTCGAACTGCTCTTTGGCGTGGCTCAGCTCGACGCGGTCTTGCGGACGCTTCGGGCCGGCGATCGACGGCACGACGGTCGACAGGTCGAGTTCGAGGTACTCGCTGAACACGGGCTCGACGGCCGGGTCGTGCCACAGGTGCTGCAGCTTGGCGTAGGCCTCCACCAGCGCGACCTGCTCGTCGCTGCGACCGGTGAGGCGCAGGTAGTCGAGCGTGACCTCGTCGATGGGGAACATCGCCGCGGTCGAGCCGAACTCGGGGCTCATGTTGCCGATGGTGGCGCGGTTCGCAAGCGGCACCTCGGTGACGCCTTCGCCGTAGAACTCGACGAACTTGCCCACGACACCGTGCTTGCGCACCATCTGCGTGATGGTGAGCACCACGTCGGTGGCGGTCACGCCGGGCGGAATGGAGCCCGAGAGCTTGAACCCGACGACCTTCGGGATGAGCATCGACACGGGCTGGCCGAGCATGGCCGCCTCGGCCTCGATGCCGCCGACGCCCCAGCCGAGCACGCCCAGGCCGTTGACCATGGTGGTGTGCGAGTCGGTGCCGACGCAGGTGTCGGGGTAGGCGCGCAGCACACCGTCGACCTCTCGGGTGAAGATGACGCGCGCCAGGTACTCGATGTTCACCTGGTGCACGATGCCGGTTCCCGGCGGAACGACCTTGAAGTCGTCGAAGGCCGTCTGGCCCCAGCGCAGGAACTGGTACCGCTCGCCGTTGCGCTCGTACTCGATGTCGACGTTGCGCTCGAGGGCGTTCTCGGTGCCGAACAGGTCGGCGATGACCGAGTGGTCGATGACCAGCTCGGCGGGGGCCAGCGGGTTGATCTTGGTGGGGTCGCCACCGAGGGTGCCGACCGCTTCGCGCATCGTTGCGAGGTCGACGATGCAGGGCACGCCCGTGAAGTCCTGCATCACCACGCGGGCGGGGGTGAACTGGATCTCGGTGTCGGGCTCGGCCGTGGGAACCCACGAGCCGAGGGCCTTGATGTGCTCGGCCGTGATGTTCGCGCCGTCTTCGGTGCGAAGCAGGTTCTCGAGCAGCACCTTGAGGCTGAACGGGAGTTTCTCGTACCCCGGAACGGTGTCGAGACGGAAGACTTCGTATGACTCGTCGCCGACCTTCAGGGTGTCTTTCGACCCAAAGCTGTTTACTGCAGACACGTACGTCTCTCCTTCGCTCGGTACGTCAATCTTCTTGCGCCGGGGTACCCGTGGCTAGCAAGGCTGCCCTTACCTGAGCCGGGCGCCGCCGCCGTCAAAGTATCTCGACGTCAAGATAACTTTAGCACCCTCACTCGCGATCGACGACGAGCCCGTGCCGTTTCGCGAAGCGGTAGTAGATCTCGATTCCGCCCGCCCCGAGCAGCCCGATGCCGACCACGTAGGCGAGCCAGCCGAGCGAGTCGACCTGCAGCATGAAGAAGCTCTGCGCGAACGGCAGCAGATAGGCGAGCACGAACGCGGCGCACATCGACGCGACGAGGATGACGCGGGGCCGCGACAGCGGGCGGGCCAGCACCGAGACGATCCAGAGCGACACCATGAACAGCGCGATGGTGGCCAGGCTGCGCGCCTCGACCTGCGGCAGACGATCGCGCATCGGCGCGTAGGCGGTGAGGCACGCCGTCGCACCGATGAGGCCGGTCGGCACCGAGAACTTCAGCACCCGCGGCAGCACACCGGCCCGGTAACGGCGCCTGTTCGGCGCCAGGGCGAGGAAGAACGACGGCACCCCGATCGCCAGCACCGACACCAGGGTCAGCTGCCGCGGCAGGAAGGGGAACTCCCACGCGAAGATCGCCGTGAACAGCGCCAGCACGATGCCGTAGACGGTCTTCGACAGAAAGAGGTTCGACACCCGCTCGACGTTCGCGATCACCCGCCGCCCGAGCATCAGCACCTCGGGCATGCGGTCGAACCGGCTGTCGAGCAGCACCAGCCGCGACACCGCGCGGGTGGCGGGGGTGGCGTTGCCCATGGCGATGCCGAGGTCGGCGTCTTTGATCGCCATGGCGTCGTTCACACCGTCACCCGTCATCGCCACCGCGTGGCCCTCGGCCTTCAACAGGGTGACCATGCGCTGCTTCTGCTCGGGAGCCACCCGGCCGAAGACGTTCGTGTGCGAGAGCGCCTCGGCGAGGGCGTCGTCGCCGTCGAGCAGGCTCGCGTCGAGCGCCTCGTCGCCGAGGTTCAGCTTGCGTGCGATCGAGCCCACCGTGTGCGGGTTGTCGCCCGACACGATGATGACCCGCACGCCCTCGGCGGCGAAGTAGGCCAACGTGTCGGCCGCCTCGGGCCGCAGCGTCTCTTCGAGAATCACGAAGCACACCGGGCTGGCCTCGCGTACGCGGTCGGGTGCGTCGACGAACTCGGCCGGAGCGACCTCGCAGCGCGAGAGCACCAGGGTTCTGCGCCCGCTCGAGGCGATCTCGTGGGCGGCGGCCAGGGCATCCGGATGCCCGTGCAGCAGCCGCTCGGGCGCGCCCAGCAGCCACGTGCCGCTCACCAGATCCCCGCCCGCACCATCGGCCGGCGCCCCGCTCAGCCGCACCGCACTGAACGCGCGGAACGAGCTGAACGCGAGCCGCTCGTCGACCACAGCGTCACCGAGGTCGAACTGGTTGGCCAGCGCGCGCGAGGTCGCGTTGCCTGCGTCATCGGTCGACAGCGCCGCCAGCGCCACCCGGGCGGGCGCCAGGTCGTCGGCCCTGCCGGGCAGCTGTTCGAGCCCGTGGAACCCGATCGTGCCCGTGGTGAGGGTGCCGGTCTTGTCAAGGCAGAGCACGTCGACGCGGGCGAGCACCTCGACGGCGGCGAGCTCCTGCACCAGCACGTTCTGTCGCGAGAGCGAGATCGCCGCGACGCCGAAGGCGAGGCTGGTGAGCAGCACGAGCCCCTCGGGGATGATGCCCACCACGCTCGCGACCGCGTCGATGAGCGCTTGCCGCCAGCTCTGGTCGTTCGGGTCGGCCAGCGCCGCGAATCCCCCGTAGGTGGCGATGCGGCCGAACACGATGACGATGATCATCGGCACGAGGATCCACGACAGGTAGACCAGGATGCGGTTGGTCGCCGCCCGCAGCTCGGAGTGCACCAGGCTGTGCCGCTTGATCTCGGCCGTCAGTCTGCTGGCGTACGAGTCGGCGCCGACCGCGACCACTCGCGCCTCGGCTGTGCCCGACTGCACCAGCGATCCCGACATGAGTCGGTCGCCCGGTTGCTTCGCTATGGGGTCTGACTCCCCCGTCAGCAGCGACTCGTCCATAAACAGCGCCGTGGTGACCAGCACCTCCGCGTCGGCCGTGATCTGGTCGCCCGGCCGCGCGATCACGAGATCGCCGAGCACGACCTCTTCGGGCCGGATGACCGAGACGACGCCGTCTCGGCGAACCGCGGTCTCGGGCGCCGCGAGCAGCGCGAGCCGGTCGAGCGCGCGTTTGGCCCGCAGCTCCTGCACGATGCCGATGAGCGCGTTGAACACGACCACGCCGTAGAAGAAGCCGTCGCGCAGGTCGCCGAGCAGCAGCACGGCGACGAAGCACACCGTGAGGATGCCGTTGAAGAACGTGAAGACGTTCTCTCTGACGATGTCGCCGAGCGACCGGGAGGTGGGTACCCGGGTGACGTTGACCTGCCCGTTCGCGACGCGCTCGGCGACCTCGGCGCTGGTCAGGCCCTGATCGGCCACCACGGTCATCGGCCTGGACGCCCGCTCAGTCGCGGCCGGTGCCGGGCAGGCCGCCCGCCGGGTCGGTCGACGCACTCGTGTCGGTCGACGCGCTCTTCTGGTGGCCGAACGCCGCCCGCACCAGCAGCCAGGTGACCCAGAGCATGGCCGCATACAGCGGCACACCCAGCAGCAGCTTCACCGAGGCCAGCGCCTCGGCGTTGCCCGCGAGGTAGAGCGGGCCCTCGACCCCGAGGCGGATGGCGAACAGGCCCACCCAGCACCAGGTCGCGATCAGCACGACACGGAACTTGGCGGCATCGGTTCGCCAGCCCACCGCGTCGCCGGTCAGCACGCCCACGATGAGTCCGATGAGGGGCCAGCGCGCCACGATGGAGACCAGCAGCACCACGATCGACACCGCATTGATGATGAGCCCGGGCAGAAAGTTGTCTTCGGCCTTCCCGGTGACGAGGGCGAGAGCGGCCGAGATGCCCACGCCGACCAGCCCGACGACGGCCGGCATGACGGGGCTGCGGGTGACGAGGCGCACGATGATGAACACCACCGCCACCACCAGCGGCGCGATGACACTCGGCGTCAGATCTCTGGTGACCGTGTAGATGACCAGGAACGCCAGCCCGGGCAGGATCGATTCGATGAGCCCCCGGATGCCGCCCATCGCCCGGAGCAGCGAGTTCGCCGTCGGGGTCTCGCCGGGCGCCACCTGGCCGATGCCCGAGCGCCGGGCCGCGGCCGCGAACGCCTCCGACAGGGTCGGATTCCGTGGCTGCTCGGGCTCGGGGTCGCCGGCCATGCCGTTCTCCGCCATGCGCTAGATCGCGGTCGTCGCCGAGGGCCCGGCGGTGGTCTTCGGAATGCTCAACGGGATCAGGTCGCGCGGCGGCATCGGGGAGTTTCCGCGCACCACGACGACGCTGCGGAACAGCTCTTCGACGGCGGCCTGCGCGTCATCGCTCGTCATGGCGTCACCCGCGATGACACCACGCAGGAACCAGCGGGGCCCGTCGACGCCGATGAAGCGGGCGAGGCGTGAGACCGGCTTGCCGTCGGGGCCGACGGCCGGAACCTCGGCGACCAGCTCGGGGCCGAAGGCGCCGTCGCGCTCGGTCAGTGAGCCGCCCTGGCCGGTGATCTGCTGGCGGATCTGCTCACGGATGTCGTGCCACAGCCCGGTCGACCGGGGTGCGGCGAACGCCTGGATCTGCAGCGTCGAGCCGGCGAAGTCAAGGCCCACGGCGACCACGCGCTGGGTGCCCTCCTCCACCTCGAGGCGCAGCTGCAGGCCCTCCCGCGGCAGGATCTTGATTCCGCCGAGGTCGACGTACGGGCGGGCCGGGTTGGCTTCGTCGGCGTCGAACGGGCCGTCGGTGGCGCGGTTCTCCGGCGCCGACTTCGCGTCGGGTGCGGGGGCGTCGCCGCGGGTGACCTCGAGTTCTCCGGCGTCGAGCTCGGTGGCATCGACGATGTCGGCCGCGTCGGCCAGTTCGCCCTCGGCGCCCTGCGCCTCGAGCGCCGCCAATTCTCTCTTACGTTCAGACCTTTTGCTCACGGCATGCTTTCTTCACTGTCTGGGGTGTCGTCGATCGTGACCTGGGTCAGGTCGGCGGTTCCGGTCGAGCCGAAGCCGCCCTCGCCGCGGGAGCTGCCGGGCAGCTCCTCGACGGGCACGAAAACCGCGCGGGTCACCGGCATGACGATCAATTGGGCGATTCTGTCGCCAACGGCGATATCGTACGGCACCGACATGTCGGTATTCAGGAGGGAGACCCGAATCTCGCCGCGATAGCCGGCATCCACCGTTCCCGGCGAGTTCACGATCGTGATGCCGTGCTTGCTGGCCAGGCCGCTGCGGGGCACCACGAACGCGACGAAGCCGTCGGGCAGGGCGATGGAGACGCCGGTGCCGATGGTGTACCGCTCGCCGGGCTGCAGCGTGAGCGACTCGGTCGAGCGCAGGTCGGCCCCCGCGTCGCCCGGATGGGCATAGCTGGGAATCTGCTCGGCCTTGATGAGAACTTCGACGGTTTCAGTCACGAGTCGAGGGTAGTGCAGATTCGTGGGCCAAAACTCTGATCGAATAGAGACATGACGACGTATCGGGAACGGCTGGTGCCCTCGGGCCGGATCTACCTCTATCTGATTCTGCTGATTCCCGCGAGCATCGCCGTCTTCGCGCCGATCAACATCATCGCCGGGTACATCTGCGCCGTCGTTCTCTACGTCGGCTCGGTGCTCGTGCTGTTCGCTCTGTCACCCGTCGTACGCGTCGAAGACGGCATGCTGAGCGCCGGCAAGGCGCGCATCCCGGTGGCGCTGCTCGGCGAGCCCGAGGCGGTCACGGGCGACGCGGCCACACTGGCGAGGGGCCGCAAGCTCGACGCGCGGGCCTGGCTGTGCATCCGGGGCTGGATCCAGCCGGTGGTCAAGGTCAACGTGCACGATCCCGCCGACCCGGTGCCCTACTGGCTGATCTCGTCGCGAAACCCGAACGAGCTCGTAGCCGCCCTCGAAGGGGCGAACCACGAGCTCGCTTCGTAGCGTCTGTCTACGCTTACATCTCGCATTCGATGCAGACGGGGCCGAGCTTCGTCTGGTGATCGATCTGTGAGCGGTGCTTCACGAGGAAGCAGCTCACACAGGTGAACTCGTCTGCCTGCGGCGGCAGAACCACCACGTCGAGGTCGAGATCTGAGAGGTCAGCCCCGGGCAGCTCGAAGCCGCCGGGATTGTCGGCGTCATCAACGTCTACGACGCCAGACATCTTGTCTGGCACACGCTCTTTCAGCGCCTCGATCGAGTCGGAATCGTCGTCGGTCTTGCGCGGGGCGTCGTAATCGGTTGCCATGCTTATCCACTTCTCATACGCCAGCTGAAACAAAATCGGCGGCGTTAGTTTGCATCATTCAGGGGGGAATAGCAAACCGCGATTGAGCCGGTTCGCATCCTCGCCCGTAGCAACTTACGGCACGCCCTGAACATTCCCGACTTCAGCCCCCTTGTCATGGCATCCTTGCAGGGAACTCCAGACCAAGACGGGGCCTTTCACCATGCAAGATCTAACAGTCATCGGAATCGAGAACGGGGCACTCCTCGTCGCTTCCGAATCAGGCGAGCGCTACCGCGTTGCCATCGACGAAGTGCTGCAGTCGAGGCTCCGGCAGAGTACGACGCAGGCCGATTCGGGTGTGAAGGTGTCGCCGCGCGAGATCCAGGCCCAGATCAGGGCCGGAATGAGCGCAGAAGACGTCGCCAGGGCGACCGGCGCCTCGCTCGAGTTCGTCGAGCGCTTCGAGGGCCCGGTGGTGGCCGAACGGCTGCACATCGTGAGCTCGGCCCTGCGTGTGCCGGTCAAGGTCGCCTCATCGATCGATCCACTGAGCGACGACCAGTCGTCGACGTTCGGCGACGTGGTCGAAGAGCGCCTCGAAGGCCTCGGTGCCACCGACCTGCGCTGGGCCAGCTGGAAGGAGGAGACGGGCTGGGTGGTCAAGCTCACCTTCACCGCCTCTGAGATCGATCACGATGCCCGCTGGCAGTTCGACCCCAAGCGTCACGCGCTCACCCCGCTGAATTCGGGAGCCGTGACGCTGTCGCAGCACGGCGAGATCGTCGAGGGCCTCATTCCGCGCCTGCGTGCGGTCGATGCGGATGGCCGACGAAACGATCCGGGTGCCCCGGGCGGCTCCTCCATCGCCCGTGCCGAGAGCGCGGGGCTCGCCCTCGACGAGCTCGACGACGCCTTTCCGCTCGACACCTCCGACGAGGCCGAGCCGGCTGCGAGCAGTTCAGACCCCACCGCTCCCCCGGTTCTCGTCGAGCCCACGCCGTTCAGCCGCTCGCCGTTCGCGCGCACGGCCGAAGAGTCGTCGCCGGCTGCGGCAGCCGCCGCGGTCACCCGCCAGGCCCCCGGTCCGGCCGCCCAGAACGAGACCGCCGACCTGCTCGAGGCGCTGCGCCGACGCCGCGGCGAACGCGAGGCCGCGCCATTCACCCTCGACGGCGATGACGACTTCGACGCGCTGGCGTCGACCGGGCATCCGTCGACCCGCGACAGCGGCACCGTCGCGTCGGGCTCCCGTGGCGACACGCGACCGGTCGCCCACCTGACCCGCGGATCGTCGGGTGCCACCGGCGCCACGCCGGTACCCACCGGCTCGCCCGAGGGCAGCCAGGGCACCGCGGGCCCATCGGGTGTCACCACCCTCGACGGCCTCGAGGAGACCACCCCGCAGCAGCGCCAGACCGGCCCCCAGCCCCGCTCGAAGCGCCGTGCCGCGATGCCCAGCTGGGACGAGATCGTCTTCGGCGCCCGCACCGACGACGACCTCGGCTGACCTCGCAGACCGTATGCATGAGAACGGTCGATCGTCCGCTTCACGGGCGACTCGAAGGCAGTAGTGAGCTATTCTCGAGCATGGTCTTTCGTGCTTCCCTGACGTTCACGGCGTGCGATGCCGATGTGGGTGCATTTGTGACGAAGTTCGGCGGTCAGCCGACGTGGCTGGGTGCACCGGAGTGGCCCGTCAGTCGTCGATTCGGCACGCCGATGCGATTCATAGGTCAGCTCCGTCTGAGTGACGCCGGTCATCGATCTTCCGCAATGGCGTATCTGTTCATGACTGACACCGTGACGGCAGGTCACCGTGTACCGCAAAACCGGCTCATGGACGGCGGAGAGAATGCACTGGTGTTGCAGCCCGGGAGGAACGCTCGCCTGCGAACGGTGCCTTTCGAGACCGGGCCGACGGCGGTGACCGCTCAGCACCGGTTCGGTCGTTCGTATCCGACGGCGGAGCATTCAGTCTGGCGCGCGGAGCTGACGCCACAGAGCGATCCCGAATTCATCAGCGAGGCGCGGTACCAGAGACTGGGTCCGGCCGATTGGCAGAAATATGGAGCGGCTATCGTGGGCGCCAAGATGGGTGGCACTCCCAATTTTCGGCAGGGCGATGCTTTTCCGTACGGCGATCCGACCTGGCAGCTTCTTTTACAGCTGCCCGCACTCAGTACGCCGTTCTGGCTCGACTTCGGGTATGACGGCCAGGGCTACGCCTTCGTCAATCGCCAGTTGACGAGCGGCCGCTTCTGCTGGCAGGACGGCGCGGGATGAGCAGTACGCGAGCTCAGGCGGCGAAGGCCCCGAACCGCAGCAGCGGCACGTACAGCTCGTCGTCGCTCCACGAGCCGTGCTGGCCGATCATGGTGCGCTTGGCGGCCGGGGTGCGGCGCGAGTCGTAGTAGGCGATGTTCTTGCGCGCCGCCACGATGACGTCGCCGATGCGGGGGCGGATGCCCGGCAGCACCTCGCCGAACCACCCCGCCTCGATCGCCTCGTCCCGGGTCAGCACCCAGGCGCGTTCACCCTCGGCCTCTCGCCAGGCCTCCACCACGGCGAGCCGGTCGGCGGCGGTCAGGTCGGGCTCGAAGTGCAGCTGCAGGCAGCGCGGGTCACCCGCCACGTGCCGCACACCCGCCACGAGCGACGGCTGCGTGTCGAAGAGCACGTGCGAGGTCTGTGGCACGTCGACCATGCCGTGGTCGGCGGTCAGCAGCATCCCCTCGCCCGCGCGCAGGCCGCCGGCGAACGAGGCCAGTTCGGCGTCGACCGTCTCGAGGGCGGCGATGAACTGGCCCGACTGCCAGCCGTGGGCGTGCGACGCCATGTCGAGCTCGGGAATGTAGAGGTAGAGGAGCGCGCGCTGCCCTGCCGGCACCTCATCGAGCACGCGGCGGGCCGCGGCGAAGCGGTCGGCGATGGTTTTGCCCCCGACGTAGTCCGCCCCGCGCAGCACCGCCTCGGTGAAGCCGCTCGTGGCGTAGCGCGGGGCACCGATGGCCGTGCATCCGACGCCCGCCTCGGTGGCCCGTTCGAACAGCGTCGGCACCGTCTGCCAGGTCGCGGGCTGCATGGCAGCTCCCCAGCCGGTGAGCTGATTGACCACCTCATCGGCGTCGGGCACGAGCGCGGTGTACCCCACCAGGCCGTGTGTGCCCGGTGCGACCCCGGTGGTCAGCGAGGCGAGGGCTGCGGCCGTCGTGGTCGGAAACCCGCTGGCGATTCTGCCCCTCTTGGTGAGCGCCCCGGCGAGGTGCCGGGCGTGGCCGGCTCGCGCCTTCAGCGACGAGACGCCGAGCCCGTCGACCAGCACCACGACGGCCTTCGACACCGGCGGCAACTCCAGCGTGTTGGCCGAACCTGCGAGGGCCGCGAGGCAACTCGGCAACACGTCTGTGAGGTGCGCGGCGGCAGAATCGAGGCCGGGTAGCATGGGGGGCATTGTGCCAAGTCTGGCACGCTGAGTGCCGAGAACGGCACCGTCACGACCCGACGAGACAGCTGGAATGACACCGAAGACACCCGAGCCGGCCACCACGACGCCCGAGAACATCGAAGACATCGACGTCTCGAGCGAGATGCAGGGGTCGTTCCTCGAATACGCGTATTCGGTGATCTACTCGCGGGCGCTTCCGGATGCACGCGACGGCCTCAAGCCGGTACAGCGGCGCATCCTCTACCAGATGAGCGAGATGGGCCTGCGCCCCGACCGTGGGCACGTGAAGTCGGCCCGCGTCGTGGGCGAGGTGATGGGCAAGCTGCACCCGCACGGTGACGCGTCGATCTACGACGCGATGGTGCGCCTGGCCCAGCCGTGGACGATGCGGCTGCCCCTCATCGACGGCCACGGCAACTTCGGGTCGCTCGACGACGGCCCGGCGGCATCCCGATACACCGAGGCGCGGCTGGCACCCGCGGCGCTGGTGATGACCGACGGGCTCGACGAAGACGTGGTCGACTTCGTGCCGAACTACGACAACCAGCTGACCCAGCCCGACGTGCTGCCCGCGGCGTACCCGAACCTGCTGGTCAACGGCGCGAGCGGCATCGCCGTGGGCATGGCCACGAACATGGCGCCGCACAACCTGATCGAGGTGGTGGCCGGGGCGCGGTACCTCATCACGCATCCCGATGCCACGGTCGACGAGCTCATGTCGTTCATCCCGGGGCCCGATCTGCCCGGCGGGGGCACGATCGTGGGGCTGGCGGGCATTCGCGACGCCTACGCGACGGGGCGCGGGGCGTTCAAGACCCGCGCCAAGGTCAGCGTCGAGAACCTCACCGCGCGCAAGGTCGGGCTCGTCGTCACTGAGCTGCCCTACCTCGTGGGCGCCGAGAAGGTCATCTCGAAGATCAAAGACGGCGTGAACTCGAAGAAGCTGCAGGGCGTCTCCGATGTGACCGACCTCACCGACCGCACGAACGGGCTGCGGCTCGTCATCGGCATCAAGACCGGGTTCGACCCGCTCGCCGTACTCGAGCAGCTGTACCGGCAGACCCCGCTCGAAGACTCGTTCAACATCAACAACGTCGCCCTCGTCGGCGGCAGCCCGCAGACCCTCGGGCTGAAGGAGCTGCTGCAGGTCTACGTCGACCACCGCATCGAGGTCACCACCCGGCGCACCCGGTTCCGGCTGACAAAGCGTCGCGAGCGGCTACACCTGGTGCTCGGCCTGCTGATCGCGATTCTCGACATTGACGAAGTGATCCAGGTCATCCGCAACAGCGACGACACCGACCAGGCCCGTACCCGCCTCATCGATGTCTTCGACCTCTCGGTGCTGCAGGCCGACTACATTCTCGAGCTGCGGCTGCGCCGGCTCACGAAGTTCTCACGCATCGAGCTCGAGGCCGAGCGGGATGCCCTGCAGCGCGAGATCGAACAGCTCGAAGCTCTGCTGGCCAGCCCCGCGCTCATCCGCCAGACGGTGTCTGAAGAGCTAGACGAGGTGGCCGACCGGCTCGGCACCCCTCGTCGTACGCTGCTCACCGAGGCCCGGCCGGCGCCCGCGTCGACGGCCGCGGCCCGCCGCGTTCAGGAGTCGCTCGAGCTCGCCGACACCCCCTGCCGCATCTACCTGTCGACCACGGGCCGGTCGATTCGAGTGGATGCCCGTGCTGACGACGACTCCAGTGACTTCCCCGCGCCGGCTCCGGCCGCCAGGCTTCGGCGCGGCAAGCACGACGCCGTGCGCTCCGTCGTCGAGGGCACCACGCGCACCGAGATCGGCGCCGTCACGAACCTCGGCCGGCTCATCCGCATGTCGGTGCTCGACCTGCCCGTCGTTCCCGCCAACTCGGTGCAGCTCGCTGCCGGCGTGCGCATCGCCGACTACCTCGCCCTCGACCCGAAGCGAGAGCGTGTCATCGCCCTGGTGTCTCTCACCAGCGAACGTCCGATCGCGCTCGGCACCCGCCAGGGCACGGTCAAGCGGGTCACCCCCGGCGACTGGCCGAGCAAGCCCGACTTCGAACTCATCACCCTCAAGCCCGGCGACGAGGTCGTCGGGGCCACCCAGCCCGCGGAGTCGTCGAACCTCGTCTTCGTCGCGTCGGATGCGCAGCTGCTGCACTTCCCGGCCGCGTCCGTTCGCCCGCAGGGGCGAAGCGCGGGCGGCATGGCCGGCATCAGCCTCGGCGCGGGCGCCACGGTCATCGCCTTCAGCGCGGTCGATGCGGCGGGCGGTGGCGCAGCATCCGGAGCGGATGTCGGCGAGGGGGGCGCCCCCTCTGTCGCGGGCGACGGTGCAGCATCCAACGCCGCCGTTGAGCCCGGCATCGTGGTCGTCACGATCGCGGGCAACTCATCGACCCTGCCGGGCACCGACGCCGGCTCGGCGAAGGTCTCGGCGTTCAGCGAGTTTCCCGCCAAGGGCCGTGCCACCGGTGGCGTGCGCTCCCAGCGCTTCATCAAGGGTGAGGATGCCCTGCAGCTCGCCTGGGTCGGCCCCGCCCCCGCGCTGGCTGTCGCCCCCGACGGTGCCGTGCGCACCCTGCCCGACCCGGGCGCCAAGCGCGACGCCTCAGGCACGCCTCTCGCGGCCCCCGTCGGCTCCGTCGGCTTCGCCGTCACCCTCCCCTGACGCTGCTCAGCCCGCCTCGCCCGAACGCATCCGCGGCGAATCCGCGGTAGTTCGAGGGGGTGCGGATCTGCCGAACTACCGCGCATGAGGGCCAGCGGGGGTCAGGTGTCGATGCGGTCTGCGCTCAGGCTGGCGCCGCCCGCGATGATGAACTCCTTGCGGGGGGCCACGTCGTCGCCCATGAGCAGCTCGAATGTGCGCTCGGCGGCCTGGGCATCCGTCACCCGCACGCGGCGCAGCATGCGGTGGCTCTTGTCCATGGTGGTGAGGGCGAGCTGGTCGGCATCCATCTCGCCGAGGCCCTTGTAGCGCTGAATCGGGTCTTGGTACTTCTTGTTCGTTCGCTTCAGGCCGGCCAGCACGCCGTTCAGCTCGGTCTCGGAGTACGTGTAGATCGTCTCGTTCGGCTTGGTGCCCGGGTTCATCACCACGACCCGGTGAAGCGGCGGCACCGCGGCGAATACTCGGCCCGCGTCGATCATGGGCCGCATGTAGCGGAAGAACAGCGTGAGCAGCAGCGTGCGGATGTGCGCGCCGTCGACGTCGGCGTCGCTCATCAGGATGACCTTGCCGTACCGGGCCGTGTCGATGTCGAACGAGCGGCCCGACCCGGCGCCGAGCACCTGGATGATCGACGCGCACTCGCTGTTCGACAGCATGTCGGCGACCGACGCCTTCTGCACGTTCAGGATCTTGCCGCGGATGGGCAGCAGCGCCTGGAACTCGCTGTTGCGCGCCAGCTTCGCCGTGCCGAGCGCCGAGTCGCCCTCCACGATGAAGAGCTCGCTGTTCTCGACGTCGCTCGAGCGGCAGTCGACGAGCTTCGCCGGCAGCGACGAACTCTCGAGGGCGTTCTTGCGGCGCTGCGTCTCTTTGTGGGCGCGCGCGGAGATGCGCGACTTCATCTCGGCGACGACCTTGTCGAGCACGAGGGAGGTCTGCGTCTTGTCGTCGCGTTTCGTCGACGAGAACCGCTCGCCCAGCGCCTTGGTCACGACCGAGCTGACGATGTTGCGCACGGCGGGCGTGCCGAGGATCTCCTTCGTCTGGCCCTCGAACTGCGGCTCGGGCAGGCGCACGGTGAGCACCGCCGTGAGGCCGGCGAGCACGTCTTCTTTGTCGAGCTTGTCGTTGCCGACCTTCAGCCGCCGGGCGTTCGCCTCGACCGTGGTGCGCAGAAACTTCAGCAGCCCCGCCTCGAAGCCGGCGAGGTGCGTGCCGCCCTTCGGGGTCGAGATGATGTTGACGAAGGTCTTGACCTCGGTGTCGTAGCCCGTTCCCCAGCGCAGGGCCACGTCGACCGAGCAGTCGCGGGTGAGTTCGGTCGGCACCATCGCGCCCGCGTCGCTCAGCACCGGAACGGTCTCGGTGAACGTTCCCGCCCCTTCCAGGCGCCAGGTGTCGGTCAGCGGGGCATCCGGAGCCAGGAAGTCGACGAACTCGGCCAGCCCGCCCTCGTACCGGAACGATTCGTGCAGCGGCTCTTCGCCGCGGTTGTCGGTGATGTCGAGCGCGAGGCCCGACACGAGAAACGCCGTCTGGCGGGCGCGGTCGACCAGTTCATCCGTCTGAAACTGTGTCGACTCAGTGAAGATCTGCGGGTCGGCCCAGTACCGGATTCGCGTGCCGGTCACATTTCGGCCCACCTTGCCGACCACCCGCAGTTCGCTCTTGTTCTCGAAGGGGGTGAAGGCGGCCGTCGGTGTGGGGTTCTTCGGGTCGGCGTCGGCGAAGTTGCCCGGCTCGCCGCGGTGGAACGACATCGCCCAGGTCTTGCCGTCGCGGTCGACCTCGACGTCGAGCCGCTCGCTCAGCGCGTTCACGACCGAGGCGCCCACGCCGTGCAGGCCACCGGATGCGGCATACGACCCCGAACCGAACTTGCCGCCGGCGTGCAGCTTGGTGAACACGACCTCGACGCCGCTGAGCCCCGTTCGCGGCTCGATGTCGACCGGAATGCCCCGGGCGCGGTCACGCACCTCGACGCTGTCGTCGGGGTGCAGGATGATCGAGATCTCGCTGCCGTGGCCGCCCAGAGCCTCGTCGACCGAGTTGTCGATGATCTCCCATAGGCAGTGCATGAGGCCCTTCGGGCCGGTCGAGCCGATGTACATTCCCGGGCGCTTGCGAACTGCTTCGAGGCCCTCCAGAACCGAGAGGTGTCTGGCCGAATAGTCGGAGGATGCCAAAGAGTGCTCCTTGCGAGATGTGATGGGTGGGCCCCAACGTCTAAGACTACTTTCCTGCCCTGTTGTCAACGGGCACCGACACCCGCGACCAATCCGCCGGTACGCGCACAGCGAAACACATGAGAATGTAACCTCGAAGGAACATCCGCATGCTTGAATCGGTTATACAGATTGTCTGAGGTACGAACCCGTGAGGAGCCATAAGATGCAATCAATTGCAACAGATGACGGCGTGGTAGGCGATCTGCAAGCGAGCAGGCAGTTGACCGGCGCAGACCGCTGCGACAGCTGTGGCGCCCAGGCGTACATCCGTGTCGAGATGGCCAGCGGCGAACTGCTGTTCTGCGCCCACCACGGCCGTGAGGTGCACGCGAAGCTCTTCCCGATCGCCAAGAGCTGGCACGACGAGTCCGCGCGACTCCTCGAAGACCACCGCTCGTAGGCTCACCGTGCAGCGCTTCTAGCGTTGCGCCCGAACGTCGGCGGCGCCGGTGCATCCTCGGATGCCCGGCGCCGCTTTTTCGTGCCCGCACGGCCCACGTGCAGATCAACGGGCGTGCAGCGCCGCGACGGCGGCGGTCGTCTCCTCGGCCAGCAGGTCGGCGTGCATCGCCACGCCCGCCATCAGCCCGGCCGCCGCAGACGAGACCACCTGCGCCATCGGGTCGGTCACGGTGCCCGCCACCCGCAGCCCCGGCACGGTGGTCGCACGCGTGCGTGGCGAGAACGTCGCGACGCCTGTGGCGGCAAACATCGTTGCCACCCTGGCAAACTGGCAGCATGACCGCAGCACAAGGCAACACCGGACACCGCATCACAGCCCACCGCACCACAGCGCACGACTCCACGTCGCCCGGCACCCCAGGCCACCGCACCCCAGCGCACGGCACCGCAGCGCTCGGCACCCCAGCGCACGACAACCCCCCAGCCGGCGACACCGAGTCGGTGCTCGCGGGCGTCGGCCTGCGCCTGCGCACCCTGCGCGTCAACCGCGACCGTACGCTCGCCGACGTGTCGCTCGCCACCGGCATCTCGCTCAGTACGCTCAGCCGCCTCGAGTCGGGGCAGCGCCGGGCGACCCTCGAGCTGTTGCTACCTCTCGCCCGGGAGTACGGCGTGCCCCTCGACGAGCTGGTCGGCGCACCGGCCACGGGCGACCCGCGCATCCACATCCGTGCGCTGAGGCGGCACGGGCAGACCATTCTGCCGCTCAGCCGCGGCGTGTCGGGGCTGCAGGCGTTCAAGCACATCATCGCGCCGGGGCCGACCGACGTGCATCCAGCGCCCAAGACGCACCCGGGGTTCGAGTGGCTCTACGTGCTGAAGGGCAACCTCCGCCTCGTTCTCGGCACCCACGACCTCGTGCTGCCCGCCGGCGAGGTCGCCGAGTTCAGCACCGAGACACCGCACTGGTTCGGCCGCGCCGACACGAACGCGGTCGAGTTCCTGAGCCTCTTCGGCCCGCAGGGCGAACGGATGCACGTGCGAGCCACCACGGCCCCGTGACGCCCGGCCCCCGTGGAAGAGCCCGGCGGGCCCTACTCTGAGAGCGGCGCCGCCGCGATGGTCGCCCGGGCTTCGGCCGCCCGCCGATCGATCTCGACGAGGTCGGGGGTCGCGGCGGGCAGCGTCGCCCCGCGCCGCGCGAGGGCGGCCTCGAGCAGCCAGTCGGCCAGGGCCGGGTTGTTGGCGAGCACAGGGCCGTGCAGGTGCGTTCCGATGAGGTTTTCGACCCAGTAGCCCTCGACCCGGGCATCCGGAGCCACCAGCACCGTGCCCGACGCCGTGCCACCGGAGGCCGCGACGGCAGCCGCCCCGGCACTCGCGCCCGGGCCCGACGCGGCGACGTTGCCCCGGCCGTATACGACGTGCCCGATCGGGTCGGCGTCTCTGATGTCGATGTACGACCCGCGGTTCTCAAACCCGACGAGCGTGCCGACCCTCGACTCCACGACGAAGTCGCCGACCACACGCTCACCCGCCACGACCGTGGTCACGGGAAAGACGCCGGCGCCGACCAGGCCGGTTCCGTCGGCGAGGGTCACCGACTCCCCCAGCAGCTGGAAGCCGGCGCCCACCGCCAGAACGGGCACGCCCGCTGCGGCGAGCGACCGCAGCACGGGGGCGATCGCGAGCAGACCGGGCTGGGTCTCGACCTGGGCCGACACGGGCCCGCTGCCGATGAACACGAGGTCGACGGCGTCGACGGCCGGCACGGTGTCGCCGGCCTCGATGCGGGTGACCTCCACCGGGATGCCACGCGACGATGCCCGGCGGCGCAGAATGTCGACGTTTCCGCTCTCACCGTTCAGGCCGAGCGTGCGTGCGAACAGGTGCAGGATGCGCAGCGGTGCGCCCTCGCCGGCACCCGCCGCGCCGGCCCCCGGTTCGATGTGTGCGTCGCTCACGAGCGACCACCTCCCTCGAGCTCTTTGAAGCCCAGGATCTTGCGAATCGACATCATCTGCTCATAGTTCAGAATCATCGTCTTGCGCCCCCGCGTCGGGCGCGGCAGGGCCAGGAACGACTTCAGCGCGGCCCGAACGTCGAGGTCGACGCCGCCCACCGGAATGTCGGCGTAGCCGAGCCGCACGGCGAACTGCCAGGCCTTCGACCCGGTGATCATGTCGACGTGGTCGAGGCTCGACAGATCGATGTCGTACACCCACGACGGGTCTGGCGTGCCCTCGTCGACCGCCATGAACACCTGCTCGGGAGCGAACTCGAGCGAATCGAGGTTGAGCTGAAGGCTGGCCGGGTTCTTCATCATGATGATCTCGATGTCTTCGCCGTCGACCTGCAGGAGCTCGCCACGGCCGTAGACCGTGCTGAGCCCGTTCAGCGCGGCGGTGACGAGCCCCGGCCGGAACCGGCTGCCGAGAATCGCCTTCGCCGCGGCGGTGGCACCCGCTGCGTCGAGCGCATAGTGCAGCCCGCGCGACGGCAGCCGAACGGCCACGTCGATACCGTCGATCGCGAGCACGGCCTGACTGTCGCCGAGGTCGGTGACGGTCACGTCGGCGTCACGGCCGCCGGCCTGCACCCGGTCGTCGCCGAACCGGTCGGCCGAGGCGAGACCGTGTGCGGCTGATCCGATGATCTCGGGGGTGGCTCCGAAGAACGACACCGCGCGCGTCGATGTGAACGCCTGGCCGAGCCGGCTGTCGAGGTCGACGAGGTGGTTGTCGTCGCGGTTGAGCACGAGCGACGTCGTGGCGGCACCGGCCACCTGTTCGAGCATCCGCACCACCCGGTCTGGCTCGTGGTAGCGGTTCAGCTGGTCGATCTGGATGTTCAGCAGCAGCACCGTCGACGGCGTCAGCATCGTCGTGATCTTCGGGCCGTAGCCCTCGTCGACCTCGAGGATGGCGATGTCGGCGTCGAGAACGCCGGTCAGCGACACCCCGGCCAGCACCGACGACGCGATGCCCTGCGGCAGGTTGCCGCCCGAGGGGTTGGTGAACACCTTCAGGCCGTGCTCGCGCAGGATACCCGCGAGCATGTTAGTCGTGGTCGACTTGCCGTTCGATCCGGATACCGCGACGACACCGAGCGGAATGCGGGCGATGGTGTCTTGCAGGAACGTCGGGTTGATCTTCAGCGCGATGTTGCCCGGGATGGCCGACCCGCCGCCGCGCGCACGCGCGGCAACGCGTACGGCACGACCGACGAGAACGGCTGCCGTGGTACGAAACCCCACGTTCTACTCGAGGTAGTCGCGCAGTGACTGCGACCGCGACGGGTGACGCAGCTTCGCCATGGTCTTCGACTCGATCTGGCGGATGCGCTCACGCGTCACGCCGAATGTGTCACCGATCTGGTCGAGCGTCTTCGGCATGCCGTCGCCGAGGCCGAAGCGCATGCGGATGACGCCGGCTTCGCGCTCGGAGAGCGAGTCGAGCAGCGACTCCAGCTGCTTCTGCAGCATCGTGAAGCCCACCGCGTCGGCCGGAACGACCGCTTCGGTGTCTTCGATGAGGTCGCCGAACTCGCTGTCGCCGTCTTCACCGAGCGGAGTGTGCAGCGAGATGGGCTCACGGCCGTACTTCTGCACCTCGACGACCTTCTCGGGCGTCATGTCGAGTTCGCGCGACAGCTCTTCGGGCGTGGGCTCGCGACCGAGGTCTTGCAGCATCTGGCGCTGCACGCGGGCGAGCTTGTTGATGACCTCGACCATGTGCACCGGAATGCGGATGGTGCGGGCCTGGTCGGCCATGGCGCGCGTGATAGCCTGGCGGATCCACCACGTGGCGTAGGTCGAGAACTTGAAGCCCTTGGTGTAGTCGAACTTCTCGACGGCACGGATCAGGCCCAGGTTGCCCTCTTGGATGAGGTCGAGAAACTGCATGCCGCGACCGGTGTAGCGCTTCGCGAGCGACACCACGAGGCGCAGGTTCGCGCCGAGCAGGTGACTCTTGGCACGCTGGCCGTCTTTGGCGACCCACTGCAGCTCACGCTTCAGCTGGGGCGTCAGGTTCTCGGTGTTCGCCAGCTTGTCTTCGGCGAACAGGCCGGCCTCGATGCGCATGGCCAGCTCGACCTCTTCGGCCGCGTTCAGCAGGGCGACCTTGCCGATCTGCTTCAAATAGTCTTTGACCGGGTCGGCGGTGGCGCCGGTGATCGCGCTGGAGTACACCGGCACGTCATCGTCGTCGTCGACCAGCGACAGCACGAGCGCACCCGACGGCAGCGCCTCGGCGACGGCGCTCTTCGCTGAGTCGTCGTCGGAGTCGTCGTCGGTCGCGACGACCTCGTCGGTCGCAACGGCGTCGTCGTCTGCGACTGCGGCGACGACCAGCACGTCTTCGGTCTCGACCACTTCGACGTCGCCCACCTCGACGTCGTCGTCGAGGTCGATGGCCTCGTCGTCGTCGCCGTCAGCGGCGGCAGTCGCCTTGCTCGCGGTGGCCTTGCCCTTGGCAGCGGTCTTGGTGGCGGGGCCCTTGCCGGCGGCCGCCTTCTTGGCAGGCGCGCTCTTGGCGGGCGCCTTGGTGGCAGTCTTCGGGGCAGCAGCTGCCTTCGAAGCGGTCTTCGTGGTTGGGGCTGGAGCAGTGACCACTGCTTCCGGAGCCTTCGTGGTGGCCATACGATCACCTTTCACACCGGTTGAGATGGCAGCAGAGGTCGGTGAAAGTGCACCGCCCCCGCATTCACGGTCAACCAGAGTTGTTTTTTGACATTACTAAGACCCATGTCAAGTGCCGGGAATTCGCGTGGTCGTCTGACGGACCACCCCAGCACAAGAACGGGTCTCTGACTACAATTATTGCACGGTTTGCGGTGCCTAGCTGACCAACGGCATCGGTGTCAACACCGATTTCTCGAATCAGCGGATGCGCTGCCTCTGGCGCTGCCAGGCCCCACTCACTGCAACCCACAAGGGGGCTACCGATATTCCCTCGTCTTCCTCGAGTTGGCGGCGCGCACGGCGCCGCGCGCCGAGCAGGAAGACGACGCCGATGCCGATGACGACGTACTGGATGCAGAACGCGACCCTGAACGCGCCGAGGTCGTAGAGGCTGCTGCTGAAGCCCAGGTTGTGCTGCAGGTCGAGCAGCACGCCGATCACGAACATCATGATGAAGCTGGCCGTGAAGCCGCCGACGTTGACCACCCCGTTGGCCGAGCCGAGGGTGTGCGGCGGATTGAACGTTCGGGCGAAGTCGAAGCCGATGAGCGACCCTGGGCCGCCGATGCCGAGCGCGACAACGAGCACGACGATCAGCCACACGGGTGGCACGCCCGGCCAGAGCAGCACCACGGTCCACACGACGGCGAGCATCCCCACGATCGCGAGAACGAGGTTCGACCGCCGGGTCGGAAAGCGGGCGGTCAGGATGCCCAGGATCGGCCCGGCGACGAGGCCGATGAGCACCATCACCACGAGCAACGCCGACGCGAGCCCCGAGTCGAAGCCGAGCGCCGACACCATGAACGGAAAACCCCAGAACAGGGCGAACACCGTTCCCGACGACTGGGTGACGAAGTGCGACCAGAAGCCGAGCTGGGTTCCGGGGCGGCGCAGGGTCGGCCCGAGCCGGCTGAGCACGGTGGCGAACGTCGGTGCCATCGGCGGCACCACCGAGGCCGGCCGGTCACGCAGTGCGATGAGGCTGAGCACGAAGGCGAGAAAACCGACGGTCGCCGCCGAGGTGAAGGCCACCGACCATCCGGCGGTGTGCAGAACGTAGGCGAACGGAAGGGCCGAGAGAATCTGGCCGAGCGCGCCGATGTTGCCCATCCACTGCGACAGCTGCGGCACGATGCGCCCCGAGAACCACGAGTTGACGAGCCGGATGACCGAGATGAAGATCGCGGAGTCGCCCGCCCCCACCAGAACCCGCCCCAGAATCGCGATTCCGATGCTCGGCGAGAATGCGAGCACGAGCTGGCCGGCCACCATGATTCCGGTGCCGGCGATGACCAGCACGCGCGGCCCCAGCTTGTCGATCAGCACGCCGTTCGGAATCTGCAGTGCGGCGTAGACGATCAGCTGCACCACGGCGAGGCTCGACAGCACCGCGGCCGACGTGTCGAAGCGCTCGGCGGCCGACACCCCCGCGACGCCCAGAGTCGAGCGCTGCAGAACCGCGGCGACGTAGGCGAGCGCTGCGACGCCGAAGATCAGCCAGGAGCGTCGCGAGTTCACTCGCCTCAGTCTAGAGGAGGCCTACAGACCACACGAGGTCGACAGACCACACGAGGCCCACAGACCACCCGAGGCCGGCAGACCAGACGGGGCCCGTACACGCCGGAATGCCTGCAGACGTGCGTCGGCGCAGGGCCTACAGCCCGCCGAAACCCGGGGTGCCGTCGTCGCCGCGCCGCTTGATGGCGAGAAAGTTCTCGAGCTCTGCCGCGATCTCGTCGGCCGACGGCAGTTCGCCGTCTTCATCGGTGAGCGGCGACCGCAGCCCGGCGTTCTCCATATAGCTGTCGTGCCGCTCCTCGAGGGTGCCGACGAGCTTCTCGAGCTCGGAGTTGGAGCCGACCTGCTGGTCGATCTTCGTCAGAAACTCGCGGCCCTCTTCGCGCAGTTTGTCGGTGGGAAAGATGAGGCCCGTCGCGGCGCTGATGCACTCCAGCGCGGCCACGGCCGCCGACGGGTACTCGGTGTCGGCGAGGTAGTGCGGAATGAGCAGCACGAACCCGGCAACCGGATGCCCCAGCTGCTGCAGCCGGTACTCCATCAGGTGCAGCACGTTCGACGGAACCTGGGTGTGCGGCTTCCACACCGACATGGCCTCGGTGAGTTCGACCCGGTTGCCGCTCACGGTGACGCCGATGGCGCGGGTGTGCGGAACGGGCATCGGAATCGCGTGCACCCACGTCGTGGTCTTCACCGCGAACAGGTCGATCAGCGTCAGCACCGCCGCCGTGAACTGCTCCCAGCGGAAGTCGGGCTCGAAGCCGTGCAGCAACAGGAACTGCTGGCCGAGCTCGTCGCTGACGAGGTACAGGCGCAGCGTCTGCGGCTGGTAGTCGGTGAGGTGATCCTGGTCGAAGTAGATGATCGGCCGGCGCGCCCGGTAGTCGAGCAGGGTGTCGGCGTCGAACTCGGCCACGATGCGGTTGCCGAGCGTGTCGAGCACGTACTCGCCGAACTGGCTGACGGCTGAGCCGGCGTCGGTGAATCCCGTCAGCGCGGCGACCAGTGGCAGCCCGCGCGGGATCTGGTCGACTTCGTCGGCCAGTTCGTACAGCTCTGCCGGATCCTTCATGGTTTCCACTCTAATCTGACCGTTGCGGCCCTGAGCGTCGTCGGCTCAAGCCCACAGCGAACGCGGCCCTCTGCCGCCTCGGTAGCATTAAGCGCATGAGCCTTCCCGATATTTCCGTCACCAGCATTCCCGCAGCCGAACTCGACACCGACGTACTGGTTCTGGCAGCGACCCGCACCGGCGACGTGGTCGAGCTGGTGCGTCCGGCCGGTCTGCCGGCAGAGGCCGGCGATGCCCTCGAGGGCATGTTCGAGGGGCTGGGGTTCGGCGGCAAGAAAGACGAGGTCGTTCGGGTGCCGTCGGTCGCGGGCATCCGGGCCCGGGTCGTGGTGCTGGTCGGGCTGGGCGCGAAACCCGCAGAGGGCACGCCGTCGACCGAGACGCTGCGCTACGCGGCGGGTGCGGCGACCCGCCGGGTTCGCGGCCAGCACAGCTTCGGCTTCGGCCTGCCCGTGGGGGGCGCTGCCGACGTGCGCGCGGTGCTCGAGGGGGCCGCGCTGGGCGCCTACAGCTACACGCACTACCGGGCGAAGTCGCTGGATGCCCGGCAGGCGCCGCCCGAGAGCATCACCCTCGCGGCAGGGGCCGCGGCCGACCCGAGGTCGGGGTCAGGGTCAGGGTCAGACGCAGGCTCAGACTCGGGGTCTGGGTCAGACGCAGGCTCGGGCTCGGGCTCGGGCTTCGGCGCCGGCGTCGCTGCAGCCGTCGACGCCGCACGCGAGACCGCCCGCGCGGTCGCGCTCGTGCGCGACCTCGTCAACGAGGCGCCGCTCGACCTCTACCCCGAGACCTTCGTGCAGCGGGCGACCGACGCCGCCGGGGAGCTGCCCGTGACGATCACCGTGTGGGGCGAGGCCGAGCTCGTCGAGGGCGGCTTCGGAGGCATCCTGGGTGTCGGTCAGGGCTCCACCCGCGGGCCGCGGCTCGTTCGGGTCTCCTACGACCCCGAGGGCGCACAGAGGCACCTCGCGCTCGTCGGAAAGGGAATCACCTTCGACTCGGGTGGGCTCTCGCTCAAGCCACCGGCGTCGATGATCGGCATGAAGAACGACATGACCGGTGCGGCGGTGGCGCTGGCCGTGGTGCTCGCGGCAGCGGCGCGCGGGCTCGACACGCGCGTGACGGGGTGGCTGTGCCTGGCCGAGAACATGCCGTCGGGCTCGGCCATTCGCCCGGGCGATGTGCTGAGCATCCACGGCGGCCGCACCGTCGAGGTGCTGAACACCGACGCCGAGGGGCGCCTCGTGCTCGCCGACGGCCTCGTCGCCGCCAGCGAGGAGCACCCCGACGCGATCATCGACATCGCCACGCTGACCGGCGCGCAGGTCACCGCGCTCGGCAACCGCTACGTCGGAACGATGGGCGACGACGACCTGGTCGCCAGCGTGGTCGCGTCGGCGAAGGCCGTCGGCGAGACCCTCTGGCCGATGCCGCTGCCGGCCGAACTGCGGCCGCTGCTGAACTCCGACATCGCCGACCTGCAGAACGTCAAGCCGGGCAACACCGCCGGCGGCATGCTGATCGCGGGGATCTTCCTCAGCGAATTCGTCGGCGAACGGGCCGACGGCGGCGGAACCATCCCGTGGGTGCACCTCGACATCGCAGGTCCCGCGGTCAACGGCGGCGAGGGCTACGGCTTCACGCCGAAGGGCCCGACCGGGGTCACCGTTCGAACGCTGATCGACCTCGCAGAGAAGCTCGCGGCGCAGCCGGAGGCCTGACGACACGTAGTAGGCTCGCAGGGGCGAATTTGACTCGCCGTCATGCACGTGAAGGAGTCTCGTAGTGTCGGAACAGAACTTTGACCTGGTCATTCTGGGCGGCGGAAGTGGCGGCTACGCGGCTGCACTCCGCGCCAGCCAGCTGGGTCTGACGGTCGCATTGGTCGAGAAAGACAAACTCGGCGGCACCTGCCTGCACCGCGGCTGCATTCCGACGAAGGCCCTGCTGCACTCCGCCGAGGTCGCCGACGTCTCGCGCGAGTCGTCGAAGTACGGCGTCAAGACCACCTTCGAGGGCATCGACCTGCCGGCCGTCACCGCCTACCGCGAGGGAATCGTCTCCAGCAAGTTCAAAGGCCTCGAGGGCCTGATCAACGCGCGCAAGATCACGGTCATCCGTGGCGAGGGCACGCTGGTCGGCCCGAAGTCGGTGCAGGTCGGCGACGACCGCATCACGGGCAAGAATGTGGTTCTGGCGACCGGGTCGTACTCACGTTCGCTTCCCGGCCTCGAACTCGGCGGCCGCGTCATCACGAGCCAGGAGGCTCTGGCCCTCGACTTCATCCCCAAGAAGGTCGCCATCCTCGGCGGCGGCGTCATCGGCGTCGAGTTCGCCAGTGTGTGGAAGTCGTTCGGCGCCGACGTGTCGATCATCGAAGCGCTCCCCCACCTCGTGCCAAACGAAGAAGAGTCGATCAGCAAGCAGTTCGAGCGGGCGTACCGCAAGCGCGGTATCGAGTTCTCGCTCGGCGTGCGCTTCCAGGGCGTGACGCAGGATGAGCAGGGTGTCGTCGTGACGCTCGAGAACGGCACCACGATCGAGGCCGAGCTGCTGCTCGTCGCCGTCGGTCGCGGCCCGTCGACGGCCGGCCTCGGCTTCGAAGAGCAGGGCGTCACCATCGACCGGGGCTTCGTCATCACCAACGAGCGTCTCGAGACCAGCGTTCCCGGCATCTACGCCGTGGGCGACATCGTTCCCGGCCTGCAGCTCGCCCACCGCGGATTCCAGCAGGGCATCTTCGTGGCCGAAGAGATCGCGGGCCTCGCGCCGCAGATCGTCGAAGACGTGAACATCCCGAAGGTCACCTACTCCGACCCCGAGGTGGCGTCGGTGGGCTACACCCAGGCGAAGGCGGCCGAGAAGTTCGGTGCCGACCAGGTCTCGTCGTACGAGTACAACCTGGCGGGCAACGGCAAGAGCCACATCATCGGCACCTCCGGTTCGGTGAAGGTCGTTCGGGTGAACGGCGGGCCCGTGGTGGGCATCCACATGATCGGCGCCCGCGTCGGCGAGCTCATCGGCGAGGGCCAGCTCATCGTCAACTGGGAGGCCTACCCCGAAGACGTGGCTTCGCTCATCCACGCCCACCCCACCCAGAACGAGGCGCTCGGCGAGGCGCACCTGGCGCTGGCGGGCAAGCCGCTGCACGCCCTGTAGACCACCAGCCTGAACGTGCCGCACGTGCCGGCGCACCTAGAGTAGATATCAACAACTGAACTGTTTCTGAAGAGGAGACACACTGATGAGCGAATCCGTCAACCTTCCAGCACTCGGCGAGAGTGTAACCGAGGGAACGGTGACCCGCTGGCTCAAGAACGTCGGGGATCGCGTCGAGGTCGACGAACCCCTGCTCGAAGTGTCAACGGACAAGGTCGACACCGAAATCCCGTCGCCCATCTCGGGCGTCATCGAGCAGATCCTCGTTCAGGAAGACGAAACGGTCGAGGTCGGCACGCCGCTGGTGACCATCGGAGACGGGTCGGGTGCCGCCGCGGCCGAGCCCGAGGCCCCCGCCGCTGCCGAGCCTGAGGCCGCCGAACCTGCTGCTGCCGAGCCAGCGCCGGCCGCTGAGGCGCCGGTCGAGACCGCCGCCGACACTCCCGCTCCCGACTCCGGCCCCGAGGTCGCCGAGGCGCCGTCGAACGACGCGACCAGCGAGGCGCAGGCTCCGGCCCCCGCCGCGCCCGAGCCGGCACCCGCCGCCGAGCAGCCCGCTGCCGCACCAGCACCGGCCGCTGCTCCCGTGCCGGCTGCAGCCCCGGCTCCAGCCGCTGCTGCTCCCGCCCCCGCCGCCCCGTCGCAGGCCGCACAAACTCCCGCCGCGGCCGCCGCACCGGCTCCGTCGACTCCGGCCGCTCCGTCGAGCTCGACGAGCAACTCCGGCTACGTGACTCCCCTGGTTCGCAAGCTGGCCCACGACCGTGGCATCGACCTCGGCAGCATCTCGGGCACAGGCGTCGGTGGTCGCATCCGCAAAGAAGACGTGCTCGCCGCCGCAGAGGCGCAGACGAAGGCCCCCGAGACCACGCCGTCGGCTCCCGCTGCAGCGTCGTTCGTTCCACTCGAGACCTCTGCACTGAGGGGCACGACCGTTCCCATGTCGCGGCTGCGCAAGGTCGTCGCCGAGCGCGCCGTCATCTCGATGCAGACCAGCGCCCAGCTCACCTCTGTGGTCGAGGTCGACGTCACCAAGGTCGCGAAGTTCCGCGACTCGGTCAAGTCGTCGTTCGCCGAGAAGACGGGCACGAAGCTCTCCTTCCTGCCGTTCTTCGCCCTGGCTGCTGCCGAGGCCCTGAAGGCGTACCCGATCATCAACGCCACCATCGACGGCGACTCGATCGTCTACCCCGACCACGAGAACATCTCGATCGCGGTCGACACCGAGCGCGGCCTGCTCACTCCTGTGGTGCGCAACGCCGGTGAGCTCGACCTGGCCGGCCTCGCGAAGGAGATCGCCGACCTGGCGGCCCGCACGCGCGACAACAAGCTCAAGCCCGACGAGCTCGGCGGCGGAACGTTCACGCTGACCAACACCGGTTCGCGTGGCGCCCTGTTCGACACGCCGATCGTCTTCCTGCCGCAGGTCGCAATTCTCGGCACCGGAATCGTCACCAAGAAACCGGTCGTCGTGACGGTCGACGGAGCCGACGCGATCGCCATCCGTTCGACGGTCTACCTTGCACTGAGCTACGACCACCGCATCGTCGACGGCGCCGACGCCGCCCGCTTCCTCGTCGCGGTCAAGAACCGCCTCGAAGACGGCAACTTCGCCGCCAACCTCGGCATCTGACGTCCGCTCCGGCGGCTGGCTAGCCCGTCGCCGCGAACACTGCGCGCAGCCTCCAGCCGGCCTCCCCCTTCACCAGAAGGGCCGAGGCCGGCTTCTGCGTTACCCCGCTCGCTGCCGCTGGGCCCACTGCCGCTGAGCCCTCTGCCGCTGAGCCCCCTGCCGCTGACCCCTCTGCCGCTGAGCCCTCTGCCGCTGGGACTCCTGCCCCTGGGCCCCCTGCCCCGATCTCCCGCACCGCGACGGCGACCAGCGCGGCGTCGCCCACGCGCTGAGCCCCGGCCGCCGCTCCCCCCGCGCCGGCCGCAGGCCCGGTCGGCGCCCCGACGACGATGGCCCGCCAGGTGGCCGCTCCGCTGCGCAACTGTTCTGCGAACGCCGCCTGATCTGCTGCCAGCGCCGACGACTGCGCCTGGTCGACCTTCTCGAAGCACGCAACCGCCTCCTGCGCGAAGCACTCCTCCCGCCTCACCTCCAGCGCCACCAGCGCCGCCTCTGGATCGTCTCCGCGCACCGCTCCGTCACTGGCGGCAGCTCCGTCGTCGGCCCCGGCTGCACCTGAGCGGGTGACGGGCGCGGATGTGCCGGGGGCGGCAGCCCCAGTGCTGGGCGTCAATGTGGCGGCAGTGGCAGACCCACCGTCGGGCGTGAATGTGGCGGACGCGGCAGGCCCAGTGGCGGGGTCGGACATGGCGGACGCGGCAGGCCCACCGTCGGGCGCGGATATGGCGGACGCGGCAGGCCCAGTGGCGTGGTCGACCGGGGTGGCGTAGCCGGACGGGGTGGCGAGGAGGGCGCCCGTCAGGGCCACCGCACCGACGAGGAGGGCTACCGCCAGCGAGCGGAGGGGAACGCTGCGCGCCGCTCCCGGCCAGAGCGGAACCCGGTGAGTCTCGCGGAGCGCGGCGGCCGCCGACGACAGACGCAGCCGAGCGGCCGCGGTGGAGGCTCGCAACCGTGCCCCCGCGCGGGCCTCGTCGCGAGCGGTCGCGACGGAGGACGCAACCTCCGCCTCGACTTCGGCCAGCGCGCCGTCACCCATGGCGTTCCAGTCGAACGGCTCGAGAGGGTCGATTGCGACTGGCTCCGCGACCTCGAACAGTGCCGCCTCGGCGGCGGCGTAGAACTCCGCTGACACACGCCCACCCTCCCTTCTTCCCTCGGCACCTCCTCCCCATTCGCCTCCTCCGGCGGCACCTTCTCGCTTCTCGTCTCTTCCCGCGGCACGTCCTTCCGCAGCACCCCCTCCCGCGGCACCTCCTTCACTCTCGTCTCTTCTCCCGGCACCTCCTCCCCCCTCGTCTCTTCCTTCGCCACCTCCACGCCACCCTCCTCCTCCGACGGCACCTTCGACCCGGGTGTCCGAGTCGGCGCGGCCACCGAGCACGGCACCCCCCTGGAGGGCCGTGTCTTCGATCCACCGCAGTTGCGCCGACAGGAAGGTCGAAAACGAGGCTGAAGTGTCGCCGGGAGTGGCGGCGAGAACGTCTCGGCAGAGTGCGACGAACTGGCGCACGTCGCGCAGAGGCGAGGCGTGCCGGTGACCGCGAGCCCAGCCGAGCAGAACCGGGCGCCCGGAGTCGTCGAAGGCGATGGCGTCTGCGTCGACGGCGCCGTGCGCTTCGCCCCGCCCGTGCAGCGCGGCGAGAAGCTGGAGCACCGGAACCAGGATCGTCACGGCTTCACCGGCTCGCAGGGTGCGTTGCACGAGCAATTCGGAGAGCGGGCCGTGCCGCGCCCACGAGCACACGATCACGCCGGGCGCACACACTCGGGACGCAGACACTCGGGGCGCAGAACGAGAGCGCGCCACCGTGGGAGGCACCTCGTCGAGAAACTGGGGACAGTGCGGTGAATCGAGCTCCTGCCACAGCCGCGCCGTGCGCGCCGCACGCGTGAAGTCTGCGGGGTCGTCGTACACCTTCGCCACCACCCGGTCGCGCTCGGGCGCTGGGGAGTGCTGCGGCGTCACGAGGAGTACTCGTGACGTCGAACCCACGCCGAGCGCCCCGACGAGGTCGTAACCCACCACCTCGTTGCCGCCATCGTGGGCAACCCGTCGGCGCAGAGGGAACCACGATCGCCGGCGGGAGGCACCGGGTGGCGCCGAACGCCGGTGGGCGGCTCCACGTGGTGACGAAAGCCGGCGAGAGGGCTCGGGTGGCGCTGTGCGCCGGCGGGAGGCATCGGGTGACGAGGGGGTGCGTCGAGCGGGGGTCACTGGTGACGCCGACGGCTCAAACGGGCGACGAGGAGGGATGGGCACTCGAACATCGTGGTGCGAGGTCGGCTCGGCCGGGCATCCGGGGGCCTGATCTGTGCGAAGTTCGCTCAGGGCCGCTGTTGTGAGCGAGGTGCGCCCGCAATCGGCGGCAGACCGGGCGTTCGCGGCCCGGTCGACTCGGTACCATTGACGTATGGCACGCACCAAAGAGAAGACCCCGAAGAAGCCGAAGGAAGACGGCCGCATCAAGCAGATGTGGCAGGTCTTCCAGATGACCCGTCGCTACGACAAGAACATCGTTCCGCTGATTCTGCTGAGCCTGCTCGGCCCGGTCGCGCTGGGCCTCATCGTGGCCCTCATCGTCGGCGACGGCAACGGTTTCGCCATTGCATTGTGGATCGTCGCGGGCCTGCTGGTGGGTATCCTGCTCGCGCTCGTCGTGCTCGGGCGTCGCGCCGAGGCCGCCGCCTACGGGCAGATCGAAGGGCAACCCGGTGCCGTGGGTGCCGTGCTCCGCAGTTCGCTGAAGCGCACGTGGCGCGGCAGCGAGATGCCGGTCGCGGTGAACGCCAAGACCCAGGATGCGGTCTACCGTGCCGTCGGCCGTGGCGGCGTCGTGCTCATCGGCGAGGGCCCCAAGTCGCGCACGACCCGCATGCTCGACGACGAGCGCCGCAAGGTGCTGCGCGTGCTGCCGAACGTGCCCGTCACCTTCTTCTACGTCGGCCCCGACACCGACTCGCTGCCCCTACAGAAGATCTCGCGCAAGCTGGCCCGCATCAAGCCCACGCTGACCAAGCCCGAGGTTCTCGCGGTCGACAACCGGCTCACCTCGCTCGGGTCGGCGAACCTGCCCATTCCGAAGGGCGTCGACCCGCTCAAGGTGCGCCCGCAGCGCGGCCGCTGACCCAGCGAGGCCAGTGACCCAGCGAGGCCATGAACGCGGCGAGGCCATGAACGCGGCGAGCACAGCCGCCGGCGCAGCGCGACCGCTAGCGCCGCACCAGCACCGTTCCTGCGAACACGTCGTGCAGCCCCCGCTGGTCTGAGTCCCAGATCAGCGCCGGCACGGTGAGAATCAGGAAGAACGTGCGGATGACCGGCCGCCACCAGCCCGCATAGGTGCCGTCGACCTTGACCACGCGCAGGCCCAGCAGCAGGTGACCGAACCCCGCGCCGGCCAGCGCGATCAGCACGCACTGTTCGACGAAGAAGATGATCGTCGACGCCCACGGGTTGCCGAAGAAGAACGCGGCGTAGATCACGAAGCAGAACGCCCAGTCGATGAGCAGCGCGATCATGCGTCGACCCGGGCGCCCTATCGAGCCGCGCCCCTCCTGCGGAAAACCGAGCCGTTCGCCCGGCCACTCGCTCGGCGCCGCCCCTGACCACCGTTTGGGGGGCACATTCGCTGGCCTCGGCGTGGGGGTCGGTTTCGGGTTGGTCACCCCGAGATTCTAAGGGTTTCACCTGAGACCGAGACTGTCACACCGCCGAAACATGCCCGCCACAGCGCATCCCTATATTTGGCTCGTCGCACGTGCATCGACACGGCGAGACGAAGCCGAACAATGCGAGTCAGAACTGCGCATAAAGGGGTAAAAATGAGTGGAAACAGAGTCCGCCTGCAAGCCATCAGAGACGTCGAAGCTTATGTGCCGCCGTCTGCGAGCTTCACCGACACCGAGGCGCCCGGCCAGATCTTCGGCGAGAACGTCTTCAACAAGGTCGTGATGCAGAAGCGTCTGCCCAAGTCGGTGTACAAGTCGGTCATCGCCACGATCGAGCACGGCGCGAAACTCGACCCGCTGGTCGGCGACGCCGTGGCGAGTGCCATGAAAGACTGGGCGCTCGAGAAGGGTGCCACCCACTACGCCCACGTGTTCTACCCGCTGACGGGCCTCACCGCTGAGAAGCACGACAGCTTTCTCGAGCCCGTCTCCGACGGCTCCGCCCTCGCCGAGTTCGCCGGCAAGACCCTGACCCAGGGCGAGCCCGACGCATCGAGCTTTCCCAACGGCGGTCTGCGCAACACGTTCGAGGCCCGCGGCTACACCGCGTGGGACCCGACCAGCCCCGCGTACGTGCTCGAGAACCCGAACGGCAACACCCTGTGCATCCCCACCGTCTTCGTGTCGATGACCGGTGAGGCGCTCGACCACAAGACGCCGCTGCTCCGCTCGCAGCAGGCGATGGGCGAGCACGCGGAGCGCATCCTGAAGCTCTTCGGCCACACCGACCCCGAGCACGTCGTCTCGTTCTGCGGGCCCGAGCAGGAGTACTTCCTGGTCGACCGCCACTTCTTTCTCGCCCGCCCCGACCTGCTGAACGCCGGCCGCACCCTGTTCGGCTCGAAGCCGCCGAAGGGCCAGGAGTTCGACGACCATTACTTCGGCGCGATTCCCGAGCGTGTGCTCGGCTTCATGATGGATACCGAGCGCGAGCTGTTCAAGCTCGGCATCCCGGCCAAGACGCGGCACAACGAGGTCGCCCCCGGCCAGTTCGAGATCGCCCCGATGTTCGAGAAGGCCAACCTGGCCGCCGACCACCAGCAGCTGCTGATGACGACCTTCAAGACCATCGCCAAGAAGCACGGCATGGAGTGCCTCTTCCACGAGAAGCCGTTCGCCGGTGTCAACGGATCGGGCAAGCACGTCAACTTCTCGCTCGGCAACTCCGAGGTGGGCAGCGTGTTCGTGCCCGGCGACACCCCGCACGAGAACGCCCAGTTCCTGGTGTTCTGCGCAGCGGTCATCCGCGCGGTGCACCTGTACGCGGGCCTGCTGCGGGCATCCGTCGCCTCGGCGACAAACGATCACCGCCTCGGCGCGAACGAGGCTCCCCCGGCCATCATCTCGATCTTCCTCGGTGACCAGCTCGCCGACGTGTTCGGGCAGATCGCCAAGGGCGCGGCCACTTCGTCGAAGGGCAAGGGCACCATGATCATCGGTGTCGACACCCTTCCGGTGCTGCCGACCGACCCGGGCGACCGCAACCGCACCAGCCCGTTCGCCTTCACGGGCAACCGCTTCGAGTTCCGCGCGCCGGGCTCGATGCAGAGCGTCGCCGGCCCGATGACCACGATCAACACGATCATGGCCGACTCGCTCGACTACATGGCGACCAAGCTCGAGCAGGCAGTCGCGGCCGGCGACGACTTCGACAAGGCCGTGCAGCTGCTGCTCACCGAGATCATCACCGAACACGGCGACGTGGTCTTCAACGGCGACGGGTACGCCGACGCGTGGCCCATCGAGGCCGAGAAGCGCGGTCTCGCGAACCTGAAGACGACTCTGGATGCCCTGCCAGAGCTCATCACCGAACCCGCCATGGCGCTCTTCGAGAAGTACAAGGTCTTCAACCACCGCGAGATGCACTCGCGCTACGAGATCGGCCTGGAGCAGTACGCGCTCACCATCGGTGTCGAGGCCCGCATCACGCTCGAGGTCGGAGCAACCTCGGTGCTGCCCGCCGCCGTGCGCTACCAGACCGAGCTCGCCACCAACGTCGCCGCGCTGAAGGCCGCGGGCGTCGAGGGCGACACGGATGCCCTGGCCGCCGTCTCGGGCCCGATCGCCGATCTCAAGGCCGGCCTCGCCTCGTTGAAGGCGGCCCTCGCTGCAGACGTCGGCCACTCGGCCCTCGCCGAGGCGGAGCACGCCCGCGACGCCCTGCTGCCGGCCATGCTCGCCGTTCGCGGCGCCGCCGACACTCTCGAAGACCTCGTCGCCGACGACCTCTGGCCGCTGCCGACGTACCAGGAAATGTTGTTCATGCTCTGACCGAGGCTGCGCCGGGGGTGGGCGCAGGCGTTCACACGCCAGGAGGCCGGTGACCGGCTGGAACGAGCATCCACTTGTGGGAATGCACCGCCGGTCACCGCTTTCGGCGCGCCCGCGCGTAACATGCGCGAAACAATCGCGACACTGCGGGGTAATGGCGCGCCCGTAGGCTCAGGGCTAGTTGCGACTGCAACTGAGCACGTTGCGACTGCAACTGTTCAAGTACCAGCCATTTGGAGCCTCTCAAATGTTCAGTGATTCCTCCGAGGTGCTCAAGTTCATCAAGGACACCGACGTCAAGTTCCTTGATATCCGGTTCACCGACCTTCCCGGTGTACAGCAGCACTTCAACATTCCCGCATCGACCGTCGACGAAGAGTTCTTCTCGGTCGGCCAGATGTTCGACGGATCATCCATTCGGGGCTTCGCCTCGATTCACGAGTCAGACATGCAGCTCATCCCTGACGTCTCGACCGCGTACATCGACCCCTTCCGCGTCGAGCGCACCCTTATTCTCATCTTCGACATCTACAACCCGCGCAACGGCGAGATCTACTCGCGCGACCCGCGCCAGGTCGCGCACAAGGCTGAGCGCTACCTTGCGTCGACGGGCATCGCCGACACCGCGTTCTTCGCCCCCGAGGCCGAGTTCTACATCTTCGACGACGTGCGCTACGAAGTGAAGCAGAACAAGAGCTTCTACTCGGTCGACTCGAGCGAGGGCGCCTGGAACACGGGCCGCGAAGAAGAAGGCGGAAACCTCGCCAACAAGACCGCCTACAAGGGCGGCTACTTCCCCGTCAGCCCGGTCGACCAGCACGCCGACCTGCGCGACGACATCTCGCTGAAGCTCATCGAGTCGGGCCTCATCCTCGAGCGCGCCCACCACGAAGTGGGCACCGCCGGCCAGGGCGAGATCAACTACCGCTTCGACACCATGGTGCACGCGGCCGACGACATCCTGAAGTTCAAGTACATCGTGAAGAACACCGCCACCCAGTGGGGCAAGACCGCGACCTTCATGCCGAAGCCGCTCTTCGGCGACAACGGCTCGGGCATGCACACCCACCAGTCGCTCTGGAACGAAGGCTCGCCCCTGTTCTACGACGAGGCCGGCTACGGCGGGCTCAGCGACATCGCGCGCTGGTACATTGGTGGCCTGCTCAAGCACGCTCCGGCGGTTCTCGCGTTCACCAACCCCACAGTGAACTCGTACCACCGCCTCGTGCCGGGCTTCGAGGCTCCCGTGAACCTGGTCTACTCGGCCGGCAACCGCTCGGCGTCGATCCGCATCCCCATCACGGGCACCAACCCGAAGGCCAAGCGCATCGAATTCCGGGCTCCGGATGCCTCGGGCAACCCGTACCTCGCATTCGCCGCGCAGCTCATGGCCGGCCTCGACGGCATCCAGAACCGCATCGAGCCCCACGAGCCGGTCGACAAAGACCTCTACGAGCTGCCGCCCGAAGAGGCCAAGAGCATTCCGCAGGTTCCTGCGTCGCTCGAGGCCGCTCTCGACGCGCTCGAGGCCGACCACGAGTTCCTCACCAAGGGCAACGTCTTCACGCCCGACCTGATCGAGACCTGGATCTCGTACAAGCGTGAGAACGAGATCAAGCCGATCGCCCAGCGCCCGCACCCCTTCGAGTTCGAGCTCTACTACGGCGTATAGTCACGATCCGCTGAAATAGCGGGGGTTCAGCTCCGTCTGAAGAGCCGCTAGTTCCGCAAGAGTCCGCGCGAGCAGCCAAACCGCACCAACGGCTGCTCGCGCGGACTCCTCCGTTTCAGGCGACGCATCCCTGACACCCGCGTTTCCTGCCTCGCCCTGAGCGTGCCTTGAAGTGGGGGTCTCATCCTCCGCACCCATTTGGATATGGTCGGCGATGGGGCCATTGACGACAACTCAGTATGGTTTGCCTCCCGATACGGGGAGCGCGAGCATGTTCGCAAGGCACCGATTTGCCCGACACACGATGGTGTCCGCGATGCTGGCAACGGCTGCAGCCGTGCTTGCTCTCGGTTTCACAGTTGTCGCTTCACCGTCGGCCGCAAACGCGGCATCGTCGACGGCTTCAATCACCGGCGTCGTGAAAGGCGCTGGCACACCCAATACATCGCTGCAGAACGCGCTGGTGATCCTCACTGAAGGTCCGGCGATGTTTTCCTCACGGACTGACGCGACTGGTCGATACACCATTCAGAACGTCCCGGCTGGCACGTACTACCTCGAGTTCATTTCCACTGGAGCCCCGCTGAACTTCGCACCCCAGTGGTGGAAAGGAAAGCCGGACCAGGCCTCGAGTACTCAGGTCGTCTTGAAGGCCGGCGACGTACGTACCGGCTTCGACGCGGTTCTAGCGAAAGGCTCTTCGATTTCTGGAACCGTCACATCGGCGGCGACGAAGAAACCGTTGCCTGGTGTAACGGTTGAAGCGCACCCGGCCGCGCGGGACTATGAATGGGCCGGTTCGGCGACCACGGATGCGAAGGGGAACTACACCATAGTCGGGTTGACGGCCGGCACCTACAAGCTGGACTTCGCTCGCGCGACTGGTTATGCGTACGAATGGTGGGACGGCTCTCCTAGTCCGGATACGGCAAAGGCTGTGACGGTGGCGGCGGGTGCCGCCGCCAATGACGTCAGTCCGACACTGGTCGCCGAGGCATCAGTCAGCGGCAATGTTCAGGACGCAGGCAACCCTGGCGCGGGACTGGCTAACGTGACGGTGAACGTCACCACCGCCGACGGAGGATATGTGACCAGTGCGGGAACAGACGCGAACGGTAATTTCACCGTCAGCGCGCTGCTTCCGGGCTCGTACAGGTTTCAATTCATCGACCACTCCACCGCCACGGAGCGAATCGAATACTGGAACAACCAATTCACCTCGGCCAGCGCGACACCACTCGCGCTCACGAAGGGCCAGAAGTTCGTCGGCATGAACGTGGTTCTCGGCGACCGCAAATTGACCGCGCCCGTTCCGACGATCTCAGGATCGGCCACAGTCGGTAGCAAACTAACCGTCAACACGGGAACCTGGGGTCCAGCCCCTGTCACCCTCTCGTATCATTGGCTCCGCAACGGCACCTCGATAGCCGACGCGACGAAATCCACCTACACCCTCACAGCCGCCGACAGAGGCGCGAAGATCACTGTCAAGGTCATGGGCAAGAAGTTCGATTACGTTACCGCCAGCAGAACCAGCGCTCCCACCGCATCCGTCAAGTGAACCAGCGTCGCCCGGTGCACGGGTGCATGCTCGCCTACTGTCGCGCGAACCCTGACCAACACATCTCCTCGCGCCTCGTCCAGCCCGCCTGGCGAGCTGAGGATAGGGTTTCAGATGTGGTTATTGCATTCGATGCACGTGACTTCATCAATGGATTCGAAAGGTGAGCAGCCCGAACTGGGTTGAAGTGCTCGTCGGCATTGTCTGGATCGCCATAATGGCCTTGCTCATCAGATTCCGGCATCAGTACGTCGACCGAACGAAGAACCAAATGGAAGTAATGTACGGACGTCTTGGCCGCCGGATGGCGCGGCAGATGACGCCAGCCTTCGTTATCGTCTTCGCCTGCGTGGCGATGCTCTTCGGAATCGGAATCATCACGGACGGTCTGTTTCACTGGACGGTGTACACCGGTGCAGTGCACAGTCGCTGATTGTCTCAATAACGAGCCGTTCACGCCGCAGGGCGACAGCCACGGGCGGGGTCGGGCACCACTCGTCCGAGGGGCACCCTGACTGGGGCTCACCGAGGGGTGACAGAACCCGTAGTGTCGTATGCAGCTACCAGCACGAGTCTTCCCCCCCGAACACGAGCGCTGGGAGCATGGCCCATTGCATGGGCAACGCCCCCTTCGACTCTCCTACGGGGTCGGAGGGGGCGTCTTCCTGATCCCGCTCCCCCGCGGACATGTGATGGGGTGCCGGGCTACTTCGTCGATACGACGGCGACTGCGATGCTGCCGGCGGCGAGGAGTAGCGCTCCGATGACCTTCGCCAGGGTGCTTTGGGAGAGGTGCCCCCAGAATTCGCGGTTCTTCGATGCCTCCGGGCCGGTCGTCTTCTCCAAAGTGTCATTCATCGATCTCAGGTTAGCGAAAACCCCCCGAACAGGTCACATCGTCGGCGGAGGGTTGACAACGGTTGCCGGGTAGCCTCAGGCGGGCGACGCGGCCAGAGCGTGAGGGCGAGTGAGCTACTCGAGCACGCCGCGCTCGAAGAGCGGCTTGAAGAGACGGCTGCGGTGAGCCAGGAAGTCCTTCTCGGTGATCGAACCGTGGCGGCGCAGGTGACCGAGTTCGCGCAGACCCTGGTCGACGTCGTGCCGCAGTTCGCGTTGGGCCGGGACGTGGGCGTGCTCCTCGACGAAACGTTGGACGCGCTGCTGCAGTTTCACGATCTCGAGGGCTTTCACAAGGGAGTGGTTCGGAGTGGGGCGACGGTCGGATTGGGCCAGCATGCCGCGAAGGGTTGTGCTGAGCATCCGTCAGGGAGTACAACGGTGGTGCCGAAGGGAGATTCGTGGTTCTCTACGCTAACGGGCAAGCGCCGAAATCGGCCCTGGTGATGTTCGAGGGGTCGTACTTCTCACCCGACATGGCCGCGCGGGTGCTGACCGGTGTGCGTGCGATTCGTTCTCGGGGCGTGTCGATCACCGTCAACCAGGGCTACCGGTTTCTCGGCTCACCGGGCGATCGCGCGATCGGCGCCTCTGACTTCAGCGACAACGAGGCGAAGGCGTCGCAGACCTCTGATGGCACGGGCAATCAGTGGTACCAGCTCGGGCGTTGCGACAACGGATCGACGCCGTCGGCGGCGACACCCGGCATGTCGAACCACGGCGACTGGTCGATCGGCGCCGTCGACACCAACTGCGCCGACATGGCCGTGCGCGACCAGGAGTTCGCCAAGGTGGGCCTGACGCGCACCATCTCCGGTGAGACCTGGCACGCAGCCAACACGGGGCCGCCCAGAGTCGCCCTACTCTCGATCTCCGAACTCCTCACTGCAGAAAGCTGGTTCGCCATGGCAACACCACAGGAAGTGGTCGACGCGCTCTGCGCGGCCCTCGAGTCACCCCGCGGGCAACGCGCGATCCAGGTGGCCGTGTTTCAGAACGACGCCTCGCACAACGGGGCGACGGCGCTCTCGAACGCGGTCTGGGAGGCGCTAGACGACCAACGCGGCATCAACGCGATCGCCCGCGGCGTGTTTCAGAACGACAGGTCGCCCGACGGCTTCTCGGTTCTGAGCGCGGCCGGGTCAGGTCAGCCGAATCCTGCACCGCTCGGCTGACCGGGCGCCCGCTACTGCTGCTGCTCGGTGAGCGTGACGCCGTAGGAGCGCTCGGCCGTGTTGAAGAAGGTGTCGCGATCGCGGATGATGGCCTGGGGCGGCAGCTGCTCGGAGCGCGTGTGGGCGGCGGTCGTGCGCTTGACGGCGGTGCCGATGGCGAGAAACTCGATGAGGCCGCCGCCGAGGTCGTACACGTAGGTCTTGATGCCGATGACGTCGTCGGCGCCCACAGCGGTGGCCTGGTCGCGCACCTTGCCGAGCGACTCTTCACGAGCCCCGTAGATGAGCTGGGTGAGCTCGTTGATCTCGCCCTTCACGAAGTTCTTGAAAGCCGAGGTGATGCCACCGACGAGGCCGAGCGAGTAGACCGAGGTGCCCATGACGAGCTTCATCGGGGCGTAGCCGATGCGAGCGAGGCCCCACATCTCTTCGGCGGTGAGATCGCTGGTGACCACGCCCATTGCAGCCAGCGCCGGGTCGGAGATGTCGTGCCGTGAGGCGGTGCCCACCATGAGCATCTCCTGCACGGCGGTGCCGCCGAACGGCAGGATGTTCGTGGTGATGCCCACGACCGCGTTGGCCTGCACCGACCGCGCCTCGTCGACGATGCGCTGCAGGGCCAGGTTGCGCGTCTGGGTGAACAGGTCGCTGTACTGCCTGACCTCGCCGCGTGCCATCTGCTTGAAGGCTCCGGTGATGCCGCGGCCGACGCCGATGGAGTACGCCACGTTGCCCATCACGAACGAGACCGGTTCGTAGCCGGCATCCACCTGGCAGAACAGCTCCTGCCCGTCGCTGGCCGAGGTGAACGCAGTGGCCGGCACGCCGACCTTCTGGTGGATGGTCGACGCCACCGAGAGGAATTCGATGTTCTGGGCGTGAAAGATCAGCTCGGTTGTGACGCTTGTCGCCCCGTGCCCCTGGTGCTGGGCCATCTCGCCGATGAGCCGCTGCATGGAGAGATGCCGGCCCTGCGTGATCATGTCGGTGATGGCCGTGATCTCGCCGCCCACCATTCCCCTGAACCCGGCACTCATCGACCCGAGGAACCCGCGCGAGAACACGCTGTTGCCCACCAGCAGGTTGCCGGGGTGGTAGCCGAGCAGATCGATGCAGTACATCTCGTTGCCGCTCAGGCCGCTCAGCACTGATTGGCGTGCGGGCATCGGGTCGCTCATGACAGCCTCTTTCTTCGAATATCTGAGATTACATCACGTTACAGGTCACCGTAGAAGTCGCGCTCGAAGATCGCCCGCGCGCGGCGGGTGACGGCGAGGTAGTCCTCCTCGAGCTCGGTCGCCGAGCCGGGCGGGTACTCGAGCAGCCGCGCCACCCCTTCGAGTTGGCGCCGGTCGAGGGGCAGCACATCGGCCGTGCGGTTCGTCCACAGCGTCATGCACGAGCGGGCCCGCGATGCGAAGATCCATGCCTCGCGCAACCGGTCGGCGTCGGCCGCGTCGACGTAGCCGGCTGCGACCTCGGCAGCGAGAGCATCCAGCGTCGATGTCGTCTGGAACTCCGGATGCTCGAACCCGTGCTCGAGCTGCAGCAGCTGCACGTACCACTCCACATCGCTGAGCGACCCGCGGCCGAGCTTGAGGTGCCGGGCGGGGTCGGCGCCCTGCGGCAGCCGCTCCTTCTCGACGCGTGCCTTCAGCCGCTTCACCTCGCGCACCGCCTGCTCGCCGATCGCCCGCGGGTAGCGCACCTCGTCGGCGAGCCGCTCGAAGTCGTCGATGAGCGCCTCGTCGCCGGCGACGCCCGATGCGCGCAGCAGCGCCTGCGCCTCCCAGGTGAGCGACCAGCGCTGGTAGTACGCCCGGTACGAGTCGAGCGACCGGACGACGATGCCGTTCTTGCCCTCGGGCCGCAGGTCGATGTCGAGGTCGAGCGGCAGCCGCCGGTCTTCGGTGAGCCGCACGAGTTCGTTGACGATGAACCGGGCGACCGACTGCGCCGTCTCCTGGTCGACGGTGATCGGCCGGTAGACGTACATGACGTCGGTGTCAGAGCCGAACCCGATCTCGCGGCCGCCGTACCGGCCCATGCCGATGACGGCGAACTCGATTCCGTCGCCGTTGACCAGCGCCGCCGACTGCCTGATGACGCCGAGGGTGCCGCGCAGGAAGACCGTCGTGATGTCGGTGAGCGCAACGGCGAGGTCGTGCACGTCGATCAGTCCGAGAATCGAGGCCAGGGCCACCCTCAGCACCTCGCGGCGGCGCGCCGTGCGCAGGGCGGAGGCCGCGGCATCCGGAGTGTCGTGCCGCCCCATGATCGCGGTCGTCTCGAGAATGAGCGTCTCGAACGACCGCGGTTCGAGGTCGTGGTCGTTCTCGAGCCAGGCGGCCGCCTCGGGGATGCGTTCGAGCAGCTCGGCGGCGAACCGCGAGCCCGAGAGCACCTGGGTGAGTCGGGATGCCGCACCCGACGAGTCGCGCAGCATGCGCAGGTACCAGTACGTCTCGCCGAGCGTGTCACTCAGCCGGCGAAAGGCGAGCAGCCCGAAGTCGGGGTCGGCACCGTTGGCGAACCACTGCAGCATCACGGGCAGCAGGTGGCGCTGGATGGCGGCCCGCCGCGACACCCCCGACGTCATTGCCGCGATGTGCCCCAGCGCCCCCTTCGGGTCTTGAAAACCTATGGCCGCGAGGCGCGCCACCGCCTGCTCGCTGGTCAGGCTGAGCTCGTCGGGGCCGAGGGCGGCGACCGCCGCGAGCAGCGGACGGTAGAACAGCCGCTCGTGCAGCGTGCGCACCCGCACCTTGATCGCGCCCCAGAGCTCGAGCAGCGCAGGCGCACTCGTCGCGAGCTCGGTCGAGCGCGCGAGCACCCGCTGCTCGAACTCGTCGCGCGGCACGAGGTGGGTGCGGCGCAGGTGTCGCAGCTGCAGCCGGTGCTCCATCAGTCGCAGCGTGCGGTAGTCGTGCGAGAAGTCGTGCGCCTCCACCCGGCCGATGTAGCCCTGGTCGGCCAGCGCCGCCAGCGCTTCGAGCGTCGCCGCCTGACGCACGAGCGGGTCGTTCTGGCCGTGCACGAGCTGCAGCAGCTGCACGGTGAACTCGACGTCGCGCAGGCCGCCGGGCCCGAGCTTCAGCTGGTAGTCGACCTCGTCGATCGGAATGTTCGACGTCACCCGTTCGCGCATCACCTGAACCGACTCGACGAACCCGTCGCGCGAGGCGCTCGCCCACACTTTCGGCCGCACCGCCTCGACATAGCGCTGGCCGAGCTCCAGATCGCCGGCCATCGCCCTGGCCTTCAGCAGCGCCTGGAACTCCCAGCTCTTGGCCCACCGGTCGTAGTAGGCGATGTGCGATTCGAGCGAGCGCACCAGCGCCCCGGCCTTGCCTTCGGGCCGCAGGTTCGGGTCGACCTCCCAGAGTGGCGGCTCCATCGCAGTTTCCATGATGCCGTGCATCGTGAGCATGGCCAGCGCGGTCGCGATGTCGATGGCCCGCGAGGTGGCCACCCCCGGGTCGCCCTCAGCCGACGGCTCGGTGCCTTCGCCGACGAAGATCACGTCGACGTCGCTGACGTAGTTCAGTTCCTGCGCGCCGGCCTTGCCCATGCCGATGATCGCGAGCCGGGTCGCTGCGACCTCGTCGTGCGTGAAGAGCCAACGGCTCTGCCCGCGAGTGGATGCTCGCGCCCGCGCACACGCCAGCGAGGCGTCGAGGGCGGCCGCCGCCAGGTCGGCGAGCGTGTCGGCGATGAGCCCGATGCCCGCGACCGGGTCGGCCTGTTCGAGGTCGAACGCCGTGATCTGGGCGAGGATGCGGCGGTACCGCACCCGCAGCAGCGTCCAGGCCCGCTCGCCCGCGATCGTGGCGAACCCGTCGACGCTGCCCACGGCACCGAGCAGTTCGTCGTGCAGCTCGGCGGGCGTCGGAAGCGTCTTGATGCGCGCCTGCAGCACCGTCAGCTCTTCGGGGTGCCGCAGGAAGAAGTCGCCGAACCCGCTCGACAGGCCCACCACGCGCAGCAGCCGCGTGCGACTCGGCTCATCGCCGAGCAGCCCCACTGCGGGTGATTCGGGAAGGCGCAGGAGCTTCACCAGATACGTCAGTGCCTGGTCGGGGTCGGCCGTCAGGCGCAACGACGCCAAGAGGTCGGCCAGCGACACCTCACCGAGACCCGACGCGACCTCAAGGTCGGTCTGCGCCCGGGTGAGTTCGCTGAACCCCACCCGGGCGAGCTCGGTGAGGGTCGTCTGGTCGCGTGTCATCGTCGACGGGTGCGGATGCTCGGCTGCGGCAGATCGGCAGGGTGCCGATCGGGCGTCAGAGCATCTCCAGGTTGCTCTTCAGCTCGAACGGCGTGACCTGGTCGCGGTACGCGGCCCACTCCTGTCGCTTGTTCAGCAGCACATAGTTGAACACGTGCTCGCCCAGCGTCTCGGCGACCAGTTCTGACTTCTCCATCTCGAGGATGGCCGCGTCGAGGCTGGCCGGCAGCGAGCTGTAGCCGAGCGCGCGTCGCTCGGAGTCGCTCAGCGCCCACACGTTGTCTTCGGCCTCTGGCGGCAGCTCGTAGCCCTCCTCGATACCCTTCAACCCGGCCGCGAGCAGCAGGGAGTAGGCGAGGTACGGGTTGGCGGCCGAGTCGATGGCGCGGTACTCGATGCGCGAGCTCTGGCCCTTGTTCGGCTTGTAGAGCGGAACGCGCACGAGTGCCGAACGGTTGTTGTGCCCCCAGCAGACGAAGCTGGGTGCCTCGTCGCCGCCCCAGAGCCGCTTGTACGAGTTGACGAACTGGTTCGTCACGGCGGTGATCTCGGGAGCGTGCTTCAGCAGGCCCGCGATGAACTGGCGGCCGATCTTCGACAGCTGGTACTCGGCGCCGGCCTCGTAGAAGGCGTTCGCGTCGCCCTCGAAGAGCGAGAGGTGGGTGTGCATGCCCGAACCGGGCTGGCCTGAGATCGGCTTCGGCATGAATGTGGCGTACACACCCTGCTCGATGGCGACCTCTTTGACCACCGTGCGGAAGGTCATGATGTTGTCGGCCGTCGTGAGCGCGTCCGCGTACCGCAGGTCGATCTCGTTCTGGCCGGGGCCGGCCTCGTGGTGACTGAACTCGACAGAGATGCCGAGGTCTTCGAGCATGCGCACCGACCGGCGACGGAAGTCGTGCGCCGTGCCGCCGGGAACGTTGTCGAAGTAGCCGGCCTTGTCGACCGGCTCGGGGCCGTCGGGGCCGTACTGCGACGACTTCAGCAGGTAGAACTCGATCTCGGGGTGCGTGTAGAACGAGAAACCGCGGTCGCCGGCCTTGGCGAGCGTGCGCTTCAGCACGTTGCGCGGGTCGGCCACGGCAGGCTGGCCGTCGGGCGTGGTGATGTCGCAGAACATGCGAGCAGTGGGGTCGACCTCGCCGCGCCACGGCAGAATCTGGAACGTGGTGGGGTCGGGATGAGCGAGCACGTCGGCCTCGAACGACCGGGTCAGGCCCTCGATGGCCGAGCCGTCGAAACCCAGCCCCTCGGCGAACGCACCCTCGACCTCGGCAGGGGCGATCGCCACCGACTTGAGAGTACCGATGACGTCGGTGAACCAGAGCCTGACGAACTTGACGCCGCGTTCTTCAATGGTGCGAAGAACGAAGTCACGCTGCTTATCCATCGACGGTGAGTACCTCTTTCTGGCGAGTGTTGCTGCCGCTATTAGGCTAGTGGCTATGCCGAGACTTCGCTTAGCGCTGGCCCAAACCAACCCCATTGTCGGCGACCTCGAAGGCAACTCGGGTGAGATCGTGGCGGCCGTCAGGCGTGCCCGTGACGCCGGTGCCGACCTGGTCGCGTTCGGTGAGATGGCCCTGTCGGGATACCCCATCGAAGACCTGGCGTCGCGGCCGTCGTTCCTTGCCGCCTGCCGCCGCCGGGCATCCGCTCTGGCCGCCGAACTCGACGCGGCCGGGCTCGGCGACATCGTGGTGGTCGTCGGTCACCCCGACGGACCGTTCGAACCGCGCCGCTTCACCACCAGCAACGCCCCCACCGCCATCGCCCAGAACGTGGCGAGCGTCATGCAGAACGGCGAGGTGGTGGCGCGGTACGCCAAGCACCACCTGCCCAACTACTCGGTCTTCGACGAGTACCGCATCTTCATCCCGGGTGACGAGCTGCTCGTGCTGCGCATGCGCGGGGTCGATGTGGCGCTCATCATCTGCGAAGACATGTGGCAAGACGGCGGCCCGGTGAACCGCGTGGCGTCTGCCGATGCCGGGCTGCTGCTCGTCATCAACGCGTCGCCCTACGAGCGCGACAAGAACGAGGTGCGGCTGCCGCTCGTCACCCGTCGGGCGGTCGAGAACGACACCTGCGTGGCCTACGTCAACATCGTGGGGGGTCAGGATGATCTGCTCTTCGACGGCGACAGCGTCGTCGTCGACCGGCAGGGCCGCATAGTCGCCCGGGCGCCGCAGTTCGTGCCGCACCTGCTGGTGGTCGACCTCGATCTCGAGGGTGCGACCGTGCACGACCTGCCCGAGAACGTCGCACGGGTGCAACTCGCGGCGCCGGAGACGGGGCACGGCGAGTCAGGCGTGCCTCCGATGACCGGCGACCCGGGTACCCCGCGGGCCGAGGCGAGCGCTGCCGACGGCACCCCGTCGGCCCTCACCCCGATCACGGCCGACATCGCCGTCGTTCCCGACGAGCTCGAGCAGATCTGGGGCGCGCTCGTGCTGGGGCTCGGCGACTACGTGCGCAAGAACGGGTTCGGCTCGGTGATCCTCGGCCTCTCGGGCGGCATCGACTCGTCGGTGGTCGCGGCGATGGCCGCCGACGCCATCGGGGCGTCGAAGGTCTACGGGGTGTCGATGCCCAGCCGCTGGTCGAGCGACCACTCGCGCTCAGACGCCGACGACCTCGCCGAGCGCATCGGCCTGCACTACGAGACGCAGGCCATCGCCGACCTGGTGACGCCGGTCGAGGAGCAACTGGGGCTCGACGGCATCGCGGCCGAGAATCTGCAGGCGCGCATCCGGGGCATCATTCTCATGGGCCTGTCGAACCAGCGGGGCCACCTCGTGCTCACCACGGGCAACAAGAGCGAGCTCGCGGTCGGCTACTCGACGATCTACGGCGACTCGGTGGGGGGTTTCGCCCCACTGAAAGACGTGCCGAAGATGCTGGTGTGGGAGCTGGCGCGCTGGCGCAACCTCTTCGCCTCGCGCCGCGGTGAGACGCCGCCCATCCCCGAGAACTCCATCTCGAAGCCGCCGTCGGCCGAGCTGCGGCCCGACCAGACCGACCAGGATTCGCTGCCCGAGTACGACGTGCTCGACGCGCTGCTTGAGGAGTACATCAACGGCGGCCTCGGCCGAACCGAGCTCATCGCCCGGGGTTTCGACGAGGCCACCGTCGACCGCATCATCTCACTCGTCGACCACTCGGAGTGGAAGCGCCGCCAGTCGGCCATCGGCACCAAGATCTCGCGCACGGCCTTCGGCCGCGACCGCCGCCTGCCCATCACCTACCGCCCCACCGACGTCGCGTAGACCGGTTTCGATACGCCGCGCCTCGCGCAGCTACTCAACCAGCGCCGCCGCGCTGCGCGCGGCTACCCCACCGGCGCCGCCGCGCTTCGCGCGGCCACCCCACCGGCGCCGCCGCGCTTCGCGCGGCTACTCAACCGGCGCCGCCGCGCTGCGCGCGGCTACCCCACCAGCGCTGGTTGAGTAGCGGCGCAGCCGCGTATCGAAACCCCCACGATAGACTGTGAGGCATGACGGAGCAGTCCCCTCGCAAGCGCGTGCGAACGCGGCACTTTCAGATCGCGAAGGAGAACGGAACACCGATCGTCGGCCTCACCAGCTACGACCAGCTGTCGGCTGCCATCTTCGACGCGGCCGACATCGACTTCCTGCTGGTGGGTGACTCGGCCGGCAACAACGTGTTCGGAAACGAGACCACCCTCGCGGTGACAGTCGACATGCTCATTCCACTCGCCCGCGCCGTGGCCGGTGCGGCATCCCGAGCCCTGGTGATCGGAGATATGCCGTTCGGTTCATATGAGGGCGGGCCCGACGACGCGCTGCACACCGCCGTTCGCTTCATGAAAGAGGCGAACGTGCACGCGGTGAAACTCGAGGGCGGGGTGCGCAGCGCCCCACAGATCAAGCGCATCGTCGAGTCAGGCATCCCGGTCATGGGCCACATCGGCTTCACACCGCAGAGCGAGCACGGGCTGGGCGGCCACATCATCCAGGGCCGTGGCGAGGGCGCCGAGCAGCTGCTCGCCGACGCCCACGCGGTCGAGGATGCGGGGGCGTTCGCCGTCGTGCTCGAGATGGTGCCGAGCTCGGTCGCCGAGCGGGTCACGAGAGAACTGCGCATCCCGACCATCAGCGTGGGCGCTGGGCCGCACTGCGACGGCCAGCTGCTCGTGTGGACCGACTTCGCCGGTTTCTCGCAGGGCCGCGTGCCGCGTTTCGTGAAGCAGTACGCGAACCTCACCGAGGTTCTGACGAAGGCCGTGACCGACTTCAGGGCCGATGTGGCATCGGGCGCCTACCCCGCACCCGAGCACGAGTTCGAAGGATGACCGGGGCGCACTCCGCCGCAGGCGCACGCCAGGGCAGATCCGTAGCCGGGGCGACGGTGCTCGTCACGGGCGCGGCGAGCGGCATGGGCCTGCTCTACGCCGAGCGCGCGGTCGCCGAGAGCGCGGCGCACGTCGTGCTGTGGGATCGCAACATCGACAAGCTCGAGGCGATCGCCGAGCGGCTGAATGCCTCGCCGGGGCGCACGACCGTGCATCCGTACCGCATCGATGTGAGCGACCCCGTGATCATCCACGACACCGCCCTGCGCGTGCTCGACGAGGTCGGCGTGCCCGACGTGCTGATCAACAACGCAGGCATTGTTCGGGGCAAGTACTTCTGGGAGCACGACACCACGGCAGACACCATCGAGACGATGAAGATCAACGCGCTCGGCCCGATGATCGTCACCCGCGAGTTTCTACCGGCCATGATCGACCGCGACCGGCCCGCGCGCATCGTCAACATCGCCTCGGCCGCAGGCCTGATCTCGAACCCGCGGATGAGCGTGTACGCGGCCTCGAAGTGGGCGGTCATCGGCTGGAGCGACTCGGTGCGCCTCGAACTGGTGCAGCAGGGCCACCGGCACGTCAGAGTGACGACGGTGGCACCCAGCTACATCTCCACGGGCATGTTCGAGGGCGCGAAGGGCCCGGTGATGACGCCCATCATGACGCCCGAATACGTGGTGGGGCGGGTGTGGAAGGCGATGCTCGCCGGCAAGCCGCTGCTGTTGCTGCCGAAGAGCGTGCACATCGCGAAGGTCACGAAGGGCCTGCTGCCGACCGCCGTGTGGGACAGGATGGCCGACAACGTCTTTCACCTCTACACGACGATGAGCGACTTCACCGGCCGCGAAGCACGGAACCCCTAGTCGTTCGCAGCGTCTTCTTCGGCCCACTTCGCACTGTTCGCGCGCAGGGTCTCGAGGGCGTGCTCTGCCTCGACCTGGGTCTCGAACGGCCCCACCCGCTCGGGAGCGGGCGAGACGTACCCGAACTCCACCGCGCCGGTGTTGATGTTGTACCAGTACTGCTTCGACGGGTCGCCCGACATGTGTCTCTCCTCGACGTCAGCGGCCGCACCGGCACTCGCTGCCGGGGCCTGAACTACGATTGATCCTATGCCCAAGGACTCCGTCGGCCACCTCACACCGGGCCGGGTCTCCCCGCTCAGGCCGGTGCCCGCCACCATCGAGCGACCCGAGTACGTCGGCCGCCGCGAGCCCGATGAGACCGGTGGCAGCGACGTCTACTCCACCGAACGCATCGCCGACATCCGCGAGTCGTCGCGCATCGCGGCACAGGCGCTCGAGTTCGTCGGCCAGCACGTGCGCCCCGGCGTGACGACCGACGAACTGGATGCCCTGGGCCACGACTTTCTCATCGCCCACGGTGCCTACCCCTCGACACTCGGGTACCGCGGCTTTCCGAAATCGCTCTGCACGAGCGTCAACGAGGTCATCTGCCACGGCATCCCTGACAACACGGTTCTCGACGACGGAGACATCGTCAACGTCGACATCACCGCCTACAAGAACGGCGTGCACGGCGACACCAATGCCACCTTCTTCGCCGGTGAGCCGAGCGATGAGGTTCGGCTGCTGGTCGAGCGCACCCGTGAGGCGATGAACCGCGGCATCAAAGCGGTGGCGCCCGGGCGCCAGGTGAACGTCATCGGGCGCGCCATCGAGTCGTACGCGAAGCGCTTCGGCTACGGGGTGGTGCGCGACTACACCGGCCACGGCGTCGGCGAATCGTTCCACTCCGGCCTGATCATCCCGCACTACGACGCGGCGCCGCGCTTCGATGACGTGATGGAGGTGGGCATGGTGTTCACGATCGAACCGATGCTGACGCTCGGCTCGCAGAACTGGGAGCTGTGGAGCGACGACTGGACCGTGGTCACCCGCGACCGCTCGATCACCGCCCAGTTCGAGCACACGCTGGTCGTGACCGAGCGCGGTGCCGAGGTTCTGACGCTGCCCCAATAGACTCGTCTCAGCGCCTCGCGGGTGAGGCGGGAGAATCGAAAGAGATGACGATGACAGACACCCCCTCAGCCGACACCACGCCAGCCGGGTCGTCGTCAGACACCAAGGCGACCATCGCGATCGGCATCGACATCGGTGGCACCGGCATCAAGGGCGCGATCGTCAACACCGAGACGGGCGAGCTGCTGAGCGACCGCGTCAAGATCCCCACCCCCGAGGGCGGCAAGCCGAAAGACGTCATCGACACGGTCGAGCAGCTGCTCGCCCAGCTGAAGGATGCCCCGGCCGACGCCCCCATCGGCATCGACTTCCCCGCCGTGGTGCAGCAGGGCCGCACGATGTCGGCGGCGAACGTCTCGAAGAAGTGGATCGGGCTCGACGCCGAGAAGCTGTTCGAAGACGGCCTGAAGCGCGACATCACGTTCGTGAACGACGCCGACGCCGCGGGCTACGCCGAGGTGCGGTTCGGCGCTGCCAAGGGCAAGAACGGCCTGATCATCATGACCACGCTGGGCACGGGTATCGGCACGGCGCTCATCTACAACGGGGTGCTGATTCCGAACGCCGAACTCGGCCACATCCAGATCGACGGCGGCGACTACGAGAAGAAGGCCTCCTATGCCGCCAAGGAGCGCGACGAGCTGAGCTGGACGCACTGGGCCGCCCGCCTGCAGACTTACTACTCCGAGCTCGAGAACCTGCTCTGGCCCGACCTGTTCATCGTCGGCGGCGGTGTGTCGAAGAGCTATGAGGAGTTTCTGCCGATGGTCTCGATTCGCACGCCCCTGGTCGTCGCGACGCTGCGCAACAACGCGGGCATCCTGGGCGCCGCCTCGCTGGCCGTTCAGCCGAAGGTGCTCGTGAACGTCAACCAGCTGGTCGGCGAGCCGACCCCCACGCCGAACTAGCGGCTCGAACGCACGCAGCACGATGGTCGACCGCGAGATTCTCTACTGCGCGACAGCCGAGGCGTGGGCCGAGTGGCTCGCGGCCAACCACGACTCGTCGCCGGGCATCCGGCTCGCCATCGCCAAGAAGGGCGGCGACCACCCCAGCGTGAGCTACGCCGAGGCGCTCGACGAGGCGCTCTGCTACGGCTGGATCGATGGCCAGAAAGGCAGCCTCGACGCACACCACTTTCTGCAGAACTTCGGGCCGCGGCGGCCGCAGAGCCTGTGGTCGAAGATCAACGTCGAGAAGGCCTCAGCGCTGGTCGCCGCCGGGCGCATGAGGGCTGCCGGCGCCGCAGAGATCGAGCGCGCGAAGGCCAACGGGCGCTGGGCCGCCGCCTACGCCGGGTCGAAGACCATCGAGGTTCCGGATGACCTGGCCGCCGCACTGGCCGGGAACCCGCCGGCCGCCGCCTTCTTCGCCACCCTCACCAGCCAGAACCGGTACGCGGTGCTGTTCCGCATCAACAACGTGAAGCGGGCAGAGACCCGCGCACGCAAGATCGCCGAGTTCGTGGCGATGCTGTCGCGCGGCGAGACCATCTACCCCCAGAAGCCCGGCGCCGCTGGTTGAGTAGCGCGGCGCCGCTGGTTGAGTAGCGTGGCGCAGCCACGCGTATCGAAACCGGGCCTCGATACGCGGCTGCGCCACTACTCGACCGGCGGCGAGGGAGGGAAGGCCTTCTTGGCCAGCCTGGGCAGCAGCACGAGATCGCCGCGAATGAGCGCCTCGCGCTTCGCCCGGCTCCAGCCCTGCACCTGCTTCTCGCGAGAGTACGCCTCGTCGACACGGCCACACTCATAGGAATAGACGAGCCGGATGGGCAGGCGACGTCGGGTGTATGCAGCGCCCAGACCGAGCCGGTGCTCTGCAAGTCGACGTTCGAGGTCGACGGTGCTTCCGACGTAGTACGAGCCGTCGGCGCATTCGAGTATGTAGACGTGGGGCATGTAATGAGCCTCGCAGGGTGAGGCTTTCCACAGGGTGGTTTGTGCACAGGGGCGGGCCTCGATACGCGGCTGCGCCGCTACTCGACCGGCGACGGCTGCGCCGCTGGTTGAGTAGCGTGGCGCAGCCACGCGTATCGAAACCGGGCCTCGATACGCGGCTGCGCCGCTACTCGACCGGCGACGGCGAGGGGGCGGGTGGGGCGAACGGGCCGGCTGCTACGCCGGGTTCTGTCTTGGGCCTACGCACGAGGCGCACACCCATGGACGGCCATCTATCTACGACGTACGTTGCCGCACGCCTCCAGCGGTCTACCCGAAGGCACGACGAGCAGCCGTGTCGCCTTCTGTCTGACCTTGCTCCGGGCGAGGTTTACCGAGCCGGCCATGTCACCATGGTCGGTGGTGGTCTCTTACACCACCGTTTCACCCTTACCCACGAGGCGCCGAAGCACCCGCGGGCGGTCTGTTCTCTGTGGCACTGTTCTCTCGGGTTGCCCCGGGTGGGTGTTACCCACCGCCCTGCTCTGCGGAGCCCGGACGTTCCTCGGTGACCATCGACTCCACACGTACGAGACCTGTGGATGCTCCGGCCAACGCGACCGTCTTGCCGACCCATTCGCGTGCACGAGTCTACCGTCACCGCCGGGCGGCGACGTCGCGGCAGGAATCACGACCCTGGCTTCAGGGATCACGGCACCGGCGTCAGGATTCACGGCCCAGGCGTTAGGAATCACGGCCCCGGCGTTAGGAATCCGTTAGGAACGGGCATCCGCCCGCCCACCGGGTGTGGCATTGCCTCTGTGGTCATCACCACAGCCCCGCACGCCGGGGGCCCGTACACAGCTGGGAGCATCCAAGTGCTTGATATCGCCTACCTCGCCGGCGTCGTGGCCCTGTTCGGCCTCGTCGCCCTGATCGCCCGAGGGGTGCAGAAACTGTGATCGTCTTCACCATCGTCGGCGTCGTTCTCGGCGTCGCCGCCGTCGTCTACTGCCTGTACGCCCTGCTGAAGCCGGAGCGATTCTGATGGATGCCGGTTCGAACGTCTGGCTCACCGTCGCCCAACTGGGCGCCCTCGTCATCGCCCTCGGGCTGGCCTACCGCCCGCTCGGCGACTACATGGCGCACACCTACACCTCAACCAAAGACCTGCGCGTCGAGCGCGGCCTCTACCGCCTGATCGGCGTCGACTCGCACTCCGAGCAGACGTGGCCGCGGTACCTGCGCAGCGTTCTGGTCTTCTCCGTGATCGGCGTCGTCTTTCTCTACGCCATTCAGCGGCTGCAGGAATTCCTGCCCTACGCCCTCGGCCTGCCGGCCGTCGAACAGTCGCTGTCGTTCAACACGGCCATCTCGTTCGTGACGAATACGAACTGGCAGTCGTACTCCCCCGAGGTCACTCTCGGGTACACCGTGCAGCTGATCGGGCTCACGGTGCAGAACTTCGTGTCGGCAGCCATCGGTATCGCGGTCGCCATCGCCCTGGTGCGCGGCTTCGCCCGCAAGAACTCCACGACGATCGGCAACTTCTGGGTCGACCTCACGCGGGGCGTGCTGCGCATCCTGCTGCCGCTGGCGGCGATCACGGCCGTCGTGCTCATCGTCGGGGGCGTCATCCAGAACGTCAGCGGGTTCAGCGACGTGACGACCATCACGGGCGCCACCCAGACCCTGCCGGGCGGGCCTGTCGCCTCACAGGAGGCGATCAAGCTGCTCGGCACCAACGGCGGCGGGTTCTTCAACGCGAACTCCGCTCACCCGTTCGAAGACCCGACCGCGTGGACGAGCCTGTTCCAGATCTTCCTCATGCTGGTCATCCCGTTCTCGCTGCCCCGCACATTCGGCAGGATGGTCGGCGACAACCGCCAGGGGTATGCGATCGTCGGCGCCATGGCGACGATCTGGGTCGTCTCGTCTGGTCTCATGGTGGCCGCTCAGTCGGCACTGTCGGGTACCGCGACACAGGCCGCCGGCGGCGCGATGGAAGGCATCGAGACCCGCTTCGGCTCAGTGCTGTCGTCGCTGTTCGCCTCGTCGACGACGCTCACCTCGACGGGTGCGGTGAACGCGATGCACGACAGCTTCACCGGCCTCGGCGGCGGCATCGCGATCGTCAATATGATGCTGGGCGAAGTGGCACCGGGTGGAACCGGGTCGGGTCTGTACGGCATCCTCGTCATCGCGGTGATCGCGGTGTTCGTGGCGGGCCTCATGGTCGGCCGCACCCCCGAGTACCTCGGTAAGAAGATCGGCACTCGCGAGATCAAGCTGGCGAGCCTCTACATCCTCGCCACGCCCGCGATCGTGCTCATCGGCACCAGCCTCAGCTTCGCGATTCCGGCGGTGCGCGACTCGGTGGTGGGAACCTCGATGGCCAACACGGGCATCCACGGTTTCTCCGAGGTGCTCTACGCCTTCACCTCGGCGGGCAACAACAACGGCTCGGCATTCGCCGGCCTCACCGCGAACACCCCGTGGTTCAACACCGCACTCGGTGCGGCGATGCTGCTCGGCCGATACATCCCGATCGTGCTGGTGCTGGCTCTCGCAGGCTCGCTGGCGGCACAGGGCAAGGTGCCGCAGACGGCGGGCACGCTGCCCACGCACCGACCGCAGTTCGTCGTGCTCACCATCGGAACGCTCATCCTCGTCTCTGCCCTCACGTACTTCCCCGTTCTAGCGCTAGGCCCCCTAGCAGAAGGTCTGCAGTAACCCATGTCTCAAGACATCGCTTCCGCACGCAGCACGACACCCCCGCTCGCTCACGCCTCTGACGAGCCGCACCAGAAACGTTCGGCGCCGTTCGGCCCGCGCCAGCTGCTGGATGCCCTTCCCGGCGCTCTTCGCAAGCTCGACCCGCGCCTCATGTACAAGAACCCGGTGATGTTCATCGTCGAGATCGGAGCGGCCTTCACGACCGCGCTGGCGATCGCGCAGCCGTTCATGAGCGCGTCTGACACTTCTGCCTCCCCCACCTCGCTGTTGTTCGCGTGGTCGATCGCCATCTGGCTGTGGATCACCGTGATCTTCGCAAACCTGGCGGAGTCGGTGGCTGAGGGCCGCGGCAAGGCACAGGCCAGCAGCCTGCGGGCCACGCGCACCAGCACCTCGGCCAACCTGGTCGACTACAACCTCGCGGCAGACCCGTCGGCCGAGAACGCCGTGGTGACGCAGGTCGCCAGTGCCGACCTGAAACTCGGCGACACCATCGTCGTATCGGCCGGAGAGCTGATTCCGGGCGACGGTGACATCGTCTGGGGCATCGCTTCGGTCGACGAATCAGCCATCACGGGCGAGTCCGCCCCGGTCGTGCGCGAATCGGGCGGTGACCGCAGCGCCGTGACCGGTGGAACCCGGGTGCTCTCCGACCGCATCGTCGTGACCATCACCTCGAAGCCCGGCGAGACGTTCGTCGACCGCATGATCAAGCTGGTCGAGGGGGCGTCACGGCAGAAGACACCGAACGAGCTGGCCCTGAGCATCCTGCTGTCGAGCCTGACGATCGTCTTTCTGGTCGTGATTCTCACGATCAACCCGATCGCCGACTACTCGAACGCCGCACAGTCGCTGATCGTGCTCGTCGCCCTGCTGGTGTGTCTGATTCCGACCACGATCGGCGCCCTGCTGTCGGCGATCGGCATCGCCGGTATGGACCGTCTCGTGCAGCACAACGTCTTGGCCATGTCTGGCCGCGCGGTCGAGGCCGCCGGCGACGTCACCACGCTTCTGCTCGACAAGACGGGAACCATCACCTACGGCAACCGTCAGGCGGCCGAGTTCCGGCCTCTCACCGGCGTGACCGTCTCGCGGCTCGCGGCCGCGGCCAGCGCCTCGTCGCTGGCCGACCCGACGCCCGAGGGCAAGTCGGTGCTCGACCTCACCCGCGCTCTCGGTCTGCCCGTTCCGACGGCGTCTGACGGCGTCGTGGTGCCGTTCACGGCACAGACCCGCATGAGCGGCGTCGACTACAACGACGGCAGTCAGGTGCGTAAGGGTGCCGGTTCGATGATCGCCGCCTGGGTACAGGATGCCCAGTCCAGCGCCGCGGCAGGGTCAGGTGCCGCCAACACCTCAGCCGCGCTGATCGCTGAGCTCGACCAGATCGTCACAGACATCTCGCAGGCCGGCGGTACTCCGCTCGTCGTCGCAGAGAAGTCGTCGAACGGCACCGCGCAGATTCTCGGCGTGATCTACCTCAAAGACGTGGTGAAGGCCGGCCTTGCGGCCCGGTTCGCCGATCTGCGCCGGATGGGCATCCGTACCGTCATGATCACCGGTGACAACCCGCTGACGGCCAAGGCCATCGCGGCCGAAGCCGGCGTCGACGACTTTCTCGCCGAGGCCACACCCGAAGACAAGATGGCGCTGATCAAGCGCGAACAGGAGGGTGGAAACCTCGTCGCGATGACCGGTGACGGCACGAACGACGCCCCGGCGCTCGCTCAGGCCGATGTCGGCGTCGCAATGAACACGGGCACCTCGGCCGCGAAGGAGGCCGGCAACATGGTCGACCTCGACTCCGACCCGACGAAGCTCATCGACATCGTGGCGATCGGCAAGCAGCTGCTCATCACGCGCGGATCGCTGACCACGTTCTCGATCGCGAACGACGTGGCGAAGTACTTCGCCATCATCCCCGCGATGTTCACGCTCGCGTTTCCGTCGCTCGCGGTGCTGAACATCATGCAGCTGTCGTCGTCGGCCTCTGCCATCCTGTCGGCCATCATCTTCAACGCGCTGGTGATCGTGGCGCTCATTCCGTTGGCGCTGCGTGGCGTGAAGTATCGGGCGGCGTCGGCCTCGAGCATCCTGAACCGCAACCTGCTCATCTACGGGCTCGGCGGCATCATCGCGCCGTTCGTGGGCATCAAGCTCATCGATCTCGTCATCAGCCTCATTCCGGGGCTGTCATGACGGTCGCGTTGCACTCTCCCTCATTCATTCCGTTCTCGGCTGGAGCACTCTCATGAAATTCCGTAACGAAACCCTGCGCACCACGTGGGTGGGCGTTCGCATCTTTCTGGTGATGACCGTGGCGCTCGGCATCATCTACCCGCTCGTCATCACCCTCATCGGCCAGGTCGCCCTTCCGTCGCAGGCGAACGGTTCGCTCGTGCGGGTAGACGGCAACGTGGTCGGGTCGAGCCTCATCGGACAGAGCTTCACCGACAGCGACGGGGCGGCACTGCCGCAATGGTTCCAGTCGCGCCCGTCGGCGGCCGGCGACGGCTACGACGGAGGAGCCTCGAGCGGCTCGAACCTCGGCCCGAACAGCGACAAGCTGCTGCAGGCGATCGACGACCGCAAAGCCGCAATCGCAGCGAGCGACGGGGTCGACCCGGCCTCCATCCCGGCCGACGCGCTCACAGCGTCGGCGTCGGGGCTCGATCCGCAGATCAGCCCGGAGTACGCTCGGGAGCAGGTTTCGCGGGTCGCCGCGGCCCGCGACCTTCCGGAGGCAGAGGTGTCACAGCTCGTCGAGTCGTTCGTGCAGGGCCGCGATGCCGGCTTCATCGGAGACCCGACGGTCAACGTACTGCGGCTGAACATCGCGCTCGACCAGCTGGCACCCGCCAGCGCGGCCGATGGCGCCGCGACGGGCGCCAGCAACTGACGTGAGCACTCCGACTCCCGCCGGCGCGCCGCGCCGTGGCCTCCTGCACGTCTGTCTCGGCGCCGCGCCCGGTGTCGGCAAGACATTCACGATGCTCGAAGAGGGGCGCAGGCTGAGTTCGGCGGGCTCCGACGTCGTCATCGGCGTCGTCGAGTCGCATGGGCGCGCGGCGACGGCGGCGCTGGTCGAGGGGCTCGAGGTACTGCCCCGTCGAACGACTCTGCACCGCGCGGTGACGCTCGACGAGTTCGATGTCGAGGCGCTGCTCGAACGGCATCCCGACTGGGCGCTGATCGACGAGCTGGCGCACACCAATGCGCCCGGCTCGCTCACCGAGAAGCGCTGGCTCGATGTCGAACTGCTTCTGGAGAACGGCATCAACGTGATGTCGACCGTGAACATCCAGCACATCGAGAGCCTGAACGACGTGGTCGAGAAGATCACCGGCATCGCCCAGAAGGAGACCATTCCCGACTCCGTGCTGCGCGCGGCCGACCAGGTCGAGCTGGTCGACCTCGCCCCCGAAGCCCTTCGGGCACGCCTGTCGGGCGGGTTCGTGTACCCGGCCGGAACGATCGACGCGGCGCTGTCGAACTACTTCAGGCTCGGCAACCTCACGGCCCTGCGTGAACTCGCGCTGCTCTGGCTCGCCGACGAGGTGGATGTCGCACTGAAGGCGTACCGCGCCGAACACGGCATCGGCCAGAAGTGGGAGGCCCGCGAGCGAGTGGTCGTGGCGCTGCCAGGCGGCCCTGAGGGCGAGACACTCATCCGCCGGGGAGCGCGCATCGCGGCGCGGTCGAGCGGCGGCGAGCTGCTCGCGGTGCACGTCAGCGGCGCCGACGGGCTCGCCGCGGCCAACCCGGGCGCTCTGGCCGCGCAGCGCACCCTGGTCGAGCAGCTCGGCGGCAGCTACCACCACGTGATCGGCGACGACACTCCGCTCGCCCTGGTGGAGTTCGCGCGCGGCGTGAACGCCACGCAACTGGTGGTGGGCGTGAGCCGCCGCTCACGTCTGACCGCGCTGGTGACTGGTGCGGGCATCGGGGCCACGGTCATCCGCGAGTCGGGCGACATCGATGTGCACATCGTGACCCATGCGGCTGCCGGCACCCTCGCGCTGCCGCGGCTCGGCGGGGCCCTCACGGCCCGGCGCCAGTGGGCCGGGGGCGTCGTCGCCGCCATCGGTCTCGCCCTGCTCACCCTGGGCATGAGCGTCGTGCGCACCGACGACTCCATCACCAGCGAGGTTCTGCTGTACCAGCTGCTCATCGTGATCGTGGCGCTCGTGGGCGGGCTGCGCCCGGCGGTTCCGACGGCAGTGGCGGCGGGGCTGCTGCTCGACTACTTCTTCGTGGCGCCGCTCTACACGGTGACCATCGCCGACCCGCGTCACCTGCTGGCGCTGATCGTCTTTCTGGTGGTCGCGGTGCTGGTGAGCGTGGTGGTCGACTCGTCTGCCCGGCGTTCGCGCGCAGCCCGGCGCAGTGCCGCAGAGGCCGAGACGCTCGCGACGGTGGCGGGCAGCGTGCTGCGGGGCCAGGATGCCCTGCAGGCCCTGCTCGACCGCCTGCGCGAGGTGTTCTCGCTCGACAGTGTGACGCTCAGCGCAGGCGGCGTGGTGCTGTACCGGGCCGACGCCGAGGTGGCGGCGGAGCCCGGTCGCGCGGCCGGCGGTCGTGCCGGAGTCGGCAGTCGTGCCAGGGCCGGCGGTCGTGCCAGGGCCGGCGGTCACGTTACCGAGGGTCAGCCGGCGGCGGGTGACGGCACACCGGCCGAGGCCGCGTTCGATCTCGCCGAAGCGGCGCGGCTGGTGCTGGTGGGGCGCCCACTGCAGGCCGGAGACCGCCGGATTCTCGCCGCGTTCGTGTCGCAGATCGAATCGGCGCTCGTTCAGCGTCGTCTCGCTGCAGAGGCGCAGAGCATCCGGCCGCTCGAACAGGCCGATCGCATGCGCACGGCCCTGCTCGCGGCCGTCGGGCACGACCTCAGAACGCCTCTCTCGGCGGCGACCGCTGCCGTGTCGAGCCTCGCGGCGCGCGATGTGCAGTGGAGCGAGCTCGATCGCGACGAGCTCGTGCGAACCGCCGAGGAGTCGCTGGTGACGCTGGCAGAGCTCGTCGACGATCTGCTCGACGTCAGCCGCCTGCAGGCCGGGGTGCTGGCCGTGGTGCGCTCGGAGGTCGGTCTCGACGAGATCGTTCCGCTGGCGCTCGACGAGCTGCACCTGGCGCCCGGTACGGTGGTCGTCGCCGTGTCGCCCGACCTGCCGCCGGTGATCTGCGACCCCGCGCTGGTTCAGCGGGTGCTCGTCAACCTGCTGTCGAACGCGCTGCGGTACTCCCCCGCGGGTTCGCCGCCCATCCTCTCGGCCAGCACGTTCGGCGACACGGTGCAGCTGCGGGTGATCGACCGGGGGCCGGGCATTCCGGCGGCGCGACTCGACGATGCGTTCCAGCCGTTCCAGCGGCTCGGCGACACCGACAACACCACCGGTGTGGGCCTCGGGCTCGCTCTGTCGCGCGGCTTCATCGAGGCAATGAACGGTACTCTCGAAGCCGAAGACACCCCGGGCGGAGGGCTCACGATGGTGATCACGCTGCCCCGCGGTGGTGGGCATGGCGATGGCGCGGGCGCCGACACCGCGGGGAGCGCTGCCGCCCGCGATGACGCCGGTGGTCGGGCATCCGAACGCGACGCAGCCGGGCAGTCGTCCGAACGCGACGCCGCCGGCGGGCTATCCGAACACGACGCCGCCGGGCAGTCGTCTGAACGTGACGCCGCCGGCGGGCTGGAGGTGCGCTGATGCGGGTGCTGATCGTCGACGACGACGCCCAGATCCGCCGGGCGCTGCGCATCAACCTGACCGCGCGCGGCTACGAGGTCGACCTGGCCGCGACCGGCGAGGATGCCCTGCGGCAGGCCGCCGATCATCCGCCCGAGCTCGTACTGCTCGACCTCGGGTTGCCCGGCCTGACCGGTATCGAGGTCATCGAAGGGCTGCGCGGATGGACCGAGGTGCCCATTCTCGTGGTGAGCGGGCGCAGCGACTCGGCCGACAAGGTCGATGCTCTGGATGCCGGCGCCGACGACTACGTCACCAAACCGTTTGCGGTCGACGAACTGCTCGCGCGCATCCGCGCCCTCACCAGGCGGCACGGCTCGGCCGCCGACGAGCCCCTGGTGCGGCTCGGCGACGTCGTCGTCGACCTGTCGGCGCACGAGGTTCGGGGCGGCGCGGGCGAGACGGTGAAGCTGACGCCCACCGAGTGGAAGATGCTCGAGGTGCTCGTGCGCAATCCGCGTCGACTGGTGACCAAGCAGCAGCTGCTGACCACGGTGTGGGGCTCGGCGTACACGAACGAAGACGGCTACCTTCGGCTCTACCTGGCCCAGCTGCGCAAGAAGCTCGAGCCCGACCCGGCGCGGCCGCGCTATCTCATCACCGAGCCAGGGCTCGGCTACCGGTTCACACCCGACGCGGCCTGAGGGCTCCAGCCCCTGGAGCTCCAGCCGCCAGGGCTCCAGCCCCCGGAGCCCCAGCCGCTAGCGCTCCAGCTCTCAGAGACCCAGCCCCTAGAGCCAGCCCTCGGAGCCCCGGCCCTCAGAGCCCCGGCCTGTCAGAGCCCCGACTCCTGCGTGCGCACCAGAATGCAGCTGCTGTCGGGGTCGAGCACCACATCGTCGGGTTCGGCGAGCCGGATCTTCGCCAGGTCTGACTCGTGCAGCTTCACGTTGCTGCCGCCAGAGACGCCGCGGGTGAGCAGAGCCGCGCCGATTCCGTATCGTTCGCGCTGCCGGTTGTAGAGGGCCAGCAGCTCGTCGCCGATTCCCCCGGCGATGAGGTCGCGCGACACCTGCACGCCCTTCTGCTCGTGCGCGATCTCGGCCAGTGCGGCATCCCGTTCGGTCTGCAGCGCGTCGCGCTCGGCGGTCAGGATGCCCAGCTCTTCGGTCACGTCGGCGAGCCGTGCCGAGATGTCGTCGACCCGCTCCATCACGGCGAGCTCGATGTCTTCGAGGTCGGAGCGGCGCTTCTCGAGTGACGCGATCTCATGCTCGAGACCCTGGATGTCTTTGGCCGACGAGCTGGTCTCGAGCCGGCCCCGGTCGCGGGCGAGTCGTGCAGCGACCACCTCGACGTCAGACTCGACGCGCGAGATCTCGAGCTGGGCATCTTCGAGCTCGCCGTTCACCTGGGCCATGCGGTGCGAGACGCCTCCGATCTGGGCAGCGAGCTCGTCGAGGCGCTTCTGCTGCGGCAGCGACCTGGCGCGGTGGTTCAGCTGAGCGAGGCGGGTGTCGGCGGCCTGCAGTTCGAGCAGCGACCGTTGTTCTGAGACGGGTGCTTTCATCGGTCAATCCTTCGGTTGCGGAAAAAAGGTGTGGCGGGCCCGTCACTGGGTGACGACGAAGTCCCAGGGGTCGGTGCGCAGGTCGCTCACGGTGACGGTGACGCCCGGCAGAGCATCGCGAAGCTGGTTGGCGGCGGTGTCGAGCCACAGCCACTCGCTCGCCCAGTGCGAGGTGTCGATGAGGGCCGGGCCCCCGCCGAGCGCCGCCTGCTCACGCGCCTCAGAGGCCGGGTGGTGGCGCAGGTCTGAGCTGATGTAGACGTCGGCGGCGCGCACCTCGGGGTTGCCGAGCAGCGAGTCGCCAGCCCCGCCGCAGAGGGCCACCCGGGTGACGGGCGCATCATATTCGCCGGCGACGCGGATGCCCGTGGCCGTGGCCGGCAGCAGCTCGGCGAGAAGCCGTGCCAGGTGCCCCAACGTGACGGTCTCGGGCAGATCGCCCGCGCGGCCGAGGCCGGTGCCGGGCACCGCGCCCGCGACGAGAGGAACCTCGTTGAGCAGGCCGATGCGGCGGGCGATGACGCTCGACACCCCGTCGTCGACGATGTCGGCGTTGGTGTGCGCAGCCACAAGGGCGCAGTCGCCGCGGATCAGCCGCGCCAGCATCGCGCCCTTGTAGGTGGTCTCGGCCACGGTCGTCACCCCGCGCAGCAGCAGCGGGTGGTGCACCAGCAGGAGGCCGGCGCCGAGCGCGAGCGCCTCGTCGACGGTCTCGGCGACGGCATCGACGGCGAGGTGGATGCGCGAGACCGGGGCGTCGGGCGAACCCGAGAGCAGGCCAGGCGCGTCCCAGCTCTCGGCGTGCTCGATGGGCCACAGCCCTTCGATGACTGCGTTGACGTCGCGAACGGTGAATGACACAGCCCCAGCCTAGGTGTACTCGCCCGGCACCCCTAGCGCGGGTCGCGCTGGTCAGGGGCGGCGGGTCGAGAGGGTGACGGTGAACTTGGGGTTCTGGCCGAGCATCCGGGTGTCGCCGACCGAGCGGCGCAGGTCGGCCTGGTAGCCGAGGTGCGAGTTGAAGACGGTCAGCAACCGGCCGCCGGGGCGCAGCACCCGGCCGGCGTCGCGGAACATCGCCAGCGCCGCTCCGGTGTGCACCGAACTGCCCACGTGGAACGGCGGGTTGCACACGATGAGGTCGGCGCTGGCGTCGGGTTGCAGGGCGAGGCCGTTGTCGCGAACGATCGTCACCCGCTCACCGAGATCGTTCGCGGCCATGGTGGCACGGGCCGACGAGGTGGCAGCGTACGACTGGTCGGTCGCGATGACGTGCAGCGCGGGATGTTGCGTGGCGAGCACCGCCGCGATGATGCCGGTGCCGCAGCCGAGGTCGATGGCGACCGGGGTCGCGGCGGTGGGGGTGGTGACCGGGTCCGGGGCGGAGGGCGTGGTGGGCGTGGTGACCGGGGTCGGGGCAGTGGGAGTGGTGGGGATGGTGACCGGGGTCGGGGCGGTGGGGGTGGCGGCAGCAGCGGCGGCGGCAGCGCGAGTCGTGGGGGTGGTGGGAGGGTCGGTGGGCAGGTCGAGGCGGTCGAGGAAGGTCAGCAGGAAGCGGGTTCCGATGTCGAGGGTGGTGCCGGCGAAGGCTCCGCCGTGGGCCGCGATCGTGAGGCCGAGCTCGGCGTTGCGGTCGAGTCTCGGGTAGGGGCGGGCATCCGTCGGCCGGCGCACCCCAGACGCGATGAGGGCCCGCGACTTCTGCCGAGCGCGGCTGGCGTGCACCTCGGCGAACCTCGCGCGCAGCACGTCGTTCATGGCGATCGAGAGGTGTTTCAGGCGTCCTCCGGCGTAGACGACGACGTCTGGCGCCGCGAACCTGGCGATCGCGTCGGCGATCTCGTCGAGTTCGGCCAGCGAGCGGGGCAGCTGTAGAAGCACTACGCGGGCTGCGGCGAGCAGCGGTTCGTCGAGCGGCAGATTCTCGTACACCGCAGCGCCCGGTGTGCCGCTGGTGCTGGTTGTGCCGGTCGCGGTACCGGGAGTACCGCTAGTGGTACCGGGGGTGCCGGTCGTGCTACCGGGGGCGCCGGTCGCGGTTGCGATGGCATCAGTACCACCGGCGGTGCCGGTCGCGGTACCGGTGACGGCGTCAGGAGCGTTTGTGCCGGACGCTCGGGGTGTGCCGAAGCCCACGCGCTCGGCGTTGGCGGCCAGGGCCTGCTCGCCTGAGAGCGCGTCTTGGTGAACTCGGATGCCCGACAGCCCGAACCGGGCCGCGGCGCCGAGCGTGAGCGCCCCGTAGCGGTCGCCGATGACGACGACGTGGCGTCCGTCGATGTCGGTCAGCGCCTCGGCCGCCTCATCGAGGATCAGCCTGTCGCTGGCGTCGCTCGCGAACAGGTTCGGCGCCTCGATGTCGGGCCAGCGCCGCAGCGTCTCGAAGTCGAAGTCGAACTCGTTCACCGCTCAACGGTGCCACACTTTCGCGCCCGCCGGTGCCCGCCGACCTGCACCCCCACACCGCACCAACGCGCCGCCGCCCTGCCCACCTCCCGACCGGCTCACCTCCGCTCCTCTACGTCGACCCGCTGCGCACCTGCGCACCCGCGCACCTCCGCGCGACCCCGCTGCGCACCTGCGCACCTCCGCGCCACCCCGCTGCGCACCCGCCACCTCCGCTCCGCCGCGCTACGCGATCCGTCAAGCTCCCTCCAGGGTGTGGGCGAGTGCCGCCGGGTCGAGGAACAGCGAGAGGTGGTGGGCGTTCGGGCGCACGTCGAGCCTCGAGTGCGGGATGCGCGCGTGCAACTCGCCCATCGCCTCGGGTGTGGCCACGGCATCCTGCCCGCAGGCCACGAGCCGCACCGGCATGGCGAGCGACGGCGTCGCCGCAGACCGGTCATAGGTGGCGATGGCCTCGAGCGCCCGCGCCCAGTCGGGCAGCGAGGCCGCCGCGAGTTCGGCCCGCACATCGTCGACGACCGCCGCGCCGCTCGTCAGTTCGTTCGGTGACAGCCAGCGGGCGAGGGTCGCATCGACGCTCGGCGCCGCGCCACCGCGAACGGCCTCTGCAACCGCCTGAAAGGCCGGAAAGGGCGTGTCGCGGCTGCACAGGATGGTCAGCGAACGCACTCGCTCCGGAACGAGCAGCGCGATCTCGAGCGCGATCTGCCCGCCGAACGAATGGCCCGCCAGGTCGAACCTCCCGTCGTCGGCCTGTGCCACGACCTGCGCCGCGAGGGCGGCCTGCGGGTTCGGCCCCGGCGGCACCGCCCGGCAGTCGGGCACGAACACGTCGCCCGCAAGCAGGGCCGCCGCGGGCTGCCAGATGGCGGGGGCGAGCGGTGTTCCGTGCACCAGTACCCAGCTGCCCATGACCGCTGCCCTTCCGTCGCCGACCGAGTGCCTTCCACCCTACGCACGACGGCCCCCGATCGGGTCGCCGCGACACTCTGGCGCACCGCACAGGCACCCGCGCGTGGTTCGGCCCGCCCGCGGTGCTGCGCGATGATGGAACCGCCGCGCGCAGCGTGCGGCGAAGGGAGCCCGAGCCATGACCTCAGCCGACCAGCCCCTGCCCGCCCGGGGGCGCCGCCGGGCATCCGTCGCCGGCGACAGCGGCGGTACCAGCACCGGCGACAGCGCCGGCACCAGCACCAGTACCGGCACCGAGAACACTGAGGAGAACCCCGACGAGCGCGCCGACCGCCTCAAGGAGCGCGTCTACGTCACGTTCACCGCACTGGCCGTGCTGATCGCTCTCGCCACCGAGGCCGAAGAGCCCGGCCCCGCCGCCCTGGTTCTGCTCGTCACGACCGCCGGCGTGCTGCTCGCAGGCTTCGCGGCCGACATCATCTCGCACATCGCGTCGCACGCTCGGCTTCCATCGGCCCGGGAACTGCGGCACATGCTCACGGTCACCCTCAGCGCGTTCACCGCGATCGCCCTGCCGATGCTGTTTCTGGGGCTCGCAGCGATCCACGTGATGAGGCTCGAGGCGGCCATACGAACGGGGCAGATCGTGCTGGCGATCTCGCTCGGTGTGTTCGCGCTCGCGGCGCTGCGGCACATCCGGTTGAGTCTCTGGCGCCGACTGCTGCTGGCGGGAATGCTCAGCGCTGTCGGCGCGGCGGCGATCCTGCTCGAGTATCTCGCCCACACCCTCTGAGCGTGCTGCGGTCGCCCGGCCGTCGGCTCAGAGCCACACCATCGCGAGCCACGCCGCCACCCCGGCCAGCACGAGCAACCCGACGTTGAGCCCGAGCTGGCGCGCCTCGCCGCGAACCAGGTGCAGGATGATCGCCGCCACCTGAACCAGCACCAGCCCCACGGCGGCGGCCAGCGCGAGCCCCGGCGCGACCCCCGTCAGCGGCGGCAGAACCAGCCCGATCACGGCCAGCACCTCGAGCGCGCCGATCAGCCGCACCGCCCCCATCGGTGCTCCCCGCACCCACTTCATCATGGGCTGCAGCCGCTCGCGGGTGCGCAGCAGCTTCGCGCCGCCGGAGTAGAGGTAGAACACGCCGAGCACTCCGGCGACGATCCAGTACGCGATCTGCATGGGGTCCATTCGTCGGGGCCTGTCGCCCGGTGGGTGCCCGGCCTGGGTTGCCGCCTGGTGCGTGTCCGGCCTGGGTTGCCGCCTGGTGGTTGCCCGCCGGGCTTGCCGTCTGGTGCCTACCCCGGCGCGGGTTCGTTCTGTGTATCGTCGCACGAGCTGGTAACCTCGGGCGCATGAGCGAACTGGCCGAGATGCTGCTGCGGTTCCTCCTGGACACCGTCGACGTCGTGTTCGGCTCGGTCGCGGGCTCCCTGACTTTGCCGCTCGCACTGACGACTCTGGCTCTCGCCCTCCTCACGGCGGCCACCCTCGCGGTCATCGTCGTCGCACGCGTCAACCCTCCCCTGGGCACCTCCGCCCTCCGGCGATCGGATGCCCGACAGAACGCCGACCTGCCCGTGCTCGTCTCGCAGAGCAACCCCGACGCCGCGGGCCACGCCCGCGCCCGCGCCCCGGGCGCCCTCGCTCCCCGGGCCTGACGCTCTCCCTCTCCCTAGGCCCGACGCCCGGCAGGGCCGACTTCCGGCCGTGGCTCGACTTCCGGCCGTAGTCTCAACGGCCGTGGCGTCACTCCCGGCCTTGGTCTGGCTTCCGGCCGCGACCTGAACTGGCCGCCACATCGGACTCACGACTCGCGACCCGAAGCCGGCTCCCAGTCAGCACGCGCGCGACGACACAGCGCAGCCCGTCACCTCCGCGCGGGCACACAACGACGCGTCACCTGCCGCCGGGCACACCACAATTCATCACCGCCCGCCGGGCATCCGTGACCCACCGACCCACCCACACCCCGCACCCACACCCACACCCACACCCCAGGAGCCACCATTGGACCTCTCCACGTTTCCCCCCATCGCCGCTGTACTCGACACGCTCTACTCGCTCGTGGCGGGCCTTGCCGGCGCCCTCACTCCCCTCGCCGGAACCTCCGCGACCGTGCTGGCCATCGTCGCCCTGACGCTGGTCGTGCGGCTCGCGCTCGTGCCGGTCTCGGCGGCCCAGGTGCGCGCTGAGGTGGGCCGCCGGCGCCTCGCACCGGCAGTCGCAGCCCTGCGCATCCGGTTCGCCGGCAAGCCGGAGCAGTTGCAGAAGGCGCTGACGCAGCTGTACACGAGCGAGAAGGTCTCGCCGATCGCCGGCTGCCTGCCGACCCTCGCCCAGGCGCCGGTGCTCTCGGCCGTGTACACACTGTTCGTGCACCAGAACGTGGCCGGGCACGCGAACGTGCTGCTCACCCAGACGTTCGCCGGCGTACCGCTCGGGGCCAACCTGTTCGTCGCGGTGGGCGCCGCACTGCCCCACGCGTGGCTGTTCCTCGTGCTGCTGCTCGTGCTGGCCGTGATCGTCGAGCTGACCCGCCGCGCAAACCTGCGCTGGAACGGGGCCGCCGCGGGCCACGCCCTCGCCGACACGGCCGCCGACCCCCTCGCCGCCTCGACGCGGAACAGCCTCAGGGCGTCGGCGGCCGCACCCGGCGCCGCCGTCGCCCCCGGTGCCGCCGTCACCACCGCACTGCGTTTCGTTCCCTTCGTCTCGGTCGTCTTCGCCGCCATCGCCCCGCTCGCCGCCGCCGTCTACCTGCTCACCAGCGCCGCCTTCAGCCTCGGCGAACGCGCCGTTCTGCGGCGCATGTTCGGCGCACCGTCGACGCCCCCGGCACGGTAATCTGTTGAGCGGGCCGGCTTCAGAACGCGCGGCACGACAAGGGAACGACATGGCCACGCTCTACTACGGCGCCAACGGCACCGAGATCGACTTCGACGACCGCGCGCTCGCCCACCTCAAGGTGGTGATCGTGGCGAAACTGCGCCGCGACGAGAAGTTCACCCTCTCGTGGGAGAACGAGAGCGGCCGCTCGACCATCTGGCTGCATCCCGCCATCGAGCTGCGGTTCGGTTTCGACGAACGCGAGCGCCCGCCGCTGAACCGGCTATGGATCGACCAGCTCATGGCCACGGCCAACAGCGGCGACGGCATGCGTGTCATCCCCGAGCCGGCCACCGGCAGCCCGGCGACCGCCGCCGCCCGCGGCTGATTCCCCGCGCGTGACGAACGCGCCCGCAGACCAGCGCGTCGGGGTCCAGCGCGTCGGCGTTCGCCGCGTGGGGGTTCTCGGCGTCGGCCGCATGGGCCGGCCGATCGCCGAACGCCTCAGCGCCGCCGGCTTCGACGTCACCGCGTTCGACAGCGACCCTGCCCGCCTCGAGGGTCTGGATGCCCACGGCATCGGCAGCGCAGCATCCGCTGCCCGGCTGGCCGAGTCGTCGAACCTGCTCGTCACGATTCTGCCCGGCCCGCCCGAGATCGCCGATGCCCTCGGCGGCGCTGACGCCCTACTCGGCCGGATGCACCCCGGCGCCTGCTGGCTCGACCTCAGCAGCGGCGACCCCGAGCTCATGGCCCGGCTCGCCGGCGAGGCCGAGGGCCGCGGGGTGCTGACGGCCGAAGCTCCGATGGGCGGCGGGGTCGAGGCCGCCCGCGACGGCAGTCTCACCTTCTACGTCGCCGGCCGCCCACGCGCGGTCGACCGGGCGCTGCCGGTTCTGCACGCCCTGGGGCAGCCGAGCGACATCCACCTGCTCGGAGAGACTCCGGGGGCGGGGCTCACCGCCAAGCTGCTGGCCAATCTGCTCTGGTTCGGGCAGAGCATCGCCGTCACCGAAGCGTTGCTGCTCGGCAGCCGCCTCGGCGTCGACCTGCCCGCACTGCGCTCTGCGCTCGCTTCGAGCGCTGGCGGCAGCGCCTTCATCGACCGCCATCTGGATGCTCTGCTGACCGGTGACTACCTGGAGTCGTTCGGCCTCGACCGCGTGGTCGAAGAGCTCGACACGATGAACCGGCTCGCGGCGGGCGCCGCGACGCCGTTCGAACTCTCGAAGCTCGTCACGAGCATCCACCACCGCGCTCTCGACCGGTTCGGACCTGTCGCCGGCGAGCTGCTCGCCGCCCGACTGCTCGAAGAGCAGGCCGGCACCACCCTCGCCGCCGAACTCGCCGACGACACCCGCGGCACCGACCCCGCCTGACGACCCACCTCGCTGACCCTCGCAGGGCCACATTCGCGTGCCGCCCGCTCTTGCCGCGCACCCTTCGGCGGCGGTTCAATCGAGGAGAACACCGCGCCTGCGGTCTCACGAGGGAGACACCATGCAATCCGACGACAGCTCACCGCACCACGAGACGCCAGTCTTCGGCAACCCCGACCTGCCGCAGGAGGGCGAGGTCAACACGGTGGGCGACCCCGCGAGCACGGCCATGACCGGCCCGCAGAACCCGGCCGTCGAGAGCCAGTTTCCGAACCAGCTGGATGCCCCGCCCACCGACATCAGTACGCAGCAGTTCTTCTGGTCGTCGTTCAACATCTCGCCGCGCCGGGTGCAGCGCGGCGGCTGGGCCCGCGAGCTGACCCAGCCCGACTTCGCCATCTCAGACGAGATCGCGGGGGTGAACATGTACCTCGAACGCGGCGGCATCCGGGAGTTGCACTGGCACCAGACGGCGGAGTGGGCCCTGATGACCCGCGGCGCCTGCCGCATCACCACCCTCAGCAGAAACGGGCTGCCCAGCGTCGACGACGTTCAGGAAGGCGACCTCTGGTACTTTCCGCCGGGGCTGCCGCACTCACTGCAGGGCCTCGGCCCCGACGGCGCCGAATTCGTGCTCGCGTTCGACGACGGTGCGCAGTCGGAGAGCAACACGCTGCTGCTCACGGACTGGTTCGCGCACACCCCGCCCGAGGTGCTGGCGAAGAACTTCGGGGTGGCGCAGGAGGTCTTCAGCGACATCCCGCTGCACAACCTGTGGATCTTTCCCGGCGATGAACCCGGCGACCTCGAGGCAGACCGCGCGGCGGCCGGGGTGGTGCCGGGCACGGAGGCCGTCATCTTCAGGCTGTCGCGCTCGGCGCCGGTGTACCAGAACAGCGGTGGCAGCATCCGCATCGCCGACAGCTCGAACTTTCCGGCGTCGAAGACCATCGCTGCGGGGCTCGTCTCCATCGAGCCGGGTTCGATGCGTGAGCTGCACTGGCACCCGAACGCCGACGAGTGGCAGTACTGGCTGAAGGGCTCGGGACGCATGACCGTGTTCAACACCGGGCCGCACGCGAACACCACCGACTTCAGACCCGGTGACGTGGGGGTGGTGAAGCGTAATCTGGGCCACTACATCGAGAACACCGGCGACGAGACGCTCATCTTTCTCGAGACGTTCAAGAGCGACCATTACGAGGAGGTGTCGTTGGCGAACTGGCTCGGTCACCTGCCGCCGTCGCTCGTGTCGGCACACCTCAACATTCCCGAGAGCGTGCTGGCGGGTTTCCCCCGGTCGACGCAGGGCATCACCCCGCTGCGTTGATCGCCTGTCACGCGGCGTCCCGATGACCCGACAGCTCCCGACCGCGCGACAGCACCGACCACGCGACAGGCACCAACCGCGCGACAGCACCGACCACGCAACAGGCACCAACCACGCGACAGCACCGACCACGCGACAGCATCGACCACCCCAGGGCCGCCGGCCTCTCGACGCACGGCGCCCCAGGCTCTATGCTGAGGCCAACTCATTCGAGGGGATGACGGTCGATGCGGTCGACGAGGTTTCGCACTGGTGCTCGTGCCCGGCTTCTCGTCGCGCTGCTGCCGGCGCTCGTTCTGGCCCTGCTCGTGCCACTCGGTGGTATCGGTGCCGCCCCGGCCGAGGCCGCGAGCCCTGCAGTTCTGCGCATCTCGCCGACCTCCTTCGACTTCGGCAGTGTCGCCCTCGGCACCACGAGCCCACCCCAGACCGTCACCGTCACGAACGTGTCGGCCGTTCCGGTGGTGCTCAGCGGTTCGGGCGGGGCCGCCGGTCTGTTCGGCGGCTCGCAGGACTGCCAGGGCACCACCGTGCAGCCGGGTGCTTCGTGTCATATGACGTACGCCTTCACCCCCGACGCCCTCGGCCAGGTCACCGGCAGCACCGCGGGCGACTGGAACGGCCAGTCATTCGCGTTCAGCTTCACGGGCACCGGCGTGAACCCCTTTCTCATCTCACCGACGGGCCTCGACTTCGGCGACGTCGCGGTGGGAGCGACGAGCCCGCCGCAGACGGTCACGATCACCAACATCTCGAACTCACCCCTCGCGATGAGCGGTGCCGGCGGTGCCGCCGGCCAGTTCGGAGGCTCGCAGGACTGCCAGGGCACCACCCTGAAGCCGGGCGCCTCCTGCCACATGACCTACGCCTTCACCCCCACGGCCCTCGGCCCGGTCACCGACAGCACCAGCGGCGACTGGAACGGCCAGCCATTCTCGATCGTCTTCGCCGGCACGGGCATCGACGGAGTACTGGTCGCCGCCGACCCGACGATCAGCGGTACTCCGACGGTCGGCCAGAAGCTCATGGCGAACACCGCCGGCTGGACGCCGGGCACGACCTTCGTCTACCAGTGGAACCGTGGCGCCAGCCCGATCCCGGGGGCGACGGGCGCGTCGTACACCCCGGTCGCGGCCGACGCCGGCTCCACCCTCACGGTCGCGGCGACCGGTTCGCAGCCGGGTTACCCTGCGGTCACGCGTACGAGCGCGGCGACGGCGACCGTGCGCAACGTCTTCACGACCATCCCGACCCCGGCCATCAGCGGTACCGCCGCGGTGGGTAAGAAGCTCACCACCGTGCCCGGAGCCTGGAGCCCCACCGCCACCCTCGCCTACCAGTGGAAGAGGGGCGGTTCGACCATCACGGGCGCCACCTCGCCGACCTACACCCTCACGAACGCCGACGCCGGCCAGACCGTCACGGTGACGGTGACCGGATCGCGCAGCGGCTACGTGACGGCGTCGCGCACCTCGGCCGCCACGGCCACCATCACCGGCGGCACCCTGACAGCGCCGACGCCCACCATCACCGGCACCACCACGGTCGGCCAGAAGCTCACCGCGAACCCTGGCACCTGGACGACCGGAACCACTCTGACCTACCAGTGGAACCGCGGCGGCGTGCCCATCTCGGGCGCGACCGCCTCGTACCACACCCTGAACGCGGCCGACGGCGGCCACACCATCACCGTCACCGTGACCGGATCCAAGACCGGTTTCACCACGGTGTCGAAGACGAGCACTCCCACGGTCGCCGTTCTGAAGGTCTTCACGACGACCCCGACGCCCACCATCTCGGGCGCGGCGACGGTGGGTTCCAAACTCACGGCGAAACCCGGCGCATGGTCGCCCACGCCGACTGCGTACACCTACGTGTGGCTGCGGTCGGGCGTGGCCATCTCGGGCGCCACCTCGAGCACCTACACGCTGAAGACGACGGATGCCGGCAAGAAGATCAGCGTCACCGTGACGGCCACGCGCCAGGGCTACGCGCCGGTGTCGAAGACCAGCGCGTCGACGGCCGCCGTCACCTGACGCATGCCGCGCCGAGCGTTCAGCCGGCCGGAATGCGCAGCTGCACCGCCTCCGCGCCCTGCCAGTCACTCGAGTCGCCGTCGAACACGAGACGATCGGGCACCGTCGCCCCGGCGAACACGTCGACCGAGCACTCGACGTTCACGACGTTCTTGCCGCCGAACTGGCCGGTCACCCGGTCGGTGCACTTCTCGTAGTCGGAGGGCACGAGCAGCGTGCTGCCGGTGTCGCCGGTCACCGAGTCGAGCGCCGAGATCGACTGCACCGGGCTCGCGCTGTCAGAGCCGTCGAGCAGCACCCACGAGTAGTTGACGTAGTACGGCGTGCCTGCGGTGTCGTCGGCGCTGCCGTTCATCACCTGCACGTCTTTGAGGTCGTCGGCGTCGCCCTTGCGCAGCACTCCCGCCTTGATGGCCAGCGTGCTCGGCCGCAGCGACTGGTCGAGCGTGATCTGCACGACGGCCCACTGGCCGGCCGGCACGACGGTGCCCGCGGGGGTGATGCTGGCCGGGTCGGGCGTGTCGGTGGCGGGTACCGGCGAGGGGCCGCCGAGCGACTCCTCCTGGGCGGTGAGGCCGCTGCCGCCCGAACACCCCGTCAGGGCCGCGAAGGCCGTCAGGGCGACGACCGAGGCGGCCAGAAGACGGGGTCGACGGTTGGGGCGAGGCTGTGCAGAAATGGCTGGTCCTTTCTCACGGTTTCCTTCGATCCTATGGGTGCCCGCAGCGCCTCTGTGGCGTCCTCCCGGGGCACAGCCGCTCGCCCTGTAAGCTGGCCCTCCGCGACGAAGGAGGCAGCGGGCATGGCTAATCTCGTGACCTGGCTGTTCGGCATCGCCGCGCAGGAGCCCGGTGAGTACCGCAAGCTGCGCCGCATGCGCAGCCGCATCTACCGTGTCGTCGCGCCGCTCGAGGCGGAGATCATCCGTTCGCCCGAACCGATACCGTTCGGCGACCTCGACCGCGGCGCCTTCACCCCGGCCCGGCCCGGAACCTCGTGGGGCCACACGCACGACTGCGCCTGGCTTCGTCTGACCGGCAGCATTCCCGAACGGATGCTCGGCGACCCGGCCACGGTCGTGATGCTCGGCATCCGGGGTGAGGCCCTCGTGCACGACGCCGGAGGCCAGGTCATCGACTCGGTGAGCACCGTGTTCCTGCAGGGCGACCTGCCGCACGCCGGGGCCCGGTACCGCCCGCTGCACCACGTCGAGGCCGGCGAACACGGCGCCGTCGAGCTGTACGCCGACGTGAGCTACAACGGTTTTCTGCTCTACGCGATCGGCCGCGGGGTCTACCACGGCGCCAACGTCGCGACCCGCGACGACGAGGCCTTTGCGCTCTACTACGACTACCTCACGCTGCTGGTGCTGGCGCGTGCCACCGACGACACCGCTCTCGAAGCCGAGCTGCGAGGCGCACTCAGAACCGCCTTCGACCGGTTCTCGGCGGGCGACCTGCGCGGCGCGCGCATCGCCCTGCAGCCTGCGCTCGCCGCCCGCTCAGAGAGCGACTTCGTCTACAGCGCCATCGGGCACGGCCACCTCGACATGGCGTGGCTCTGGCCGTTGCGCGAGACCCACCGCAAGGCCGCGCGCACGTACATCCGCGCACTCAACACCATCGAAGAGCACGACGGGTACCTCTACGGCACCAGTCAGCCGCAGCAGCTGCTCTGGATGAAACAGGAGCAGCCCGCCCTCTTCGCCCGCGTGAAGGAGGCGGTCGCGGCGGGGCGCATCGAGCTGCAGGGCTCGTTCTGGGTCGAGACCGACACCAACCTCGCCGGTGGTGAGGCCCTCATCCGCCAGTCACTGGTGGGGCGGCGGTTTCTGAAGGAGGAGTTCGGTCTCGCCGACGACGACCTGCGGTTGTGCTGGCTGCCCGACACGTTCGGCTACAGCGGCAATCTGCCGCAGATCATCTCGAAGAGCGGCATGCAGTGGTTTCAGACCATCAAGCTCGCCTGGAACAAGGTCACCGTCTTTCCGCACCGCAGCTTCGTCTGGAAGGGCATCGACGGCTCGAGCGTTCTGGTGCACATGCCGCCAGAGGGCGACTACAACAGCCGGGGCGCGGCCGACGGGCTGCTGCGCGGGCTCGCCCAGTACCCCGAGAAGGCGATCAACACAGCGCTGCTGGTCTACGGTTCGGGCGACGGCGGAGGCGGCCCGAACGAGGTGCACCTCGAACTCACCGGCCGCGAGCACGACCTGCGCGGCCTGCCACGGGTCGAGTACCGCACGGCGGGCGACTTCTTTCGCGGGCTCGAGCAGAAGGTCGACGATCTCCCCCACACCCACACGGGCGAGCTCTACCTCGAGACCCATCAGGGCACCTACACGACCCAGGCCGCCATCAAGAAGCACGACCGCCTCGCGGGGCGCAGGATGCACGAGGCCGAGGCGCTGGCCGCCATCGTCGGTGACGACAGCACGGTCGTGCTCGAGCCGCACTGGCGCGCCCTGCTGCTCAACAACTTCCACGACATTCTGCCCGGGTCGTCGATCGCCCGCGTGAACCGCGAGGCTGTCGAGGCCTATGAGCACATCGAAGCGGCCGCCGATACCTACATCGCCGCGTTGATCGAGCGCCTGCCGGGTGTACCGCAGGGCGAACCGGATGCAGCCCCTCCCTCGGCGATCAATCTCACCTCGTTCGCGCGCCACGAATTCACGAAGGTGAACGGTCGCTGGTACCGCGCCGATGTCGAGCCGTACGCGGCCGCTCCTCTGACACCGCTCTCGGCGACCGAGCCGCCTGACGCGCCCGACGCAGCCGGCGGCACCCCGCTCTCGTTCGCGCCGGCATTCTCGTTCACCGAGCGAACCCTGTCGAACGGCATCCTCACCCTGCACTTCGCCGCCGACGGCTCCATCGACTCCTGCCTCGACGCCGCCGGGGTCGAGCACTCCGCCCGCGGCCTCAACCGCCTCACCCTGCACCGCGACCCCTACCAGTGGCCGTTCGACGCCTGGGACATCGGGCAGAAGTACACCGCGCGCACCCCCCAGACGCTCAGCCCGAGCCACGTCGACACGACGATCGACGGCCCCACGATCATCCGGAGCCAGACGTACAGCTGGAAGCGGGGGCGGGTCGAGCAGCGCATCGTGCTCGAGGCGGGCAGCGAGCTCGTGCGCTTCGAGACCCGCGTCGACTGGCACGAGAAGCACCGCATGCTGCGCGCAGACTTCTGGCCCGCGCACTACGGCCCCGTGGCGAAGTGCGAGATCCAGTTCGGCCACATCGAACGTGCCACGACCGAACTCGACGCACCGTCGACTGCCCAGTTCGAGGTGTGCGCCCACAAATGGCTGGCCACCTCGAACCCGAACGGCGGGTTCGCCCTGCTCAACGACGGCAAGTACGGCCACCGGGCCAAGAGCGGCCTGATCAGCCTGAACCTGCTGCGCTCGCCCACCTTTCCCGACAAGACCGCCGACCGCGGGTCGCACACCTTCACGTACGCCTTCCGCCCGTTCGCTCCGGATGCCCTGACCGACGTCGTTCGCGACGCGTACCGCCTCAACAACCCCCTGCTCACCGCGCCCGACGTCTCGTTCGGCAGCGTCGCATGGGTCGACCACCCCGGCATCGTCGTCGAGACGCTCAAGCCGGCCGAGAATGGTCGCGGCGTGATCGTGCGGCTGTATGAGAGCCTCGGCGAACCGGTGACGGCCGCGCTCCGAACCACTCTTACGTTTGCCCGCGCGAGCGAGACCGACCTCATCGAGCGAACCGTCGCCCCGGCCGACCTCGACCGGCTCGCGTTCACCCCGTTCGAGATCAAGACGATTCTGTTGGAGAGCTGACCGATGACCACACAGGAAGGCTGAGCCGTGAGCACGCAGACAGCGCCGTCTGCACGCAACCCGTCTGAACGCGTACCGTCGGCACGAACACAGAGCCGGGCCATCGTGACGGCAGGGTTCGGGCAGAACGCCATTCTCACGACGGTCACCACGTTCCTGCTCGTGTACCTGCTGCAGTACGCGCACATCTCCACCACCGGCATTGCGGTGGTCACCACGATCATCGCGGTGGCGAAGATCCTCGATGCCATCAGCGACCCAGTCATGGGCAGCATCATCGACATGACGCGCACGCGCTGGGGCAAGATGCGCCCGTTCATCCTGTTCTCGGCCGCACCCGTCGCGCTGCTGACCGGCCTCCTGTTCACTGTGCCCGCGATCGACGAACCCGCCCAGCTCGTCTACTTCGGCATCGTGTATGTGCTGTGGGGGTTCGCCTACACGGTGTGCGACGTGCCGCTGTGGGGGCTGATCGGCTCGGCGTTCAGCGACCCGGTCGCCCGCAACCGCGTGATCTCTCGGGTGCGTGCGTTCGGCGCCATCTCGCTCGGCATCGCGACGCTCGGCATGCCGTGGCTCGCGCAGGCTCTGAGCTTCGCGCCGGCGGGGGCGGCCGAGGCGACGACGGCGAGCGGATGGTCGCGGGCGGTCTTCGCGATCGCCATCGTCGGCATGGGGCTGTACCTGTTCGCTTTCGTGTTCGGCCGCGAGCGACCGCAGCAGATCGCCAAACCGCGCCTGACGTTCACCCAGCTGTTTCGCGAGCTCTTCCACAACACTCCCCTGCTGATGGTGCTCATCGGCTCGGTGCTGGGCTTCGGGCGATTCATCGTGCAGGCCGGCGGCGCGGTGTTCGTGGTCATCGCGTACGGCAACGCGGGCTACTTCACGTTCATCGGGGCTGCGATCATCCTGGGCCTGGTGATCGCGTCGTTCTTCACCCCCCTTCTGCTGCGGCTGATGTCGGCCCGGCGGCTGATGGTCGGCAGTTCGGTCGCCGGGGCGGTGTTCTACGTGGCGATGTACCTCGTCGGGTACCAGAGCCTCGTCGCACTGGCCGTGTTCATCTTTCTCACCGGCCTCACGCTGGGCGTGTTCGGGGTGGTGCAGGCCACCATGATCGCCGACGCGGTCGACGACGCCGAGGCCCGCACGGGGGTGCGCAACGACGGCATCTCGTTCGCGTCGCTGACGTTCGTGTCGAAGATCATGAACGCGCTGGCGGTGCTGGTCTTCGGGGCGTTCGTGGTGATCGCCGGCTACCAAGACGGCGTGACCGTGACGCCCACGATGCAGAACACGATCTTTCTGTCGATCACCATCGTGCCCGCGATCAGCTGCCTCGCGTCTGCCGTGCCGTTCCTGTTCTACCGGCTGACGGGCACGCATCCGGTCGCTGCCAGCGACGCGACATAAGCTGTACTGGTACCGGCGTGACCGGTGCCCAGACCACAGGCTGAGAAGAGATGATCGAAGAACCGGCGACGACCACTCAGCGCCGAACCGAGGTCGAGCCGCGGCGCTCCGGCGAACTCGCGCGCCCGGCCGCGCGACCCGCCGGCCCCATCGCCGTGTACGACACCGTCACCGAGGGCATGACGGGGTGGCAGTTCCTCCGCACGTGGCGGTGGTTCGGGTTCATCGCCGCGGCCATCCTGTTCGCCGTCGTCTGCGTCTTCCTCGCTCGCTGGCAGTTCGATCGCGGCCAGCAGGCGTCGGCCGACAATGCCATCGTCGCCGCCAACTACTCGGCCGCCCCCGTGCCCATCGACGAGGCCCTGCCGACGCTCGCCTCCTACGACCCGAGCCAGAACTGGCAGCGGGTGAGCGTCACCGGCGACTACCTCACGGCCGACCAGCTCGTCGTGCGCAACCGCTCGAACGGCGGCGACAATGGCTTCGAGGTGATCACTCCTCTGCAACTGAGCGACGGCTCCATCTTCATCGTCGACCGTGGCTGGGTGACCCCGTCGGCCGACGACCCGCTCTCGCCGGCGGCCATACCCGATCCGGCGACGGGAACGGTCACCGTGGTCGTTCACCTGAGGCCGAGCGAGGAGCAGGGCGGAACCGGCGCCCAGAGCGGCAACCAGATCTCGTCGATCACCCTGCCGCGCGTGCAGCAGACGATCGGCGGCGACGTCTACACCGGGGCGTACGGGCTGCTCGACAGCCAGTCGACCGCGGCGCAGCCGGGGCTGCAGCTGCTGCAGACGTCGATGCCCACCGAAGACGTCGGCACCCACTACTCGTATACAGTGCAGTGGCTGTTCTTTGCGCTGATCGGGTTCTTCGGGCTCGGCCTCGCGATGCGTAAGGAGCACCGCCAGCTCAACTCCGACGACCCCGAGGAGCGGCAGCGCGCCACCGAGCGACTGCGCAAGCGCGCGAGCAAGCCGTTCACCGACGAAGAACTCGAAGACGAAGAGATCGACGGCTACCTGCCGCTCACACGCTGGGGAGGCTCAGCCGCCGCGGCCGCGCCGCCGCCGCGCGTCATCCTGCCACCGCAGGCGAAGGCGGCCGAGCGGCCCCCCGGGGTCGAGCCGCCCTCCGGGGTCGAGTAGCCCTCAGACTGAGCGGGCGTCGAGCCAGAACTCCGGCGCCGGCACGAACTCGTCGAGCTCGGCCCACAGGTCGGCCGGCAGCGTCGTCTCGGCCGCCGCGACCGTCGTCGCGATGCGCTCGATCTTGGTCAGGCCGACGGCCGTCGCCGAGATGCGCGGATCGCTCACCGAGAACTGCAGGGCCGCCGTCGCCAGATCGGTTCCGTACCGCCTGCACACCTCGGCCATCTGGGTGACGGCCGTCACGATCTCGGGTGCCGCGGCGGCGTAGCCGTACATCGACGTCGATGTGATCGGCTTGGCGAGCAGACCCCCGCCGTAGACCGCGGCGTTCACGACGGCGACGCCCTGGGCTGCGGCCTGGTCGTAGAGGTCTCCCGCGCTGCGATCCACCAGGGTCCAGCGGTTGTGCGTCAGCAGCGCGTCGAAGACGCCGAGGTCGAGGTATCGAGCCGCCTCGTGCACGTTGCCGAGCGCCACGCCGATGTTCTGCACGCGGCCCTCGGCCTTCAGCTCGACGAGGGCCTCCACTGCGCCGCCCGGCCCCGTCATACGCGCGAAGTCGTGAAACTCGGGGTCGTGCAGGTACACCAGCGGAAGACTGTGGATGCCGAGTCGCTCTTCGCTCTCGTCGAGCGAACGACGAACCCGCTCGGCCGAGTAGTCGGCGTGGGCGCCCGAGATACCGGTGTTCGTGTACGTCATGCCGGTGGGGTCGACCTTCGTGAACACGGTGAAGTCGTCGGGTTTCGGCCCGTGACGACGGATGCCCTCGCCGATCCACTCCTCGTTCTCGCCGTCGCTGTAGGCGTTCGACGTGTCGATCGAGCGGATGGGGCTGTCGAGCAGGGCGGAGATGAACTCGAGTACGTGCTCCTTGTCGACCCGGTAGCCGTACGCCCAGCTCATGTCGCCGAGCGGGGAACCCCCGGCGATCACGGCAGACGTGTGCACCCCGGTCGACCCGAGTTCGCGAATCCAGCCCCGGGCATCCTGCAGTTCCATCTGAATCCGTTCTCGCGTCGTCGCGGCTCCAGGCGAAGCAGCAGGCCCACTTTATGGCGTCGGCTCAGGCGCGACAACCGTCGCACCGCTCGCAGGGCTACGGATGCACGAGAGTGACCAGGCTCGCAATCCTGCCGCCCCGCACGGTGATGATGTCGATGCCGTGCACAACCGGGGCCCCGGGCGGCCCGAACGCCCAGGGCAGGGCACCCGCCTCGGCGCTCTCGTAGACCAGCCCGTCTTCGACGAACACGAAGTCATCGGGCGCGGCGCCGAGCAACGCCTCCGCGGTCTGCTCGATGCCGTCCCACCCCGTCGTGGTGTGCTCAGGGTCGGTGAACACGGCGTCGGGCGCAAAGGCGGCTTCGATCGCGCGGCGCCTCACCGAGGCATCCCGACCGAACACCTCGTGCAGGTTGGCCCTCAGCAGTTCGGCTGTGGTCGGCATCGGCGTCTCCTTCTGACGAGCTGATCGGTCGAAGGATTCACCCTACTTCGCCCGGCCGCCCCGCCGCCACCGCCCTCACCGCAGACCGCCGAGGGCCGCTGAACCTCTCAGCTTCAAGTCGCCCAGACCCGGGTGGGGTGAGCCTGGCTCGGAGGCGGCTCGTATATTCTTTCCCGGGGCCTGCGACGCTGTGTCGGGCCGCGCACAGAAGCTGGCGTGCACAGAACCTCGGGTGCACAGAGACGAATGGAGCGGGATGAGCGACAAGCAGATCTTCGAGTCGAATGGGCTGGCGATCGCCTTCGCCGTCGAAGGGGCGGGCCCCGCGCTCGCGCTGGTGGTCGACCGCGGTTCTGACCTCGACAGCCTGGCCACGCTCTCACACCTCGTCTCCTCGGCCGACTTCCGCATTGTGAGAATCGAGGCGGACGACGCCGGGCAGGTCTTCGCCGTACTCGACCATCTCGACATCGACCACGCCTGGATCGGCGGCCACGGCACCGGCGGAGTCGTCGCGCGCACGGCCGCCATCGAACAGCACGACCGCGTGAACGGCGTACTTCTGCTGGGAGTCGATCAGGATGCCCCAGCGCTGTCAGGCGGCATCCCGGTGCTGGTCGTGCAGGCGACCGACGACGGCGTCACGCCGCCAGCCAACGGTGAGGCGCTGCGAGACTCTGCTCCGGGCCTCGTCAGCGTTGTCACGATCGAGGGCGGCGGCCACCGCTTCCCCGAGACGCGCGCGGGCGAGGCCGCCTGGGCGATCGAGGACTACCTCGACTGGGACTAGCCTCCCAGGATGGGGTTCGGCTTTTCGAAGTGGGCCCTACCGGGATCGAACCGATGACATCCACGGTGTAAACGTGGCGCTCTACCAGCTGAGCTAAAGGCCCCTCACGCCACAGGCGCTCAACAACCCTAGCAGCGCCCGACCGCTTCGACGCTCACGCACCGCCAGGCCGCTTCGACACTCACGCACCGCCAGGCCGCTTCGACACTCACGGGGCGCCCGCACTCGCTCGACGCAAAACCTGCAGCCCCGCCGCGCACCGCCCCTGCGCTCACGCGGCGACCACGCTCTCCTCCTCGACGCGCGACACCGGCCTGCTGTCGTCGACCAGGCGACGCCGCCGCGCGCTCCAGGCGTGCGTGATCAGGATGAACGACACACCGACCGCGGCCCACAGCGCCAGCCGTAGCGCGTCGAACCCGATCGGCTGGCCCGGAAAGTACGTCAGCACCTGCACCGCGTCGAGCCAGGCCGCGCCGTTCCAGAAGGTGTTGAGGCCGGCGAAGAACGGGGGCTGGAAGGGTGCGCTGAAGATTCCGCCGGAGCTGGTGAAGTTCAGCATGACGAACAGCATCGTGAGCACCGGCGTCGTCCACTTGCCGAGCAGGGGATGCAGGCCCACGCCCAGGGCGATGATTCCGAAGTCGTACAGCCACGCGAACAGCCAGATAGGCCACACGTTGCTGCCCAGCACGTGGTACACCGGGCCCGCCACGATGATGCCGATCGCCGAGACGACCCCAGCCACGAGGGCGGCGACCGCGATCCGCCATCGAACCGAGACCCTCGCCGTGACGGCCGCGACGGCGATGGCGCTGGCGTACCCGCCGACACTCAGTGCGACGAGCAGGAAGAAAAGCCCCTGCCCCGTCAGGTCGTTCTGGGGCACAGGCGCGACATCGTCCACCCGCAGCGGCAGGTTCTGCTGGTACGCGATCGGCGCGAAGATCTTCTCGGCAGCCGAGGCAGATGTGTCTGAGGCGGCACTCGCGACGATGAGGGTCGCGTGCGAGGCATCCGTCTCGTAGGCGGCGACGATGTCGCGGTCGCGCACCATGGTCTCGGCGGTGGCATCGTCGGCGACGGTCTGCACGTCGAGCGCGTCGACGGCGCCGTTCGCTATCGTCTGGGCGAACACCATCGACTCGGCGGAGGTGCCGACGATGGCCACCTTCAGGTTGTGCGGCGCCGGGTCGTGAAACGCGCCGAGGTACGCCAGCGCCATGCCTGCCGCGAGAAACAGGGGTATCAGGATGTGCGTGCCGAGCGTCTTCCAGAACGCGGCGGGCAGAAACGGGCTGGCAGTCTTGTGCATCGGGGAGGAGCTCTCGCATCGGGTGTCGACTTGGTGTTGCATTGTGCAACATTGGATCGACGCTACACTGTTGCACTATGCAACGCAAACGGATGCCCGACCGCTCAGCCCTGGTGACCTCCGTGCAGGGCGAGCTCACCACGCTGACCCGCCGCGGCACCGCTCGGGCCCGCAACTCGCATCCGGCCCTCTCTGTCGTCGACCAGTCCCTGCTCGGCTTCATCGAGAGCAACCAGGGTTGCCGCGCCATCGACATCGCCGACCACTTCCACCTGAATCGGTCGACCGTGTCGCGTCAACTGAGGTCGCTGGCGGATGCCCGGCTCATCAGCATGGCGCCCGACCCCGGCTCGACGCGGGGGCAGCCCATCGTCTTGACGCAGCGCGGGGTCGAGGTGCAGGCCGAGGCGGCGGCAGAGGTGCTCGACGCGCTCACCGGCCGACTGGTGGGCTGGACTGACGAGGAGGTGGCGGCGTTCGCCGACATCCTGCGACGCTACAACGCCGAGCCGGCGGCCTAGAAAGCCGAGCCGGCCGGGCGATCCGAGCCGGCGGACTGGAGACTAGGAGCCAGCGGGCTGGAGACTGCGAGCCGACGGACTGGAGAGTCCGAGCCGGCGGCCGATATACCCGGTCAGACCGTGGCGGGCTCGAGCTCGTCGAGGGCCGCGCGGTAGGCCTCGATCGACCGGGGCTCGCCGGGGGCGGTGATGAAGCTCGCGCGGATGATGCCCTTGGTGTCGATCACGAAGGTGGCCCGGTTCGAGAAGCCCTTCGACTCGAGAAAGACGCCGTAGTCTTTGGCGACGTCGCCGTGCGGCCAGAAGTCGGCGAGCAGGTTGAAGTCGAAGCCCTTCTGCTCGCTCCAGGCGCGCAGCGTCGACTTGGAGTCGACCGAGATGCCGATGAGCTCGACGCTCTTGTCGCGGAACATCGCGATGTTGTCTTCGAGAGTACACAGTTCGCCCGTGCAGACGCCCGAGAAGGCGAGGGGGTAGAAGACGAGTACGACGGGCTTGACGCCGCGGAACTGGCTGAGGCGAACCTTCTCGCCGTACTGGTTCGACAGCTCGAAGTCGGGAGCCCAGGTGTCGTTTTCGAGTGCCATCGTGGCGTTTCCTTTCGGCCTGCAGGTACCTTGCCCGCCAGACCCAAGTAGCCAGTGTATTCCTTCGGCGGGCACGAACCTCCCCTGAGGGCATTCGGGGCCATTCAGATTCAGTAGGCTGGAGGATGGTGTGGAATCCGTGAACCGGAGCCACTGAAGTTGAATGATCTCTACAACCCCAAAGAGAGAGGTTGACGTTGGCTGTCAACGACCAAGACCCGTATTCGGTCACGAACATCGATTCCGATCCTGATGAGACCGCCGAATGGGCCGAGTCTCTCGACGCACTGGTGGCCGAGCGGGGCCACGGTCGCGCCCGGGAGATCATGCTGAGCCTTTTGAAGCGCAGCAAGGAGCTGCACCTCGGCGTGCCGATGGTTCCCACCACCGACTACATCAACACGATCGCCACCGAGAACGAGCCCGAGTTTCCCGGCGACGAAGACATCGAGCGCCGCTACCGCGCGTGGATCCGCTGGAACGCGGCCATGCTCGTGCACCGCGCCCAGCGCCCCGGCATCGCTGTCGGCGGCCACATCTCGACCTACGCGTCGAGCGCCAGCCTCTACGAGGTCGGCTTCAACCACTTCTTCCGCGGCCAGGATCACCCGGGTGGCGGAGACCAGATCTTCGTGCAGGGGCACGCCTCGCCCGGCACCTACGCCCGCGCCTTTCTCGAAGGCCGGCTCACCGAGAACCAGCTCGACGGCTTCCGCCAGGAGAAGTCGCACCCGGGCGGCGGCCTGAGCTCGTACCCGCACCCCCGCCTGATGCCGGAGTTCTGGCAGTTCCCGACCGTGTCGATGGGCATCGGCCCGATCAACGCGATCTACCAGGCGCAGGCCAACAAGTACCTCACCAACCGCGGCATCAAAGACGCCTCCGACCAGCAGGTCTGGGCCTTCCTCGGCGACGGCGAGATGGATGAGGTCGAGAGCCGCGGCCAGCTGCAGGTGGCGGCCAACGAGGGCCTCGACAACCTCAACTTCGTCATCAACTGCAACCTGCAGCGCCTCGACGGCCCGGTGCGCGGCAATGGCAAGATCATCCAGGAGCTCGAGAGCTTCTTCCGCGGCGCGGGCTGGAACGTCATCAAGGTGATCTGGGGCCGCGAGTGGGACGACCTGCTCGCCAACGACACCGACGGTGCCCTGCTCAACCTGATGAACCAGACGCCCGACGGCGACTTCCAGACCTACAAGACCGAAGACGGCGCCTACGTTCGCGAGAACTTCTTCGGCCGCGACCCGCGCGCGCTGAAGCTCGTCGAGAACTACACCGACGACCAGATCTGGAGCCTGAAGCGCGGCGGCCACGACTACAACAAGGTCTATGCCGCCTTCAAGGCCGCCAGCGAGCACAAGGGCCAGCCCACGGTCATCCTCGCCCACACCATCAAGGGCTACGGGCTCGGCAAGGCGTTCGCCGGCCGCAACGCCACGCACCAGATGAAGAAGATGACGCTGCCCGACCTGAAGGCGTTCCGCGACGAGATGCGCATTCCGATCACGGATGCCCAGCTCGAGGCCAACGACCACTGGACTCCCCCGTACTACCACCCGGGTGAGGGCGACGAGGCGATCGAGTACATGCACGAGCGCCGCCGCGCGCTCGGCGGCTACGTTCCGGAGCGCCGCACGAAGCACACCGCCATCACGCTGCCCGACGACTCGGCCTACGCCATCATGAAGAAGGGCTCGGGCACGCAGGAGATCGCCAGCACCATGGCCTTCGTTCGCCTGCTGAAAGAGATGACCCGGTCGAAAGACTTCGGCAACCGCGTGGTTCCGGTCATCCCCGACGAGGCCCGCACCTTCGGCATGGATGCGTTCTTCCCGAGCGCGAAGATCTACAACCCGAACGGCCAGCACTACACCAGCGTCGACCGTGACCTGCTGCTCGCCTACAAAGAGAGCCCGCAGGGCCAGATCGTGCACGTCGGCATCAACGAGGCGGGCGCCGTCGCGGCGTTCACCGCCGCCGGTACGTCGTATTCGACCCAGGGCGAGCCGCTCATCCCGGTGTACGTCTTCTACTCGATGTTCGGCTTCCAGCGCACGGGCGACGCCCTCTGGGCCGCCGGCGACCAGATGACCCGCGGGTTCATCATGGGCGCCACCGCCGGTCGCACCACGCTCACCGGCGAGGGCCTGCAGCACGCGGATGGCCACTCCCACCTGCTGGCGTCGACGAACCCGGCCGTGGTGTCGTACGACCCCGCCTACGGGTACGAGATCGGCCACATCGTTCGCTCGGGCCTCGAGCGGATGTACGGCGGCACGCATCCCGAACCGAACGTCATGTACTACCTGACGCTCTACAACGAGCCGATGGTCATGCCGGCCGAGCCGGAGAACGTGGATGCCGAGGGCATCATCAAGGGCATCCACTACCTCAAGGGCGGCCAGGCCGATGGGCCGAAGGCGAACATCCTCGCCTCGGGTGTCGGTGTGCCGTGGGCGCTCGAGGCACAGGAACTGCTCGCGAACGACTGGGGCGTCTCGGCCGACGTGTGGTCGGTCACCAGCTGGACCGAGCTGCGCCGCGACGGGCTGAAGGCCGAGGAGCACAACTTCCTCTACCCGAACGAAGAGCGTCATGTGCCGTACCTGACCGACAAGCTGTCGGGCTCGGCCGGCCCGTTCATCGGTGTCAGCGACTACATGCACGCCGTGCCCGACCAGATCAGGCAGTTCGTGCCCGGCGAATACGCGACGCTCGGCGCCGACGACTTCGGCTTCAGCGACACCCGCGCCGCCGCCCGCCGGTTCTTCAAGATCGACGGCCCCTCGGTTGTGGTGCGTGTGCTCGAGCAGCTCGCCGCCCGCGGTGAGGTCGACGCGAACGCGCCGGCCTGGGCCATCGACAAGTACAGCCTGCACGATGTGGCCGCCGGCACCTCGGGCTCGGCCGGCGGAGAGAGCTGATTCCAGCCCGTCTCATGGCCAGAACGAAAGAACAGACCCTCGCATGGTTGCGAACGGTGTCGGGTGAACTCTCGACAGCGACGATCAAACGACTCGACGAGACGCTTCCCTGGTACGGCGACATGCCACCGGGGAGGCGCTCGGCCGTCGGTCTCGTCGCCCAGGCGGGCATCAAGTCGTTCATCAGCTGGTACGACGACCCCACGACGACCACCTGGATCGCCTCCGACGTCTTCGGCTCGGCCCCGCGCGAGCTGCTGCGGTCGGTGAGCCTGCAGCAGACGCTGCAGCTCATCCGCGTGGTCGTCGAGGTGGTCGAGCAGCGCATCGCCAACGGTGACCAGTCGTTGCGCGAGGCGATCCTGCTCTACTCCCGCGAGATCGCGTTCGCCTCGGCCGATGTCTACGCCCGCGCCGCCGAGGCCCGCGGGCTGTGGGATGCCCGGCTCGAAGCCCTCGTCGTCGACTCCATCCTCTCGGGCGAGTACGACGACGAACTACCGAGCCGTATCGCGGCCCTCGGCTGGCACGGACACGGCGAGGTCAGCGTGCTCGTCGGCACCACGCCCCGGATGCTCGATGTCGACCAGTTGCGGCGAACGGCCCGTCACCTCGCGGCCGACGTCTTGATCGGCGTGCAGGGCGGCAGGCTGGTGCTCGTCATCGGCCGGTCGCAGCCTGCCGTCGGAGCCCCCGACGAGGCCGCGCCCGCCACCCCCGCACCCCCCGCGCTGTCGTTCATGGAGATCGCCGAAGCTCTCGAGCCCGGCTTCGGGCCGGGGCACCTGGTGCTCGGCCACGAGGTGCCGAGCCTCGTCGACGCGTCGCGCAGCGCCAAGGCGGCCCTGGCCGGCTTCGCGGTGGCGAAGTCGTGGCGCAATGCGCCCCGGCCGGTGTACGCCGACGACCTGCTGCCTGAGCGAGCGCTGGCGGGCGACCCGCTGGCCCGGTCCACTCTCGTGAACCGGGTGTACCGGCCTCTGCAAGACCAGAGCCCCGAGCTCATGACCACTCTGTGGTGCTACCTCGACAATGGCCGCTCACTGGAAGGGACCGCGCGGGAGTTGTTCGTGCATCCGAACACCGTGCGCTACCGGCTCAAGCGGGTGTCGCAGGTCATCGGGTGGGACGCGACCGGGGCCCGCGAAGCCCTCATTCTGCAGTCGGCGCTCATTCTCGGCTCGATGAACGAGCCCGAGCCGGGCTCGCGGCGACGGTAGTCGGGTGGCGTGGGGTTTCGATACGCGCTCCGCGCTACTCAACCAGCAGGCCCGCGGGTTGAGTAGGTCGAAGACCGTATCGAAACCCACAACGATCTGTGACTACCTTCGTCAGAAAACGACACCGAATTCTGCTCGACTCTTGAAAGACTGAACCAATGATTGTGATCGTCTGCCCGGGCCAGGGCTCCCAGACCCCCGGATTCCTCGAACCGTGGGTGGCCGAGCCCTGGTTTCGCGAGCACCTGGGTGCTCTCTCCGACCAGGCGAAGATCGACCTGCTGGCGCACGGCACAACCAGCGACGCCGACACCATCCGCGACACCAAGATCGCCCAGCCGCTCATCGTGGCGGCCGGGCTGCTGACCCTGCGCGCCCTGCTCGACGACGGGCGCGCCTCGTTCGTCGGCGGTGTGGCTGGCCACTCCGTGGGCGAGATCACGGCCGCGCAGGCGGCCGGAATCCTGAGTGAGAGCGATGCGATGAGCTTCGTCGCGGAACGCGGCGCCGCCATGGCCGAGGCCGCAGCGCTCACCCCGACCGGCATGAGCGCCGTCGTCGGCGGAGACGAGGCCGAACTTCTCGCCGTGCTCGACTCGCTCGGCCTGTCGCCCGCCAACTTCAACGGCGGCGGCCAGCTGGTGGTCGCCGGCGAGCTTCCCGCGCTCGAGCAGCTGAAGGAGCGCGCGCCGCGCGGTGCCCGCGTCATTCCGCTGCAGGTCGCCGGGGCCTTCCACACCGCCTACATGCAGCCGGCCGTCGAGCGCCTGACCGCCGTCGCCGCCGAGCTCACCCCGCACGACCCGGTTCTGCCCATCTGGACCAACCGCGACGGCGGCATCGTCGACTCCGGCGCCGACTTCGTGAAGCTCCTCGTCGGCCAGGTCTCGTCGCCGGTGCGCTGGGATCGCTGCATGGAGGCGTTCACGGCCGCCGGCGTCACGGGTATCATCGAAGTCGCTCCGGCCGGGGCGCTCACCGGGCTCGCCAAACGCGGGCTGAAGGGCGTTGCGAGCGTGGCCGTCAAGACCCCGGATGACCTGCCGAACGCCATCGAGCTGCTGACCTCTGCCTGACCCGACACCTGCCTGACCCGACCTCCGCCTGACCCGACACCTGCCTGACCCGACACCTGCCTGATCCGCCTCCGGCTACCGACTCCTGCCGGCACCGCCGCCGCTCCATCCGCACCCTCACCCACGCACCGCCGCCCGAAGCAGCAAGGAACCCGATGACTCGCCCCGTACTCCAGCAATCGCACGGCCCCGAGTTCACGCGCATCTATGCGATGGGCGCGGCCCGCGGCGACGTCGTGGTGAGCAACGACGAGCTGGTCGAGGCGATCGACTCGTCAGACGAGTGGATTCGCAAGCGCACCGGCATCATCGAGCGCCGCCGCGCGCCGAAGGAGGTGTCGGCGGTCGACCTCGCCACCATCGCCGGGCGCGAAGCCATCGAGAAGGCCGGCCTCACCGGGGCGCAGATCGGTGCGGTCATCGTGTCGACCATCAGCAACCCGGTCGTGACGCCGTCGATCTCCACCCTCGTCGCCGAGAATCTCGGGGCCGGCACCGCCGCCGCCTACGACGTCGAGGCCGCCTGCGCCGGTTACGCCTACGGCATCGCCCAGGCCGATGCGCTGGTGCGCGCGGGGGTCGCCGAGTACGTGCTCGTCATCGGCGCCGAGAAACTCTCCGACTTCGTCGACCCCACCGACCGCTCCATCTCGTTCCTGCTCGGCGACGGCGCCGGCGCGGCCGTCGTGGGGCCGAGTGACTTCCCCGGCATCTCGCAGTCGATCCTCGGCTCAGACGGCTCGAAGTGGGGCACCATCAAGATGAGCGGCACCTATGTGGGCTACCGCAACGGTGAGAACGAGTGGCCGACCCTGTCGCAGGAGGGCCAGACGGTGTACCGCTGGGCCGTGTGGGAGATGGCGAAGGTCGCGCAGCAGGCGCTCGACGCCGCCGGAATCACCGCCGACGACCTCACCGCGTTCATTCCGCACCAGGCGAACATGCGCATCATCGACGAGTTCGCGAAGGTGCTGAAGCTGCCCGAGTCTGTGCTCATCGGGCGTGACATCGCCACGACGGGCAACACGTCGGCGGCGTCGATCCCCCTCGCCACGCACCGGCTGCTCGAAGAGCATCCCGAGGCATCCGGAGGCCTGTCGTTGCAGATCGGCTTCGGCGCCGGCCTCGTGTTCGGCGCCCAGGTGGTCGTTCTGCCCTGACCGGCGCTTCGCCACCCACCGCGCGCGGTGCACAACGCCGTCGCCGCCCCTGACCTAAACTGAATGTCGCCTCAAATGACACCCAAGGAGAAAACAAAAATGGCATTGTCCACCGAAGAAGTACTTGCCGGCCTGGCCGAGCTCATCAATGACGAGACCGGTATCGCTGCCGACACGGTCGAGCTGGACAAGTCGTTCACCGATGACCTCGACATCGACTCCATCTCGATGATGACCATCGTCGTCAACGCCGAAGAGAAGTTCGACGTCAAGATTCCCGACGAAGAGGTCAAGAACCTCAAGACCGTCGGCGACGCCGTCACCTTCATCACCAACGCCCAGGCCTGAGGCTCACCACAGCTCACGCCGGCACGGTATGGACGACCGGGGCGCGCCTTCTGGCAGCCCCGGTCGTTTCACAGTGCCCAGTGGTACCGAACAGTAGTTCTCGTGCAGATCGCAGTTCGGCCGTTCACCTGATGTACAGAAAGCTCTTCTCATGACCAAACGAATCGTCGTCACCGGTATCGGTGCCACCTCTCCCCTGGGCGGCACGGCCGAAGAGAGCTGGCAGGCACTGCTCTCCGGCGTCTCCGGAGCTCGCACGATCGAGGCCGAGTGGGTCGAGAAGTGGCAGATTCCCATCACCTTCGCCGGCCAGGCCGTCGTGCCGTCGGCCGACGTGCTGACCCGCCAGGAGACCAAGCGGCTCGACCCGAACAGCCAGTTCGCCCTGACCGCCGCCCGTGAGGCCTGGGCCGACGCCGGAGCACCCGAGGTCGAACCCGAGCGCCTCGGCGTCGACTGGGCCACCGGCATCGGTGGGCTGTGGACCCTGCTCGACGCGTGGGACACGCTGCGCGAGCGCGGCCCGCGCCGCGTGCTGCCGATGACCGTTCCGATGCTCATGCCGAACGGCGGAGCGGCCGCGATCAGCATGGATCTGGGCGCCCGCGCCTTCAGCCGCACCGACGTCTCGGCGTGTGCGTCGAGCACCGAGTCGATCGCGAACGCGTTCGACCACATCCAGGCCGGTCTGGCAGACATCGTCGTGGCGGGCGGCTCTGAGGCGTGCATCCACCCGCTGCCGATCGCTTCGTTCGCGGCCATGCAGGCCCTGTCCAAGCGCAACGACGACCCCGCCCACGCTTCACGGCCCTACGACGTCACCCGCGACGGTTTCGTGCTCGGCGAGGGCGGCGCGGCCGTGGTGCTCGAGACCTACGAGCACGCCGTCGCTCGGGGCGCGCGCATCTACGCCGAGCTGCTCGGCGGTTCGGTCACCAGCGACGCCTACCACATCACGGCGCCCGACCCCGAGGGCTCGGCCGCGGCCCGTGCCATGATCGCGGCGATCACCAATGCCGGCTACTCGGTCGCCGACGTTGCGCACGTCAACGCGCACGCCACCTCGACCCCGGTCGGCGACATCGCGGAGTACAACGCGCTGCGCCGCGTGTTCGGCGAAGCCGTCGAGGGCATTCCGGTGTCGGCGACCAAGGCCTCCACCGGGCACCTGCTCGGCGGTGCGGGCGCCATCGAGGCCGTCTTCGTCATCAAGGCCCTGTCTGAGCGCCTCGCGCCGCCCACCATCAACCTCACCGAGCAAGACCCCGAGATTCGTCTCGACGTCGTCACCGAGCCGCGCACCCTGCCCGACGGCGACCTGCTCGCCATCAGCAACTCCTTCGGCTTCGGCGGCCACAACGCCGTGGCGGCCTTCAAGACGGTCTAGCCCGCCCCTCTACCCCCTGCGCCCCTCAGCGCGTCAGCCGACCGAGTGCAGCCAGACGACGGGGGCGAAGTCGCTCGCGTAACGGAAGGGCTCCAGCTCGTCGTCCCAGGCCTGCCCGAGGGCCAGGCGCAGCTCGCGGTGCAGCTCGAGCGCGTTGGTTCCCGCCTCCTCCATGGCCGCGCGAATGCGGTCTTCGGGAATGACCGTGTTGCCCGCACTGTCGGTCTGGGCGAAGAAGATGCCGAGGTCGGGGGTGTGCATCCAGCGCCCGCCGTCACGACCGGGCGCCGGGTCTTCGGTGACCTCATACCGAAGGTGCTCCCAGCCGCGCAGGGCCGAGGCGATGGCGGCGCCGGTGCCGGCGGCGCCCTCCCAGTAGAACTCGGCACGCTGTGAGCCGCGCAACACCGGCTGTTCGATCCAGGTGAAGTTCACGGCACGACCAATGGCGCGACCTGCGGCCCACTCGACGTGGGGGCAGAGCGCGCGGGGAGCGGAGTGGACGTAGACCACTCCGCGTGCGACTGATGCGACCATGTGTTTTCTCCATTCGTGAGGTACGTCTTCCCCAACGACCTGTGAATGGATGCTCGCGCATGGCCCGAACGTATTGAGTTGTGCGGCACAGCCAAAGCTGCTCGCGTGGCGGCTCACGCCGGCATCACCAGTATGACGGCGCGACGGGCAAATCACAAGGTTGTAACTCGGTGCTTTGTATACTCGGTAGAGCTTTGGCACGACCGCCCGGAGTTCTGCGGCAGAGAGGATGGCCCGACCCATGTCTGTGCGCGCGAGCATCCTGGCGGTGCTGACCCTCGGTCAGGCGTACGGGCTGCAGCTGCACGCCGAGATCGAGGCCCGCACCGCCCGGCCCGACCAGATCAATGTGGGGCAGATCTACTCCACCCTGGCGCGGCTGAAGGCATCGGGCCTGGTCGATTCGCCCGCCACGACGGCCGACGGCCTGCCCCTCTACCAGCTGACTCCGGATGGCCGCGACGAGGCCGAGCTCTGGCTGGCGTCGGCGGGCCCGGCGTCGGCGGCCGGCTTCGTCGACATGGTGCAGCACGTGCTGCTGGCCGCCTCCCTGCCTGGTCGCTCGCCGTCGGCCCTCTGTGCGGCCTACCGTGCCGCGTGGGCCGCAGTGGATGCTCGGCCCTCCTCATCCGCCCCGTCGGCGGGCTCCCCCGCCGCACCCACTCCAGCCGCCGCCCCGCCCGCCGCCGCCTCGCCCGCCGCGCTGACGGCGTCGGCCGCTCCAGCCACCGCCTCGCCCGCCGCGCTGGCGGCGTCGGCCGACCGGCTCGTCGCCGCGGCCGCCCTGGCCTGGCTCGATGAGCTGGAGGCGCAGCCGCCCGCTCCGTCGCCTCTCGGCTCCGTGCGGCCGCGGCGTGGTCGTAGGCCCGCAGCGCTCAGTGTGTGACCAGGCGCTGACGACTACAATCTTCGCGCGGGTGAGGGCGCTGACGGGAGTCGCGCTGTAACACCACGTTCGCGGGATGCGGGAGCTGACCGGAGTCGCGGTCTGGTACCGCCGCCCTCAGGCCGGGATGAGGGTGCGGTTGTACTCGCGGGCGACGGCCTTGGCGCCGCGTGCGCTGAGCACGAGACTGTAGTGGTTGACGTTCGGTACCTCGACGAACTCGACCCACGAAAACTCCGCTTGCCATGCTGCGATCTCGCGCGGGCTGTAGACGCCCGGGGTCTCGTTCAGCAGTCCACGCGCCGCCGTCAGCACGGTGACGCGGGGGCGTGGTGACGTCGTGGTGCCGTTGCCTGCGCCCGGATGGCCGGGAGACTCGCTGTCACCATTCGCTCCGGCGGCGCCCGTGCCGCCACCCGCACCGGCCGCGACCCCATCGCCACCCGCACCGGCCGCGCCCATGCCGCCACCCGCACCGGCCGCAGCCATGCCGCCACCCGCACTTGCCGCGCCCATGCCGCCACCCGCACCTGCCGCGGCGAGGGCCGCGAGAATGGCGTGGCTGCCGTAGAGCTCGCGCGCATCCGCCTCGATGGCCTCGCGTGACGAGACGGGGCGGTACTGCAGCGAACCGTCGGCGGCGATGGTCTCGGTGAGGTCGTAGTCGGCCATTACGCCGAGCTCGTCGCTCCACGAGGCGGCGAAGCCCGGGTGCAGCCGCCAGAATTTGCGGTAGATCTGCTTGCTCGTGAACGTCAGCTCGGTGCGGCGGGCCACGGCGACTCCCATCACGGCCTCGACCAGGTCGTCGTCGCGCAGGTTCAGCGGAACGGTGAGCGGCAGCCCGCCGTCAGCCAGGATGGCCCGCCCGAACAGCTGCGGTGCCTCTCGCAGGGCCGCGACCGCGACGAACGCGCCGAGCGAGTGGCCGATGAGCGTGGCTGGTGACGCCTCGGGGGTCAGTCGCAGCGCGGCGACGACGGCCAGGAGGTCGGCGACGTGCCCGGCGATTCCGTACGGGCCGGGCAGGTCGGCGCTGCGCCCCCGGCCGCGCAGGTCGGGCGCGATGATGCGCGCGTGCGGAAGCTGTGCGGCGAGGTGCTGCCACGAGAGATGCGACCCGGTCATTCCGTGCAGCGCGACGATCAGCGGCACCTCGTCGCCGCCAGGGGTGAACCCTGCGCGGCCAGCGTCACCGGCCGCGAACCCCGCGCGGCCAGCGTCACCGGGCGCGTACCCCGCGCGGCCAGCGTCACCAGGCGCGAACCCGTCGGGCCGCCACTCGGCGACGCGCAGCAGGCCGCCGGCGACGGGGATGTCATGGGTCAGGTATGTCATTGCTGTCGCCTTCACGAAATGCCCGGCCGAAAGAGCGCAGCACTGCGCCGTAGCACTGCGCCCGCACTGCGATGCGGCTCTGCGCCCTAAGCACAGCGCCACAGCACAGCGCCACAGCATCACGCCACAGCACCGCACCACGTCAATCGGTCGGTAGAACTCTCCCCTACGGCCCGGTCTTCTCACCCAGCCCCGAACCGCTGCTGCAACGATAGTTGCCGTACGGCAACGAGTCAATCCTGTTGTGACAATTCGTCGACTGTGCGTCGTTCGCAGACCACCGCCCGGCACCCTGTATCGTGGAGGGGCGGCGACAGCACCCTCGGTGCCGCTCAGGGGCGTTAGCTCAGCTGGTTAGAGCAGCGGACTCATAATCCGTCGGTCGCGGGTTCAAGTCCCGCACGCCCCACCTGTGCAGCAGAGGCTTCGTGCGTCGTGGCCAGCTCGTGGGCCGCGACCGCCTCGGCCGCGAGTTCTGCGTCGAGGGCGGCCGTGTCGACCTCGGAGGCGCCTCGGTAGAGCTGCTCGAAGGTCATGATGGTGCGCTGCAGGTCGTGCGCCTCGATGTACTTCAGCGACGCGCGCTTGAACGCGTCGAGCTCGTCTTGGGGCAGGCGCAGCAGCAGTTCGATCTTGTCGGCGAGCTGCTGGGCATCCCCCGGCTCGAAGAGGTAGCCGTTCTGGCCGTCTTTGACGAGGTGCGGCAGCGCCATGGCGTTGGCGGCGACGACGGGCAGGCCCGAGGCCATCGCCTCCATGGTCGCGATGCTCTGCAGCTCGGCGATCGACGGCATGGCGAACAGGGTCGCGCGGGTGTACGAGGCGCGCAGTTCTTCTTCGGTGACGTAGCCGGTGAAGTGCACGCGGTCGGAGAGGCCGAGCGACTTCACCTGGTTCTCGAGCTTCTGCAGCAGGTCGCCGCCGCCGACGATGTCGAGCTTGACGTCGAGGTCGGCGGGCACGAGGCCGACGGCCTTGATCAGCACATCGATCTGCTTCTCGCCCGTGACGCGACCGACGAACAGGATGCGGTTCTCGGTGCGGGGGGTGAAGTCGGGCGTGTAGTTGTCGGCGTCGATGCCGCACGAGATGGCGAGCACGCCGTCGAGCCCAGTGTACTTCTCGAGGAAGTCGGCGGCGCTCTGGGTGGGGGTGGTGACCACGTCGGCCCGCCCGAAGGTGCGCTTCGCGGCGCGCCAGGCCATGCCCACCGCCTTCTCCTGCCACGACTTCGGCAGCAGGGTGAACTCGAGCAGGTTCTCGGGCATGAAGTGGTTGGTGCCGATGATGCGCACTCCCCCGCGCTTGCGGGCCGCGATCGAGAGCCCCCGGCCGACGATGATGTGCGACTGGAAGTGCACGACGTCGGGGTCGACCTGTTCGAGGATGCGGTCGGAGTTCTTGTTGATGAACCACGGCTCAGACCAGCGCAGCCAGTCGTGCGGGTACCAGCGGTAGCTGCGCAGCCGGTGCACCGTGATGTCTTGCCCGTCGTACTCTTCGACCCAGGTGCCGTGCTTGCGCGATGCGGCGGGGGCGACGACGTGCACGTCGTGGCCGCGGGCGGCGAGGCCTGAGGCGAGACGCTGCGAGAAGCGCGCACTGCCGTTCACGTTGGGCGAGAACGTGTCGGCGCCGATGACGACTTTCAGGGGCTTCGCGGGGCCTGCGGGTACAGCAGCAGGGTCGGTTCCGGAAGTAGCTGGCAAGTGAGGGCTCCTAGTGCTCGCTCTGAGGATGGTATTTGGACAGACCGAACACACCCAGTATCGCCAAGATTCCTGTCAATACAAAGCCGACGAGCGCAACCGGCGGCGCCTGCGACGCCTCGCCGAGCACCGCGATGCCGATTCCGACCGCCACCATGGGGTCGATGACGGTGAGCCCGGCGATGACGAGATCGGGTGGGCCGAGCGTGTAGGCCGTCTGAATGAGGTACGCCCCCGCGGCCGACCCCACGATCATCCCGAGCAGGCAGATCAGCGTCAGCCACTCGAAGTCGCCCTGCTGCAGGCGGCTGATGACGACCTTCGCGAGGGTGGCCACGAAGCCGTAGATGACCCCGGCGCCCACGATGTAGGCGAACGCCTTCATGCGCTTTCTGAACAGCGCGAACGCCACGACGAACACGACGAGAACGATGCCCATGATGCTGACGATGGTTTCGAGCTGCTGGTCGCTGACGGGCGTGTCGACGGCGCTGAAGGCGGCGATGAGCACGAACAGGCCCACACCGCCGACGCACATGACGATGGAGATGACGGATGCCCGGTTGAGCTTCGAGTGCGACACCCGTGAGTTCAGGATGGCCGTGATCACGAGCGCGACGGCACCGAGCGGCTGCACCACGATGAGCGGCGAGAAGCTGAGACTGCCGAGCTGGAAGACGATGGCCGCGCCGAGCATGAGCGTTCCGAACACCCAGGAGGGGCGGCGGAAGAGCGCGCCCAGCTGCTTCGGAGCAAGGCCGCCGGTGACCTGCTGGCTGCGCGCCTCGACCTTCTTGACGCCGCTGTGCTGCAGCTGCGCGCCGAACGACAGGAACACGGCGCCGATGAGGGCGATGGGGATACCGATGAACTGTGCGGGGTTCAGGCTCAGCTCTGCGGAGGCCATCACGAGGTCGGAGGACACGTGTCGACAGTACCGTGGAAGTCTCGCCGTTAGGCTTAGCGAATGGCCGTTCTTCCCATTCGCATTTCGGGCGACCCGGTGCTGCACGCACCCGCTGGGCCCGTCACCCGCTTCGATTCAGAGCTGCAGACGCTGGTCGGCGATCTCGTCGACACGATGCACGCGGCGCCGGGCGTGGGGCTCGCCGCCCCGCAGGTGGGCGTGCCGTTGCGGCTGTTCGTGTTCGAGTACACCGATCCCGACGGTGTCGTGCACAGCGGCACGGCGATCAACCCGACGCTGCTGATCAGCCCGCTGCCGGTCATCGAACCCGAAGACGCCGACGAAGAGGGCTGCCTCTCGTTTCCGGGCGAGCGGTTCCCGCTCGTACGGTCGACCACGGCCCTGCTGCGCGCCGTCGACGCCGACAACGTGCCTTACGAGATCGAGGCCTCGGGCTGGCTGGCCCGCATCTTCCAGCACGAGTACGACCACCTCGACGGGCACCTGTACATCGACCGGCTGCCGTACCCGTTCTCGAAGGCTGCGGCGAAGATCGCCCGCAAGCGCAGCTGGGGTGGTCCCGGCCAGAGTTGGATGCCCGGGGTCGACACCTTCGACGGCGGGGCGTGAGGCGGGGCGGGCTGGTCTGCAGGCGCGGTGCCGGTTCGTGCGGGGGCGTGAGGCGGGGCCAGCTGGCGTGCGCGACGCCGTTCAGGTGAGGGCGCGGATGCCCGCCGCCACCGCCGCGGCGACGATCACCACCACGATGAAGGGCACCTTCAGCGCGTAGAGCCCGGCGGCGACGAGCACGGCCGGCACACGGGCATCCAGAACCAGCTTCTCGCCCTGCCCGAACGTCTGCACCGCGATCAGCGCCGCGAGCAGCGCGATCGTCAGCAGGTTGGCGACGCGCGCAGGGGTGGGCCGGCTGAACAGTGCGGGTGGTATCAGGTAGCCCGCGAACTTCAGCGCGAAGCAGATGACCGACGCCAGAATGATGATCTGCCAGAGGGTCACGACGGCATGCCTTCGATCGGGCTGATCTCGGCCGTCTGAGACCCGGGTGGGCCGCCCCTGTCACCCAGCCAGTTGGTCAGCCCGACGACGACCGCGACGAGCGCGGCGACGATCACCGGCAGCCCCGGCGCTAGAACGGGCGTCAGCAGCGCCGCAACGACCCCGGCGCCTACGGCAACCGCCTGGGCTTGAAGCTGCTTCAGGCGCGGCCACAGCAGCCCGAGGAAGGCCGCAGCGGCGGCGGCATCGAGCCCGTACGAACTGACGTCGCCGATGAGGTTGCCGATCAGCGCGCCGACGAGGGTGGTGAGGTTCCAGCCGACGAAGACCACGAGGCCGGTCACCCAGAAGCCCACGCGTTGGGCTCGGGCGGTCGGCTGGGCCACCGAGACCGCGACCGACTCGTCGATGGTGAGGTGCGCCGCGAACAGCTTCGTGAACCGTCCTGAGCCGACCACGGGCGACATGCGCAGGGCGTAGATGACGTTGCGCGAGCCGAGCAGGGCTGCGCTGGCGACCGCAGAGGGGCCGGCCGCCACTCCCCCGGCCGCCAGCACGCCGACGAGGGCGAACTGCGAGCCGCCGGTGAACATCACGAAGCTCAGGAAGCACGTCTGCCACACGTCGAGGCCGGCCGCCGTGGCCAGGGCGCCGAACGAGACGCCGTATGCCGCGGTGGCGACGCCTACGGCCACCGCCGCGCGGGTCGCCGTGCGGGTAGCTGCCTGGTGCGCGGCCGGCTCGTCGGCCGGCGGGTCGGGTGGGCCGGGTGCTGCGGGCGGGTCGGGTGGCGCGGGCGGGCCCGGTGGTGCCGGCGGGTCGGGTGGTGCGGGGGTGGTCACAGGGCCTCGATCGAATGCGGGAACAGAAAAAGGCCGCCGGGGTGGAGCCCAGACGACCTTTTCGCTCCCCGACTTGGACTCGAACCAAGAACCTGCCGGTTAACAGCCGGCTGCTCTGCCAATTGAGCTATCGAGGAATGCTGAAACAGCTTGGTTACATTATCACGAATCGCCCGTTCACTAAATCGAGCGACCCTCACGGCCGCCCTGCAGCGGGTTGTCAGGCTCGTTTTCCGTACGCTCTGGCCAATCCGGCCACATACGGATGCCGGGGATCTGCCAGCACGTCGTCGATGGTGCCCACGCCGACCACGACGCCCTCGTGGATCACGATGATGCGGTCGACCGACCGCCGCAGCACGTCGAGATCGTGGCTGACGATGAGCGCGGTCGCCCCGCGGTCGCGCTGGATCTTCGAGATCACGTCGATGACGGGCCCGCGCACCGAGACGTCGACACCGGCGGTCGGCTCGTCGGCGATGAGGAAGACGGGATCGAGGATCAGCGCCCGGGCGATCGCGACGCGCTGGCGCTGGCCGCTCGAGAGCTCGTGCGGGAGCTTGAGCGCTGTTCCGTTGGCGAGCAGCAGGGCATCCAGCAGCGTCGCGACACGCAGGCTCGCGTCTTTCTCGTTGTAGCGCCTGTCGCGGGCGAAGAGCGGTTCGGCGACCGATTCGGCGATGGTCATGTTCGAGGTGAGCGACCCCCCAGAGTCTTGGGGCAGGTACCCGACGCCGTAGGTGAGCCGGTTCAGACGTCGCCCGCGCACACCCTTGCGCAGGTCGTAGCCGAGCACGCGCAGGGCGCCCCCGACGATGCGCGCCGGCGACTCGCGCTGGCCGTTCGAGGCCTGCCCGGCCGCGACACGGGCGAACGTCGACTTGCCCGAACCGCTCGAGCCCACCAGTCCCACGATCTCGCCCGGCTCGATGCGCAGGCTGACGCCGCGCACGGCGGTGTAGGCGGGGCTCACGCTGTGCGCGGGGTACTCGATCGTGACGTCAGACGCCAGCAGCACGGGCTCACTCATGCCTGCGAGCCTAACAACGCCCGCTCAGTCGACGTGAATGGCCCGCCGCTCGGTCTCGAGCTGCATGAGCTCGATGTTCAGCGCGCGGTAGGCGCTCGGCGACGCCTCGGCGTCGGTGCGCTGCAACTGGCCCTTGACCTCTTCTTTGCGGCGCACGAGGTGCCGTTCGATGAGCGATGACGTCACCCTTCGCAGGTACACGTCGAGCTCGCGCTCCGGCCGCTCGGGCACCGGGGCGACCGCCAGCTGCTCGACGAGACCGACGTACTGCGGAGCGATGTTGCCGGCGACCGTGCCCACCCAGTCGGGCCGGTCGAACGAGTCGATCGACCGGGCGATGGCGTCGCGCACGGCGGCCAGCGCCTGGTTCGTGTAGCCGACTCCGGATGCCCGTGCCATCAGCTCGCGGCCGACTACTACGGGATACTGCAGCATCGCCATCAGCGCGTCTCGTTCGAGCCGCACGGCCGTCGTGCTGGGCAGTGAGGTCAGCGAGACGCTGGGCACGGGCTGCTGCGGCGCCTCAGGAGCCGCCCCTGCGACCGTAGGCGCCGCGCTCGGAAAGATGTGGGCCGGGATGATCTGCTCGCCCTGGCCGGCCACAGGGCCCCGCGCGCTCTGCGCCGTTCGCCCGCCGTCGGAACCCCGCGCGCCGTACTCGCTCCGGCCGCCGTCGGAACCGCGCGCGCCCTGGCCCGCGCGCCCGCCGTCGGAGCCACGCGAGCCGTAGCCGTTCCTGCCCGCCTCGGTGCCGCGCGCGGCGTGCGCACCCCCCGAGGCCGACCCGGCACCTGCGGCGGCCGCGGGCAGCGCCGCCTCGACCGCGCGCGAGACCTCGTCGATGTCGACGCCGAGCAGGCGTGCGAGCTCGCGGGTGTAGCCCGGGCGCAGGGCGGGGTCGCGGATGTCGGCGACGACCGGTGCGGCATCCCGAAGCGCGGCGGCCCTACCCTCGACGGTGTTGAGGTTGTAGTTCGCCAGCTTCTGCCTGATGACGAATTCGAACATGGGCTTCTTCGACGAGATGAGGCGGCGCACCGCGTCGTCGCCTCTGTTCAGCCGCAGGTCGCAGGGGTCGAGCCCGTCGGGCGCGACGGCCACGTAGGTCTGCGCTGCGAAGCGTTGTTCTTCGCTGAACGCGCGCAGCGCGGCTTTCTGGCCTGCGGCGTCGGGGTCGAACGTGAACACGACCTCGCCGAGGCCCGAGGTGTCGTCGCCGAGGATGCGCCGCATCACCTTGATGTGATCGACGCCGAACGAGGTACCGCAGGTGGCGACGGCGGTGGTCACGCCGGCCAGGTGGCACGCCATGACGTCGGTGTAGCCCTCGACGACCACGACCTGCCGGCTGCGCGCGATGTCGCGCTTGGCGAGATCGAGGCCGTACAGCACCTGCGACTTGTGGTAGACCGGCGTCTCGGGAGTATTGAGGTACTTCGGGCCCTTGTCGTCGTCGAACAGCCGACGCGCGCCGAAGCCCACGGTCTGCCCGGTCTGGTCGCGGATGGGCCACACCAGGCGGCCTCGGAAGCGGTCGTAGGTGCCGCGCTCGCCCGTCGAGAGCAGCCCGGCCGTGCTGAGCTCTTCGTTGCTGTAGCCGAGGCCGCGCAGGTGCTTGCCGAGGTTGTCCCAGCCCTGCGGTGCGTAGCCCACCCCGAAGCGCTGGGCTGCGCCGGCGTCGAAACCGCGTTCGCCGAGAAAGCGCCGCCCGGCATCCGCCCCCTCGGTGGTGAGCTGCTCGCTGAACCACACCCGGGCCGCCTCGTTCGCGGCGAGCAGGCGTGCACGGTTGCTGTGGTCGCTGGCCTGGCCGCCGTCTTCGTAGTGCAGCTCGAACCCGATCTGGCCGGCCAGCCGCTCGACCGCCTCGGCGAACGTCACGTGGTCGAGCTTCTGCAGAAAGGTGAAGACGTCGCCGCCCTCGCCGCAGCCGAAGCAGTGGTAGTAGCCCACCTGCGGGCGCACGTGGAAGCTGGGCGACTTCTCGTCGTGAAAGGGGCACAGGCCCTTCATCGAACCGATTCCGGCGCTCTTCAGGGTGACGTACTCACCGACCACGTCGGCGATGTTGATGCGCGCGCGCACCTCGTCGATGTCGCTGCGCCGAATGAGCCCTGCCATAGTCGGATTCTACGATTCTCGTGAGACGACGTGCACGCGGGCGACAGATGACCGTACCTCGGGCGCGCGCGTGGTGAGTGCTATCGGCGAGGTGGTGGTCGACTCGCCCACCAGCCGGCGGTGCCATGACAGGGCCGACTGGTCGGTCAGGCTCGCCACCTGGTCGACGACGACGCGTTTGCGGCCGGCGTCGTCGCGCGCGCCGGCCCAATCGGCGGCGAACGTGGTGTCGAGCTCGTCGTCGCCCCGGGCCAGCAGATGCTCGGCCAGCTCGACGAGCAGCACGCGCTGGTTGCGGTAGATGGGCTTGCGCTTGGTGCTCGACATGACGAAGGCCGCGACGATGCCCTTCAGCACCGCGATCTCGGCCGCCACCGCGCGCGGCACGACCACGTTCGCGCGGTACCGGATGAGGCTCGGCCCGTCGTACGCAGCCCGCGTGGCCTGCGTGGCGGCGCTCGAGAACCGGCCGATCAGCTGGCTGGTCAGGTTCTTCAGGCGGGCCTGCGCGAACCGGCTGCCGTCGTAGTCGTCGAGCCACACGTCGAGCGAGTCGAGCCGGTCGAACGCTGCGATCAGTTCGTCGTGGCTGAACGAGCCGCCCACCCACGAGTGCATGCTCGTCACCAGTGCTTCATGGTCGACCCGGCTGCCGAGCGCGGGAACGTCGATGTAGCCGTTCAGCACGGCGTCTTCGAAGTCGTGCACCGAGTAGGCGATGTCGTCAGAGAGATCCATCACCTGGGCCTCGATGCAGAGCGACCCGGGTGGAGCCTCGCTGCGCAGCCACTCGAAGACGGGCAGATCGTCGGCGTAGACGCCGAACTTCTGCCGCCCGCTGGTGTCGGTGACCGACGAGGCCGAGACCCACGGGTACTTGCAGCTCGCGTCGAGACTGGCGCGGGTGAGGTTGAGGCCGTAGCCGCGACCGTCGGGGCCGAACACCTTCGGTTCGAGCCTCGTCAGAATGCGCAGGCTCTGCGCGTTGCCCTCGAAGCCGCCGATGTCGTCGGCCCACTCCGAGAGGGCGCGTTCGCCGTTGTGGCCGAACGGCGGATGCCCGAGGTCGTGTGCGAGGCACGCGGTGTCGACCACGTCGGGGTCGAGCCCCAGGCTCGCGGCCAGCTCACGCCCGACCTGGGCGACCTCGAGCGAATGCGTGAGCCGGTTGCGCGCGAAGTCGAGGTCGGCGGCCGGAGACAGCACCTGCGTCTTGGCGGCGAGCCTCCTGAGGGCTCCGGAGTGCAGCAGCCGGGCGCGGTCGCGCGCGAAGTCGCTGCGGCGCGTGTAGTGCTCTTCGGGCAGCGGCCGCTCGGTGTCGTGGGTGTCGTACCCCAGGTCGCCAGCGCTGGCCGTGCTGACTGCAGAACTCGTCAACACCGGCTCGACCGGCTCGACCGGCTCAGCCACCGCTGTGCTCCAGTTCGGCGCCGGCCAGTTCGGCGAGGCCCGGCTGGTCGAGCGTGCGTGAGGCGAGCCAGTTGTTCGGCAGAGCGGGGCGCTTCGGTGTTCCGGCCCGGCCCCGCGGACCCTCGGCATCGACGCCCGGGTACGGGGTGTCGGCGTCGAGCGTGGCGATCAGGTCGTCCATCTCGGCGAGCGACGTCACCATGGCGAGGGCCGCGCGCACCTCGTGGCCGACGGGGTACCCCTTGAAGTACCAGCCGACGTGCTTGCGGATGTCGCGGCAGGCCCGCTCCTCGCTGTCGAAGAAGTCGACCAGCAGCTCGGTGTGCCGGCGCAGCGCGGCGGCCACCTCGCCGAGCGGGGGGTGGGCGCGGGCGGCCAGCGCCTCGGCCTGGGTCAGCTCGCCGTCGCGGGCACGGAAGGCGGCCGCGAGGTCGCCGAACAGCCACGGCCGCCCGAGGCAGCCTCGCCCTACCACGACTCCGTCGCAGCCGGTCTCGTCGACCATGCGCAGCGCATCTTCGGCCGACCAGATGTCGCCGTTGCCGAGCACGGGGATGCTCGTGATGGTCTCTTTCAGCGTGGCGATGGCGGCCCAGTCGGCCTGGCCGGAGTAGAACTTCGCGGCCGTTCTGGCGTGCAGCGCGACGGCGGCCACGCCGGCGTCTTCTGCGGCGCGGGCGGCGTCGAGGTAGGTGAGGTGGTCGTCGTCGATGCCCTTGCGCATCTTGACCGTGACGGGGATGTCGCCGGCCGCGCGTACCGCGGCCTCGACGATGGCCCGGAAGAGGTCGCTCTTCCACGGCAGGGCAGCGCCGCCGCCCTTGCGGGTGACCTTGGGCACCGGGCATCCGAAGTTCATGTCGATGTGGTCGGCCCGGTCTTCGGCGACCAGCATCGTCACGGCTTCGCCCATGGTCTTGGGATCGACGCCGTACAGCTGGATCGACCGCGGCGTCTCAGACTCGTGGTGGGTGATGAGGCGCAGCGACTCAGGGGTGCGCTCGACGAGCGCGCGCGAGGTGATCATCTCGCTGACGTAGAGGCCGGCGCCGTACTCACGGCAGAGCCTGCGGTACGCGGTGTTGGTGATGCCGGCCATCGGCGCGAGCACGACGGGCACGTCGAGTTCGATCGGCCCGATGGTGAGCTTCGGCGCACGAACCGGCGCCGGCGGGCTGGCGAGGAGGGATGGATAGGTCATTTGGTTCCATTCTCCCAGAGAATGCGGAGCGCGGGCGGGCGGTGCCGCCGGCTGTGCAGAACGAGTCGGGTGTACGGCCTGTGGAGAAGCCCGGAAGTCTTACGCAGGTTCGCCGGGAACCACGCAGACGCCGTCGATTCCGCAGACGGCCCCATCGGGGCTGTCGCCGCCGAGCATGCGGAACACCGGCGATGCCGCCCCGAGACTCACCAGCGAGGTGGCAGGCGCAGCAGGAGACACCGCGGGCACTGCGGCAGGAGACAACGCAGGCACGGCAGTCGAAACCGCAGACGACACCGCAGGCACCGCAGACGACACCGCAGGCACCGCAGGCACGGCGGTCGAAACCTCCGGCCCACCGCCGCTCATCGCGCCACCTCGGCCACAGCGCCGCGTTCGGCGCTGACCTGTGTCAGCACCTGAGCGAAGGTGGCGGCATCCTGTGCGCCCGATACCCCATACTTCGAGTCGATGACGAAGAACGGCACGCCCTGGATTCCGTATTCGATGGCCTGGGCCTGGTCGGCCCGAACGGCCGCCAGGTACTCGTTCTCGCGCAACGAGCGCAGCGCGTCGTCGCGGTCGAGCCCGATCTCGGCGGCGAGATCGGCGAGGTCTTCATCGCGGCCGACGTGCCGGCCCTCGACGAAGTAGGCCCTCAACAGGCGCTCCTTCGCCTCGAGCTGAACCCCGTGCGCCTTCGCATAGTGAATCAGCTGGTGCGCCTTGACGGTGTTCGTGTGCTGCAGTGCGTCGTAGTCGTAGTGCAGGTCGACCGACTCGGCGATGCCGGTGACGCGGTCGAGCATGCCCTGGATCTGGCTGGGCGGAAAACCCTTGTGCTTCACGAGGAAGTCGACCTCGCTGCCCTCGAAATCGACCGGGGTGTCGGGTGACAGTTCGAAGCTGTGGTACTCGACCTCGATCGGGGTGGCCTCGTCTCCGGCGGCTGCCGTGTAGTCGGCGATTCCGTTCTCGAGCTTGCGCTTGCCGATGTAGCACCAGGGGCACGCGATGTCAGACCACACATCGATCTTGATTGCTTCTGTCATACACAGGGCAACGGCCGGGCGGGTGGGGCTATTCCCGGGAATCCCGGCCCCGGGCATCCGGTTAGATAGCACCATGACGCTCACCGGAACAGAACGAGTCGAACAGGATGCCCGCCGGCGCGGCCTCGCCATCGAGATCGTCGAGCGACCGCAGGCCGACAGCCTCGAGTCGGCGGCGGCGCTGCTCGGTCTCGAACCCTCCGACGTGATCAAGTCGCTCGTGGTGAAGCGGCACGACGGCGACTACCTCTTCGTGCTGACGCCCGGCGACCGGCAGATCAGCTGGTCGAAGCTGCGCGCGCTGCTGGGCGTGAACAAGCTCTCTCTGCCGGCCGCCGACCTCGCCTTCGAGGCGACCGGCTACGAGCGCGGCACGATCACCCCGCTCGGCAGCACCACCGCGCTGCCCGTCTACGCCGACGAACGGATGGTCGGCAAACGTGTGGCGCTCGGAGCCGGCGAGCACGGCCACAGCCTGCTCACCGACGCCGACCCCCTGCTTGCTTCGTTCGGCGCGACCATCGCCGACCTGACCGACCCGCTCAAGCCCCGCAGCTAGGCGGGTTTGGGGCGTCGACGGCGCCGCCGAACCGGCGGGTGCGGCCGGTGTAGTACTCGATGGCCTCCCACAGGTCGAGACGGGTGAAGTCGGGCCACAGGCGGTCGAGGAACACCATCTCGGCGTAGGCCGACTGCCAGAGCATGAAGTTGCTGGTGCGCTGCTCGCCCGAGCTGCGCACGAACAGGTCGACGTCGGGCAGGTCGGGCACGTAGAGGTGCCTTTGGATGAGCTTCTCGCTCACGCCCGAGGGCTTCAGCCGCCCGGCGGCGACCTCGGCGGCGATGCGCTGCACGGCATCCGTGAGTTCGTTTCGGCCGCCGTAGTTGACGCACATGGTGAGGGTGAGGGTCGAGTTGGCGGCGGTGAGGCGTTCGGCGTACTGCAGTTCGTTGATGACGGATGCCCAGAGCCGGGGCCGGCGCCCCGCCCACCGAACCCGCACTCCCCACTCATTCAGCTGGTCTCGGCGACGGTGCAGCACCTCGCGGTTGAAGCCCATCAGGAAGCGCACCTCGTCGGGCGAGCGCTTCCAGTTCTCGGTGGAGAAGGCGTAGACGCTGAGGTGCTTCACACCGATCTGGATGGCGCCGGCCACGACGTCGAGCAGCGCCGCCTCGCCCGCCTTGTGGCCCTCCACCCGGGTGAGGCCGCGGGCGTTGGCCCAGCGCCCGTTGCCGTCCATCACCACGGCGACGTGGGCGGGCACCTCGGCGCGCGGAATATCGGGCGGGTAGACGCCGGTGTAGTCGAGCGGCTTGAAGTCGACGGCGTCGGGGTGGGTCTTGCCTACGCGGCTCATGCAGTGGTGCTTTCGGTCGGTGCGGCGGGGGTGGAGACAGCGGCGGCGGCGGAGACAGCGACGGTGGCGGAGACAGCGACGGCCGCCTGCCGCGCGAGCTGTTCGGCACGCTGGGTCGGCAGGTTCGGAGTGGTGCGGTCGACGTGCTGCAGCGAACGCAACCCGCGCTCGAGGTGCCACTGGGTGTAGGCGGCCACGATGCCGCTCGCCTGCGACCTGACCCGGTCGGCGGAGGCGTCGGCCGCGGCCCAGTCACCGCTCAGCAGCGCACCGAGCAGGCCGAGCGTCGAGGCGTCGAGCCGGGGCGTTCCGGGCGGGGCGTACTCGTCGCTCACTACACCGCCCAGCTGCACCACGAACGCGGAGTGCGGGCCCGGCACCCCCGACACGGCGCAGTCGGAGAAGCTGGGCGCCCAGCCCGCCATCGACAGCGCACGCAGGAGGTACGAGTCGAGGGTGAGGCTCGAGCCGTGTTCGCCGCGCGAGAGCGACCGCAGGGCGCCGACCAGCAACAGGTACTGCTGCTGCGTCGCATCCGCGTCGGTGAGCTTGTCGGCTGTCTCGACCATCGCGCTGGCGGCGGTGTAGCTGGCGTAGTCGGCCGAGATGTCGGCTCCGTATGAGGCGATCGTCTCGGCCTGGGTGATGGTATCGAGGTTTCGGCCCTCGAAGAACTGCACGTCGGCCACCATGAACGGTTCGAGCCGCGCGCCGAACTTCGACGCCGTACGCCTGACGCCCTTCGCCACCGCCCGGATCTTGCCGTGCTGCCGCGACAGCATCGTCACGATGCGGTCGGCCTCACCCAGCTTGTGGGTGCGCAGCACGACGACGTCATCACGGTAGAGGGGCACCCTCCTATTATCGCTGCCTCCCCTGACCCTGCTCCGGATGCCCGGGGGTGGTTTCGATACGCCCGCTGCGCGGGCTACTCAACCAGCGGGGGTCGAGGGGGGTGGTTTCGATACGCCCGCTGCGCGGGCTACTCAACCAGCGGGGGTCGAGGGGGGTGG